>DBBK01000130.1:0-16256 GCA_002292165.1 Brevundimonas sp. UBA986
GTCCCCGACCTTGGCGACCACCAGCCCCTCGGCCTGCAGCGCCTTGACGATGACTAGCTTGTCCTGCGGCAGCAGTTCGGCCCGGGGCTCGATGCCCAGGCCGGCGGCGACCGCCTCCGCCGTGCGGCGGTTGTCGCCCGTCAGCATGATGGTCCGGATGCCCCGCGCCTTCAGGTCGGCCAGACCCTGGACTGCGTCGGGCCGCGCCTCGTCGCGCATGGCGAGGAACCCGGCGACGCCATCCCCGACGACAAGGACGGAAACCGTCTTGCCCTCGGCGTTCAGGGCGGCGATGGCCGCGTCCTGGGCCGGCGTGATCGGGGCGCGTCGGGCCGCGGCCTGCGGCGAGCCGAGGAATATGCGTTCGCCGCCGACCTCGCCTTCCACGCCCTCCCCCGGAATGGCCTGGGTGGCCGAGGCCGGCGGCGCCGTGATCTTGTCCGCCTCAGCTCGGGCGAGGATGGCGAGGGCGAGCGGATGGCTCGATCCCGTTTCCAGCGCGGCCGCTAGGGTCAGCAGGGCGGAGGCATCCCGCGTTCCGGCGACGACGTCGGTGACGACGGGCTTGCCGGCGGTCAGGGTCCCCGTCTTGTCGAAGGCGATCGCCGTGATCTTGCCCAGCGTCTCCAGCACGGCCCCGCCCTTCATGAGCAGGCCGCGCCGGGCCCCCGCCGACAGGCCGGCGGCGATGGCGGCCGGCGTGGAGATGACGAGGGCGCAGGGGCAGCCGATCAGCAGCACGGCGAGGCCCTTGTAGACCCATTCGCTCCACGTCCCGCCGAACAGCAGCGGCGGCGTGACCGCGACGAGGGCGGCGAACACGAGCACGCCCGGCGTGTAGATTTTCGAGAAGCGGTCGATGAAGCGTTCGGTCGGCGATTTCGATTCCTGCGCCTCCTCGACGAGACGCACCACCCGGGCGATGGTGTTGTCCGAGGCCGAGGCCGTCACGCGCACCCGCAGGACGCTGCCGCCGTTAATCGTGCCGGCGAACACAGGATCGCCCACGACCTTGCGCCTGGGCACGCTCTCGCCCGTCACCGGGGCCTCGTCGAGGTCTCCCGCGCCCTCGATGATCTCGCCGTCCGCCGGAACGCGGTCTCCGGGCCGGACCAGGATGATCGCGCCCACCGCCACGGTCTCGGCGGCGACCTCCGTGGTCACCCCGTCCGCCTCGACGAAGGCGGTCTTGGGCACGAGGGCGGCGAGCCCCTGGATGCTCTTGCGCGCGCGTCCGGCCGCCACCCCTTCGAGCATCTCGCCGACCAGGAACAACAGGACGACGGCGGCGGCCTCTTCCGCGGCCCCGATGAAGACGGCGCCGACGGCGGCGATGGTCATCAGCATTTCGATGGAGAAGGGCGTGCCGTGGCGCGCCGCCGAAAAGGCGCGCGACGCGATCGGAATCAGCCCCACGGCCAGGGCGGCGAGGAAGGCGTATCGTTCGAGGGAGGGGAACAGCGTGCCCAGTCCATAGGCGGACAACAGCGCCAGGCCGCAGAGCGCGGTGAGGCGGGCCTTGCCGGTCCACCACCACGGGGCGCCCCCGGCCCGGGCGGCCGCCGGAGGTGGGCCCGCCGCCGCAGCGACGGCTCCGGACGTCGGCGCGGCCGCTTCTCCGCTGTAGCCGAGGTTGCGCAGTTGCTGCAGGACCGCCTCGTCGGCGAGGTCTCCGCCATGCCGGATCTTGAGCACGCCGGTCTGCACCGCCACCGAGACGTCCTCGACGCCCGGCAGCCTGCGGATCGCCGTGTCGATCTTGCGGCCGCAGCTGGCGCAATCCATCCCGGTGACCCGGTATCGGCTTTCGAGGGGTTGCGCCGTCATGTCTGTTCCTTGTGATCTCTATAGGGCAAGGCTACCTCCTCCAGCGACTGTAGGTGCAAGCTAAAAAATGAGCCCGCCGTTCCCTTGGAGTGGAGAGCGCCGTCCGACGAACCCTGGAGGCGGGCCCAGCCCCTCGATGACCTCGCCTTGTCCGCACGACCGTGAGACCGCGCCGCCAACGGCCGCACAGGTGGAACGCGCCCTGGACGCTGCCGCCGCCAGCGTCGCCGCCACCGGGGATAAGCTGACGCGCCCCCGGCGCAGGGTGCTGGAGCTCCTGCTCGTCGCGGGCGCTCCGGCCAAGGCCTATGATCTCGTGGCGACGTATCACCAGGATGCTCGCGTCGCGAAGCCGGCTACGGTCTATCGGGCGCTGCAGTTCCTCGAAACTCACGGTCTGATCCATCGTCTTTCCAGCCTCAAGGCCTATGTGGCCTGCGATCCCGAACGCCTCGGTTCGCCTGCGGTTTTTCTTCTGTGCGACTGTTGCGGCTTCTGTCGCCAGATCCCTTCGTCCGGCATGGCGTCGCTGGGCGCGGCCGCGACAGCGGCGGGCTACGAGATCGAACGGATCACGCTCGAAGGCCAGGGTCTGTGTCCGGCCTGCCGCCCGCAGCGCCCCGGCGCGGCCCGGGATCTGGCCCCCCAGACAGGGCCGGAGGTGGCCGCGGGGTCCGGGCCCACAAGCACTGAGCCGCGCCCCTGATCAAGCCCGGGGCGGGTCGATGGCGGCCTGCCCCGGGCGCCCGGGCGCGGCGACGCCGGGGCCGCCCAATTCCACGGCCCGTTCCGTGGCGGCGGCCGACCTTCGGGTCGACCCCGGTCGTCGGGACGGACTAAGCCAGGTCTGGACCGGTCGGTCGAAGCCGTAGCGAAACACGGCGGCGGCCACGAACGCCCCGACCAAGCCGATGGCCCACAGGACCCAGCGAACGTCGGACGACCAGGCCTCCTGTCCCAAGGCGTCGAGCAAGCCGAACCAGACGATGCGGCTCACCTCATTCGTGAGGAACATCGAGAACGACATTAGGGCCAGATGCTCGATCAGCCGTGAAGGACTGCGCACCGGCACGGCGCCGGCGGCCCAGATGATCACGGTCATCAGGCCGAGCGACACCAGGCTGAAGGCGCCGAAGGCCTGCAGCCCCACGAGCGCGAAGGCGGCGGCGAGGCCGATCGCCCTGGCCCGGTGTGGCGCGACACAGACCCGCGAACCGTAGAAGGCCGCCGCGACCCCGAGCAGGAAGAGCGGCAGGGCGCGCAGGATGCCGTAGCGCATCGGCAGGCGGTAGATCGGATCGCCGAGCCACAGCGAAGCGGCGATATCGGCGGCGACGACGAGGAGCGTCGCGCCGATCACCACTGCGACCGGCGGCCAGCGCCACAGAGCGCGGCAGATCCAGGGCAGCAGGAGATAGCAGCCGATCAGGGCCGAGAGGGTCCAGGTCGGGGCGTTCCACCCCTGCCCGCCCGGCACGCCATAGGCCTGGACCAGTAGCACCTGCGCGGGCAGTTGCGACCAGTCGAACCAGCGCGGATTGCTGGGCGCGATCCCGGCCAGGGCGGCGCCGCCGACGAGCAGCACCAGAACGAGGCTGACCGCCAGGTGGGCCGGAATGACCCGCAGCAGGCGCTGGCGCGCATAGGCGCGCAGCGAGGCCTGTCCGGACGCGAGGCGATCACCGTAGATGCGGGCCAGGACATAGCCGGAGTCGATGATGAAGAAGTCGGTGAGCAGATAGCCGCGCTCGAAGACTGGATGCAGTTGTCCGAGAGGCACAGGCGCGGCCTCGCGGAAATGGTAGAGGATGATCAGCGCCCCTACGATAAAACGCAGCGCGTCCAGCCAGCCGCCGCGCGCGATCCGGACGGGGCGAGGCGATGGCTCGGTCAGCGCGGCTTCGGGCATTCAGTCAGCCTTCCGTGGCGCAGACTTGGCGGCGGCGCTGCGGTGCTCATGTGGACGCAGGACGATCTGGTCTCGCGAAGCGTAGAGAACGGCCGTTCCCAAAACCCAAACGACGACCAAGCCTCCGACGACCATCAGTCCTGGCCTATCGCGGGGTCCAAACACAAACGAGCAGCCGATCACGCCGCCCAGAATGGCCCCGTACCCAAAATGCAGCGGCACCTTGTGTGCGCCCAGCAGCAGAAGGGCCATGCAGAAGACCAGGCCTCCTGCGAACAGGCTGACCCCGATGGCGACGAGCGTATCGAGCACGGGCCGTGGCTTCAGCGGGCGCGCCTGGAGCCGCCGCCTACCTCGTTGGCGATAGCGGCCTTCCCGCCAACGAATGCTCCGGCCGCGCACGGTGAAGCGTTTGCCGGCCATGCGTCAGGGCCTTGCGTTGGGCGCGGGCGTGTCCTCATGGCGCGCAAGAAGGATTCTCATCCGGACAATTTCGGATTCCTGGGCCGCGATGATCTCATCGGCCAGACTGCGCACGTCGCGGGCTTCGCCATGCTCGACGGCGACCTTGGCCATTGCGAGCGCACCCTCGTGGTGGGCGATCATTCCGCGCAGGAAGTCGATGTCGGCGTCGCCCGTGTAGTTGATGCTCATGGCCTGGTGCATCTTCGCGCTGGCCTCGCGATAGGCGCGAGTCGATGGGCTGTCCGTGGTCTCGCCAGCGTGGCTTGCCTCGGTGTCGCTCGGGCGAGAGTCAGCCGCCGACGGCGCCGCAGGGACCTCGCGGGTTTGCCGCGAGATCATCCCGAAGGCGAAGGCCGACAGGGCGAGAAAGACGGCGATGACGGAAATCCATCCGAAACGCTTCATGACGATGTCCTCGAGAGAGCCGGCGGGGCCACGGGGGCGGCCGGGATTGCACTGGGAAGGATGGGCGCCGTTCGGTCGTGGTAGCCGAGCAGGCGCAGAGCGTTGAACACCACCAGCAGGGTCGACCCCTCGTGGAGCGCCACGGCAGGGCCGATGCCAAGGCCGAGGATCGTCGCCGGCACAAGGAAGGCGACGATTCCGAGACTGACGTAGAGATTCTGGAGAATGATGCGCCGCGTCTGTCGGCTGAGACCGACGGTGAAGGGCAGCTGCGACAGGTCGTCCGACATCAGGGCGACGTCGGCGGTCTCAAGCGCAACATCGGAGCCAGCCGCGCCCATCGCGATACCGACGGTCGCCGTGGCCATGGCCGGGGCGTCGTTCACCCCGTCGCCGACCATGGCGATCTTGCCGTCAGCGCGAAGGCGTTTGATGGCGTCAACCTTGTCCTCGGGCATGAGGTCGCCCCAAGCCTCTGTCAGGCCGACCTGTCCGGCGATCGCCTGTGCGGCCTTCTGGTGATCGCCCGAGATCATGATCATTCGCCCGATGCCGAGGGCGCGAAGAGCGGTCAGCGTCGGCCGCGCCGCTGGGCGAGGCGTATCAAGAAGCCCAATGACACCGAGATCGCGCGTGCCGCGTCGCACCACCATCAGGGTTCGACCCTGCAGTCGCAATTGAGCGACGACAGAGGTTGTTTCGTCGCCGAGCGGCGCTACGCCGTCGACGCCGAACATCTCCGGCTTCCCTATCCAGATCGTCTCGCCGTGCAGCTGGGCGGTCACGCCCTTGCCCGTCAGGCTCTTGAGGTCGATCGCGGCCGGGATGATCGTATCGCGCAAGCGTGCGCCACCGTCGCGCGCGATGGCCTCCGCCAACGGGTGGTCGCTGAGCCGTTCGACCGCCACAGCGACCGCCAGAAGATCGCCCTCCTTCGTCCCGCGCACCGTCATGACGTCGGTGATCCGCGGCCGTCCCTCGGTCAGGGTGCCGGTCTTGTCGAAGGCGATGGCGTTGAGCGAGCCGAGGTTCTCCAACGGCGCGCCGCCCTTGATCAGGACACCGGCGCGCGCCGCACGGGCGACGCCCGAGAGGACGGCGCTCGGGGTGGCGATGGCGAGCGCGCAAGGACTCGCGGCGACCAGCACGGCCATGGCGCGATAGAAGCTGTCGCGGAACGGCTCATCGACGACGACCCAGGCGAACAGCAGGACAAAGGCGAGCGCCAGCACCACAGGCACGAAGATGCTTTCGAACCTGTCCGTGAAGCGCTGGGTCGGCGACTTCTGCGTCTCGGCCTCACTCACCATCCGAACCACCTTGGCCAGGGTGGTGTCGCTCGATGTGCGGGTCGTCTCAATCTCGATGGCGCCTGAGCCATTGATGGTGCCCGCGAAGACGAGAGACGGCGATCCGACCTGGGCCGGTCTCGCCCGCGCCGCCTCGGGATCCGCGACGGGCTGCTTGTCGACAGGCATGCTTTCGCCGGTCACGGGGGCTTGGTTGATGCTTGTGGTGCCGACCACGACAAAGCCATCAGCGGGCAGTCGTTCGTTTGGACGCACCACCACGGTGTCGCCGACGACCAAATCTTCGACAGGCAATTCGACGACCTGCCCGTCGCGTCGCACATGGGCTGTCCGGGGGGCAAGCTCGGCCAGGGCCTCGATCGCGCGTTTGGCGCGGCCCATGGCGTAGTGTTCGAGCGCGTGGCCGATGCTGAACAGAAACAGCAGGAGAGCGCCTTCGGCCCAGGCCCCGAGCGCCGCCGCACCTGCGGCTGCGACGAGCATCAAGGTATCGATCTCGAAGCGCTTCTGGCGGAGGTTCTCGAACGCTTCTCGCACCGTAAAAAAGCCGCCGAAGATGTAGGCGATCAGGAAGAGGGCGAGGGGAATCCAAGCGGGAAGGCCCGTTGCGAGTTTCTCGAGGGCGAATCCAAGGCCCAGAGCAAGGCCACTTGTCAGGGCGAAGATCAGCTCCGTATTGGAGCCTAGAACGCCACCGTGATCGTGCTCCTCGGACTTGGTGTGGAGATGGTCCGGCAGTGTTGTGCTGGTCATAAATAGGGTCCCGTTGCGGGTTGGGAATCGCGGCTGCTTGCGGCGACCGCCGCGATCGAGGGGGCGGGATAGCGACACGGGCGAAGGCGCGCCGGGCCAGCGGGTTCCAGCGCGATCCGCTCGCAGGTGGTCATCCCGGTTCTCCCGACCTCAGGGCACGGGCACGACGGCATTAAAGCCCCCGAGCCGCTGGAGCTGCTCAATCGCTTCGAAAAGCGGAAGCGCTAGGAGAAAGACGAAGCCGTCGCGCACCGTGCGGACGAAGAATACCGGCCGGATCATGATTTCCGCCTCGTCGCGCCATAGGGAGAGCTTGGGCAGGAACCGAGGGGTGCGCTCACGGTAAGCTTGGTAGTCGTGTCCAAAGGCGTCGGAGAGGAAGCGTTCTTCGCGGCCGACCACGATGCGAAACACCACCCAGCAGGCTAATCCGAAGACCAAACCGACGCTAAGGCTGCCGGACTGGGCGCCGATGCCAAACGCGCCGATGAAGCTGAAGACGTACAGCGGATTGCGGCTGACCGAATACGGTCCTGCGGATATGATCTCCTGTTTCTTGCGGCCACCGATGTAAAGGGAACACCAAGCCCGACCGATGATGCAAACCATGATGGCGATCAGGCCCAGATGCTCGACAGGATGTTCGAGCAAGGGCCAGGATGTGACGAGCGCCGCGCAGACGACAAGAAGCAGGCCCCCGACGAGAATGCCCGCCTTGCGCCATCGTTGAACGGATTGGATATCGACCGCTGATCGACAGGCGTCATCAGGGGGCGAGGAGCCGGACAAAGCGGGGCTTGCGGGCTTGGAGACGCTGTCGGAGGGCTCGAGCGGCATCATTGCCCCTCCCCCTCAGCCGGACGATCCTTAGCCGCATCGCGCAGGATATCCACGCCGCCCTTCAACGCGATGGCGGCCACGAGGACGCCGACGACGAGGTCCGGCCACGCCTGGCCGAGCCAGAGCACCAGGGCCCCGGCGACGAGGATTCCCCCGTTGGAGGCGAAGTCGTTAAAGCTGAACGTCTCGGCAGCCTTCATGTTGACGTCGCCGCTGTGCTGACGGCGGATCAACTGCAGGCAGATCAGGTTGATGATCGCTGCGACGACCGAGAGTCCCATCATGGTCGGGCCGATCGGTTCGGTCCCGATGAGGAATCGACGACCCGCGTCCAGAAGGACGCCAGCGCCGAAGATAAGGAGCATGACGCCCGAGAGGCGCGCCGCCCCCCGCTTCCACGAACCAGGCCGACCGATCGCGAGAAAGCTGATCAGATAGACAGCAGCGTCCGAGGCGTTGTCCACTGCATTGGCCAGCAGAGCGCTGGAATCGGCGGACAAGCCGCCGATCCCGAGCGCTAATGCCAGGCCCGCGTTGAGCGCGAGAACCGTCAGCAACGTGCGTCGCTGCTGACGGTCATCCTGAGTGCGAGCAATCAATCCTCAACCCCCTCGTCCTTGCGATGACGCACCGCCTTGGCCGCGAAGGTCGGCAGGACCAGCAGGGTCAGGGCCGTCGCGGTCAGAAGGCCGCCGATGACGACCGTCGCCAGAGGCTTCTGAACCTCGGCCCCCGCGCCGTGGGCGAGCGCCATCGGGATGAAGCCGACAATGGCGACCAAGGCTGTCGTCAACACCGCACGCAATCGGCTGGACGCCCCTTCGATCGCCGCGTCCCGGGGCGCGAGCCCCGCCTGCAATCGCTCGCGAATGGCCTGCATCAAAACAAGTCCGTTCAGGGTCGCCACACCCGAGACGGCGATGAAGCCAACGGCCGCAGACACCGAGAACGGCATCCCTCGCATGAGAAGCGCCAAGGCGCCGCCGATCAAGGCCAAGGGCACGCAGGCGAAGACCAGCCCAGCCTCGGAGAACGACCCCAGAGCCATAAACAGCAGCACACCGATCAGGACGAAGACGATCGGAATAACCAGGCCCAGCCGTTGTTCGGCCCGTTTGAGGTTCTCGAACTGACCGCCCCAGGTCAGGCGGACGCCCGGCGGGAGCTGGATTTGGTCCACCTTGGTTTGTGCGTCGGTGACGAAGCCGCCCAGATCCCGGCCGCGAACGTTGGCCTGGACCACCATCCGTCGGCTACCGTCGTTGCGGCTGATCTGGTTCGGCCCCTCGGCGCTTTGGATACGGGCTACCGAAGACAGCGGCACGGTTACGCCTGTCGAAGAGACGATCGGCAGGGCCGCGAGCGCCGCCGGATCGTTGCGCGCATCGTCCGGAAGACGGACGACGACGTCGAAGCGACGGTCGCCCTCGAAAATCCGGCCGGCCTCCGCGCCGCCGATGGCGGCCGAGACCGCTTCAGAAACGTCGGCTGCGGACAGGCCGTAGCTGGCCGCCGCGAACCGATCGACGCTGACCGTGAGCGTCGGCAAGCCCGACGCTTGTTCGACGCGAACGTCGGCGGAGCCGGTGGTCTGCCGCAGTACGCCGGCCACCTCATCAGCGACCCGCTGCATGGTGTCGAAGTCATCGCCGTAGACCATGACCGCGAGGTCGGTCCGGACCCCGGAAATGAGTTCGTTGAAGCGGAGCTCGATGGGTTGGCTGAACTCGAAATTATTCCCGATCTGTTGGTTGGCGAGCTCTTCGAACCGCTCGAGCAAGGCTTCCTTCTCGAGACCTGAATCCGGCCAGTCCTTGCGGTCCTTCAGAACGATGACGCTGTCCGAAATGTTGGGCGGCATCGGGTCGACGGCCGCCTCGGCGGTGCCGGTCCTGGAGAACATGGTCTCGACTTCCGGCTGGGCGGTGATGACCCGTTCCAACGCCATCTGCATGGCGAGCGACTGTTCCAGCGACGCCGAGGGAACACGCAGCGCCTGCATGGCGATGTCGCCTTCGTCCAGGGTAGGGATGAACTCCCGCCCGAGGGACGAAAAGGCCAGACCACCGACGACGACCGCGCCGAGCGCCGAGATCAGGACGATCTTCGGACGATCGACGGCGGCGCGGATGGCCGGCTGGATCCAACGCCGCGCGTGGCGGAGCAGGAAGGTTTCGTGTTCGTGGGCGTGGCCGTGTTCGTCGGTCTCGACCTTCTTGGGATCCCGCACCAGCAGGGCCGTCATGGCCGGAACGAAGGTGAAGGAGAAGATGAAGGCCCCGACCAAGGCCAGCATCACCGTCGCCCCCATGGGGACGAAGGTCTTGCCCTCCACCCCCTCAAGCATCAGCAGGGGCGTGAAGACCAGCAGGATAATCAGCTGACCGAAGGCGGCCGGCTTGACCATCTTGCGAGCTGCGGCCACGGCGACATCGAGGCGTTCCCGACGGGTCAGGGCCCGTCCCAGATCGATCCGCCGCTGCGATAGCATCAGCAGGGTGCTTTCGACGACGATGACCGCCCCATCGACCAGAAGGCCGAAGTCCAGCGCGCCCAAGCTCATCAGGTTTCCACTGATGCCAAACCTATTCATGCCGATGACGGCGAACAGGAAGCTGATCGGGATCATCAAGGCCGTGATGCTGGCCGCACGAATGTTTCCGAGCAGCAGGAACAGCACGACGATGACCAGAAGGGCGCCCTCGGTGAGGTTGCGGGCCACGGTCGAGATGGTCGAGTTGACCAGGGCGCTACGGTCAAGGACCGTCACCGCCTCGATCCCTGCGGGCAGAGTCTTGCGAACCTCATCGAGTCGCTCCCCGGCCGCCTGGGCCACGGTGCGGCTGTTGCCGCCCGCGATCATCAGCGCCGTTCCGAGCACGGCCTCGTGGCCGTCACGGCTGGCGCCGCCCAGGCGCGGAGCCTGGCCGATCTCGACCGTGGCGACATCGGCGACCCGCACGATCAGGCCGTTCCGGTTGACGACCGGCGCCTGAGCCAGATCTTCCACGGTGGAGGCCAAGGCGTCGGTGCGGACCGTCAGAGCTTCGCCAGCGCGTTGGATATAGCCTGCGCCGGCCTGAGTGTTGGCGCGATCGAGGGCCTGGATAAGGTCGCCCATGCCCAGGCCGTAGGCGGAAAGGCGCGCCGCGTCCGGACGGACCGCATACTCCTTCACATAGCCGCCGACGGTGTCGACGCCGGCGAGACCGGGGGCGGTCCGCATTTGCGGCGCGACGATCCAGTCCTGCACGGTGCGCAGATAGGTGGCGCGCTGCTGCGGGGTCGAAAGCAGATCGCCTTCGGGCGTCAGATAGGCTCCGCCCGCCTGCCAGCCCGGCTCGCCAGGCTTGGCGAGGTTCTGACTGTTGAATGGCTTGTAGTCGATCGTCCACATCAGCACTTCACCGAGGCCCGTGGTGATCGGGGCCATGGTCGGCTCCACCCCGTCAGGCATGGCCTCCCGGGCGCCCGCGAGCCGTTCGGCGACCTGCTGGCGCGCGAAATAGATGTCGGTCTGGTCGGTAAAGATGACCGTGACCTGGCTGAAGCCGTTTCGGCTGAGGGATCGGGTCGTGGTCAGGCCGGGAATGCCGGCCATGGCGGTTTCAATCGGGTAGGTGACCTGTCGTTCGATCTGTTCAGGCGCGAGCGCCGGAGCGACCGTGGTCACCTGGACCTGGCGATTGGTGATATCCGGCACGGCGTCGATGGGAAGCCGTGTCAGCTCGAGGAGTCCGTAGGCCGCGACAAGCGCCGTGGCGAGAACCACGAACCATCGGAATTTGACCGAGAGTTCGATGATGAATTTGAACATGCGGTGCGCCCCTAGTGACCGTGCTCGGCCTCGCCCTTGGCGAGCTCGGCTTTGAGGAGGAAGGCGTTCGTGCCGGCGACCCGTTCAGCCCCGGTGAGGCCACGCAGGATTTCAGTCCGCCCCCCGGCCTGACGACCGGCGAGCACCGGACGGGCCTGGAAGCCGTTCGGGACCTGAACGAAGACGACGGTGTTGCCGTCGACGGTCTGGACGGACTCGGTCGGCACGGTGAGACCGCCGGTCGTCTCGCCCGTCACGATCGCCCCCGTGACGGCGGAACCGGCCGGCGGGAGGACAGAGCCCGTCGGCCGGGCCCGAATGACCGTGGCGCCGCTTTCGCCGCCCGCGCCTGCGGCAACGCCGGTGACGATGGCGTCGAAGTCGCCGCTGGGGCTGCTGACCCGCAGAGGCGCCCCGGCCCTTACATTGGCGGCCAAAGCAGGCGGCGCGTTGAAGACGAGCTCAACCCTGGCCGGGTTGGTGACCTCGGCGACAACGCCGCCAGGGGCGACGAAGCCGCCCGGTCCGACCTGGACGCTGGTCACGACTCCGGTGATGGGGCTGGTGACGCTGAGGCGGCCCGAAGCGTTGGGCGAGCCCGCCGCGCTGGACCGCGCGCGAGCCGCGCGGGCGCCGGCTTCGGCGCTGAGCAGTTGCGCGCGGGACGCCTCGACCTCCTGTCGGGCGACAACGCCCTGGTCCGCCAGATTGCGGTTGCGTTGATAAGCCTGGCGCGCCACTTCAGTTTCGGCGGCCGCCGCGTCTGCGTCCGCGCGGAACGTCGCCGCTTCACCGCTGACGACGCTCGCCAGGGGCTGACCGATCCGGACCGACTGGCCCGGAGCTACGAGAACCCGCTCGACCCGCCCGCCGACGGACGCCGCCACAGCGGCGCGCGCGTCGACCATGGGCTCGACCCGCCCGGAGAGCCGGGTTTCGGCGCCCCCTCCCCGACCGACGCCGACCACGATCAGGTTGGCGGCCTGGGCCTGGGCCGCGCTCAGAGCGACGAAGCCTTCCGGCGCTTCGGCCTCGCCTTCGTGGCCGGCTTCGCCCTCGGCATGAGCGCCCTCTTCTTCAGCGTGACCCGCCTCACCCTCGGCGGCGGCTGGAGCGGCGTCCGGCCCGCGCGTGAGCAGGAACAGCCCGCCTCCGCCAAGCAGAACGACGGCGGCGGCGCCGCCGATCAGCAACGTCTTGTTGGATGTGCGCTTGCGCATCATTGGGCTCCTTGGAAGGGGGCGCGGCCGTCCTGGCGCGCAAGTTCAATCTCGGCCTGGACGCGTGCAAGGCGCGCATCGACGGCCGAAGTTCGGGCAGAGATCAGGGCTGCACGGGTGACCCGCAGCTCGAGTTGAGAGATGCGCCCCGCTTCGGATCCGATCCGCGACAGACGGTAGGCCTCCTCGGCAGACGCCACCCCTGCATCGGCGGCGGAGACCCGGCTCACGGAGGCGGCGAGGCGCGCCCGCGCTGCGGCGCGATCGGCCTGGGCCTCCTGGCGGGCGCCCAGGAGCCGCGCATCCGCAGCCCGGAAGTCGGCCTGCGCCGCGTCGATGTTCCCGCGGTTGCGGTCGAACAGGGGCAGCGGCATGCTGACGCCGAAAGTCAGCGCCGTCGCGTCTTCCATCTCGTAGCGACGGACACCAACGCTGGCGTTGATGTCCGGGCGCGAGCGGATCCGCTCCACATCGATCCTGCGTTCGGCGGCCGCGCGCTGAGCCTCGGCGACGCGAACGGCCGGCGCCTCCGCCGGGGGAGCGAAGGTCGCGGCAGGTGCGAGGTCCAGCAGGCTGGTGTCGATCGTCGTGACCGGAGCCGCCAGCATGGCGACTGCGGTCAGCCGCGCGAAGGCCGCGTCGCGCTCCGCGACGGCTTCATCGCGAGAGGCACGCGCCGCAGCCGCTTCGCTTTCCCCCTGGATGCCGCGCAGCAGCGGCTCACGGCCTTCCTCGACAAGAACAAGGGCGGCCCTCGCATCGGCGATGGTCAGGGTGAGGCTTTCCTCCGCGAGAGCAGCCCGCCTTTGGGCGGCTTCCGCATCGGCATAGACCTGAGCGAGCCTTCCGGCGGCGTCGATGATGGCGAGATCCCGCTGCAGCGCCGCGGTTCCGGCTTCCGCGCGGGCGACATTGACCCGCGCGGTCCGACGTCCCCACAGCTCGAGGTCCTGGCTGATCGACAAGGTGGTTTCGGCATTGGCGTAGCCCGAGAAGGGCCCCGTGCCGAAAGCGTTCTCGGCGTCGAGAGCGATCGTCGGATTAGGCCTCGCACGGGCCTGGCGGACACGTGCTTCGGCGGCGTCCGACAGGGCGCCGGCTTCAAGGGTGGCCGGGGTTTGACCCAGCTGGGCGAGCAGCTCGGCGAAGGACGGCGCGGGGTCAGCCCAAGCGGGACTGGCCAGCACGGCCGCGAATGCGGCCAACGCGCAGCCGACCGCGAAACGCGGCGGCCTGCGATATGAGGGAGGCATGATTCATCTTCCAGAAATTTGACACGAGTTCGCGCGCACGGCGGCGCAGACGTCCGGTCAGACTCTGGGAGGGCGCTTCAGGCCGTCGGGAGAGATCGACGACGGAAAATCACTCGAGGGGAAGGCGTGAACAGGCCGCGCGTGGATCTGCATCGCGATGTGGTCGGCGACATCCGCACGGGCAGTTCCGTTGTGGTGGCAGTGGCCGTGGGTGCAGACTCCGTGCCCAGCGCCAAGGTCGACCTGGTCGCCATCGCCCGCATCTTCAACGACCATGGCGTGAGCCGATGCCGTCTCCGGGACGCAGGTCGCGGCGTCAGCGATCGGGGCGACGAAAAACACGGCGGAGACCAGGGTCACCGCCAGTATCAGTCTTGCCCATGTCGCAATTGGCCACGCCATCGCGTGGTGGATACTTTCATTCGGGCGATCAAGCAATCTGTTACAGTGTTCGGGGGCTGCGACTGTTTCGAGTGACCACCAATCCGCGGTGAGGGAGAGGGAAAGTCGACATGCAAGGCCGAGAGTGGCGCGTCGTCGGCCATCTCGACCTATTCAGCAACGTCGAGCGATCTTTAAGCGAGCGCACGCTGATCGCGTCCGATTCTTTCGCTGCGTCTGCAGGTGGATCGAGATTGCAGAATGCGCAATCTTCACCTGAGTAGCGCTCCCGCTATCAGGTCGGGCCATCGTGAACCGGTCAGCCAGACCGCTCCGCCGGTCGCCGCGACGCCAGGCTCTGGGTAAGGTCGTTGCGCGCGCATAGCCAGAGCGAGCGGACGTTGGCGTCGCCTGCGCAGTGGCTTACCAGCAGTAAGCCGGCCAGGGCGTTGGCGAAGAAGCCCAGAGGGCCCAGTCCGGTGATGCCACGGGACGGCGCCCCGGAGGTGGCTCGCGAGATCGCGTAGCTGAGGAATAACAGCACCAACGCAACGAGGCTGGCGCCTTGGCCATTGGCCGCCCCGGACTGCACGGCGACCGAACGTCCGATCACGGCCAGGCTGATGCCGTAGGTGGCGCGTCGGCCAGGAAGTTGAGCACATTGGCGCCCAGGGGGCGCCGAGCCTTGCAGGGACACGCCGCTGGCTATGGCCATAAAGGCGGCGCAGTTGACGGCGATCACCGCGATCATGATGCGCCGGTAGGCGGGGTGGCGCTGTCGAACCTGGAGGCCACGCCGCAACTGCAGCCGGGCGAGGAAGTGCACAGGACGAGAGGGGGTTCAGTCATCGGATTACCCTTTCGCGAGAAGCATGCATCTCCCAATGGCTAGACGATCATGCCGAGAATGCATGGCTTCCATGAAAGAAACGCCTGTCAGATAAAACCAGCTTGATCCTCTAGTAACTAGAGGGCCCAAAATCAGTTGAAATCCATTGGAGGCTTCATGATCACCATGCACCCGACGCGACGCGTTCCCGGCCGCCTGCAGACGATCGCCTTCGCGCTCGCGGCGCTGATCGCCGTCGTGGATCAGGCCGCCAAGGCCGCGGCGCGCGCTCAGCTGGACGCTCCGATCAACCTCACGCCGTTTCTCGCGCTGCGTCTCGGGTTCAACCCCGGCGTCACCTTCGGCCTGTTCGCCGGCTCAGGCGCCGTCGGCCGCTGGGCGCTGAGCGCCGTGGCCTCCCTGATCATCGGCGCCCTGCTGGCGTGGATCTGGCGCACGCGCAGCGCCGTGACGGCGGNNCGGCGGCCGCCGCAGGCCTCATCGCCGGTGGAGCGATCGGGAACCTCGTCGACCGGCTACGCTTTGGCGCGGTCACCGATTTTATCGATCTTCATTGGGGGGCGGCGCACTGGCCGACCTTCAACCTCGCCGATGCGGCCATTGTCTGCGGCGTCGCGCTGCTCCTCCTCACCGTCCGGGGCTCGGACAGCCGCGCGGCGTCCTCGACCCTGGGACGGGCGGCGCGATGAGGCTTCCCGCCGAACAGAGGGCGATCGCCGTCCGCTCGGCGCCGGCGATTCTCATCACCGCCTCAGCGGCGGCCTCCGCCTGGCTGCGGCTTTCCCCGCCCCTTCTCGGCGCGGCGCGCGACATGGCGACGGCCGATAGGCTGGCCTATGCCCTGCAGGCGAATCTCCCGGTCTTCCTGTGGCTCGCGGGGTGTTTGAGGGTGGTGGCCAGCATCCGGTTCCGGTCCGACGCCGACCGGCCGGGTCCGCCGATGCGGCGCCCGGCGCCAGGCTCGCCCTACCCGCCGCCGTGCTACAGAACTCGCTTGAACAGACCGTTCTGGCGGTGAGCGCCCACCTGGTGCTCGCCACCGTGCTGCGCGGCGAGGAGATGATCCTGCTGCCGGTGTTGGTCCCTCTTTATCTGGTTGGTCGGGGTTTCTTCGCCCTGGGTTACGCGCAGGGCGCGGCGGCCCCGGCCTTCGGCATGGCGCTCACCGGCGCCTCCACGATTGCCGCCTTCGGCATCGCCGTCGTCCTGATGGGGCTGGGCCGATG
>DBBK01000130.1:16286-34094 GCA_002292165.1 Brevundimonas sp. UBA986
CCCAGATGCCTTTCACCCGCCGTTACGAGCTGACGCGATGCCCCTCCCCTCTCCCGCCTCGTCCGGGTTGCGCCCCATCGGCAAACTGGCCGCCGCCACGGGCGTCAAGGTTCCGACCATCCGCTTCTATGAAGAAATCGGCTTGCTTCCGCCGCCGCCGCGCACCGCCAGCGACCGGCGCATGTATGACGACGCGGCGGAGCGCCGCCTGTCATTCATCCGGCATGCCCGCCAGCTGGGCTTCGATCTGGATTCGATCCGCTCCTTGCTTGATCTGTCGGATCACCCCGATCGGCCCTGCGCCGAGGCCAGCACCCTGGCCGAACGTCATCTCGCCGATGTGAAACAGAAGATCGCCCGGCTCCGCGCCCTCCAGCGCGAACTGTCGCGGATGACGACGGAATGCGCCGGGGGCCGGGTCTCCGCCTGCAAGGTGATCGAGGCGTTGCACGATCCATCCGCGCCGCTTTGACCCTGTGGAAGATCCGGAAGGCGCAAAGACCCCGGAGCCATTAGCCCACCGCGACGTTTGGAGGCGATTGGCGGCTCCCGTCGCGGACCGCCCGTCCTTCTGGAGGATTTCGATGACGCATCGGCCGACCTCGCGACACGGCGACCAGACCCTGGCCCTGCTGACAGACCCTTATCGGCGCCTTTCCCACCTGTTCGAGCAGGCCGGCGCCGACGTCGTCGAGACCCGCCTGGCGCTGAAGGAGACGACCTGTCTGAGAGGCCGCGAGGCGGCGCGGATCTTCTATGACGAGACCCGCATCGTGCGGGCGGGCGCCATGCCGGCGCCGGTCCGCCGCACGCTGCTCGGCGAGGGCGGCGTCCAGGGGCTGGACGGCGAGGCCCACCGCGCCCGCAAGGGCGTGTTCATGTCCCTGATGTCGCCAGCCCGTGTCGCGCGACTGGGCGAACTGTTCGAAGCGGAGTGGCGGCGCGCGGCCGTCGAATGGGCCGGCGAGGACGACATCGTGCTGTATGACGCCTTGCAGCCGGTGCTAACGCGGGCCGTCTGCGCCTGGGCCGGCGTGCCGCTCGAGCCGCACGAAGAGGCGAAACGGGTCCGTCACCTGAGGGCGCTGTTCGACGCGGCGGGATCGCGGGGCCCCCGGCATCTGTGGTCGAGGCACGCGCGTCGCCGCGTCGACGCCTGGCTGGGCTCGATCATTGAAGACATTCGCGCCGGCCGTCTGTCGCCGGATCCGGACACGGCCGCCCACGCCTGGGCCTGGACCCGCGCCGCGGACGGCGAACCGTTGCCGATCCACACGGCGGCGGTCGAACTGGCCAATGTATTGCGGCCGACTGTCGCGACCTCGGTCTACATCGTGTTTGTGGCGCACGCGATGCAGGCTCACCCGGATGCGGCCCGTCTGGCCGACGCCGACGCCGGACGTCGCCGCGCCTTCGTCCAGGAAGTCCGACGCTTCTATCCGTTCTTCCCGGCAGTGATCGGGCGTGTGCGCGCGCCGTTTCGCTGGCGCGACCTGGTCTTCCCGGAGGGCCGTCAGGTGGTCCTCGACCTCTATGGCTCCAATCACGATCCCGCACACTGGACTGATCCCGAGGCGTTCCGGCCGGAGCGGTTCAGCGACGGCTCCGGAGATCCGTTCGGTCTCATCCCCCAGGGCGGTGGGGATGCGGCGACCGGTCACCGTTGCCCTGGCGAAGGGATCGTCGTGGAGCTGATGGAGCGCGCCGTCGGCCTGCTCGCCGACCTGAACTACCGGCTGCCGGATCAGGATCTGGAGATCGACTTCCGCCGCCTGCCGGCCCTCCCCGGAAGCGGGTTCCGAATGGAGACGCGCGACGCGGCCCTCAATGAGGGGGGCGCCTGATGCCGCTTCCTCGGGCTGGCCGGGGCCCTTCTCTCCCATCCACTCGCAGCAAAGGCTGACGCCATGAGCCGTTCGACGACCTCCTACGACCTGGTGATCATCGGCGGCGGGCCGGGCGGATACCCGTGTGCGATCCGGGCGAGCCAGCTCGGCCTGTCGGTGGCGGTCATCGACGACCGCGAACTGCTCGGGGGGACCTGCCTGAACATCGGGTGCATTCCGTCCAAGGCGCTGCTCCAGGCCACCGAGCGGCTGGAGATGGCGCGCAATCTCGAAGCGTTCGGCGTCATGGTAGACAATGTGCGGGCCGATCTTGACGGTGTCATGCGGCACAAGGGCAAGGTGGTGACCGAGCTTGGCGAAGGGGTCGCCTACCTCCTGCGCAAGCACAAGGTCGCCCGCTTCCAGGGCCGCGGGCGGCTGCTGGCGCGCGACCGGGTGGAGGTGCGCGCCGCGGACGGCGCTTTCGAGGTGCAGGCCAGCAAGGCGGTGGTCATCGCCAGCGGATCGGAAGCGGCGACCTTGCCCGACCTGCCCATCGACGAGCGGCGAATCGTCACCTCCGCCGGCGCCCTGAGCCTGACGGCGGCGCCGCGCCATCTGGCGGTGATCGGCGGCGGCTACGTCGGACTGGAGCTGGGGTCGGTCTGGCGTCGGCTCGGCAGCGAGGTCACGGTCATCGAGGTGCTCGACCGGATCGCCTCCGGCGTCGACTCGGAGATGTCGGCGGCGCTGCACAAGGTGCTCGAGGCCCAGGGCTTCCAGTTCTGCCTTGGGCATAAGGTGGTCGGATCGCGGATGGAGGGCGACGACGTCGTCCTCGACGTCGAGCCCATGGGCGATGGCGCGCGAGGAACCATCAAGGCCGATGTCGTGCTGGTCTCCATCGGCCGACGGCCCGCAACCGCCAGGCTCGATCTGGAAACGGTCGGCATTGCGCCCGACCGCAGGGGCTTTATTCCGGTGGACGAAGGGTTCCGGACCAGCGCCGACGGGGTCTACGCCATCGGCGACGTCATCGGCGGCGCCATGCTGGCCCACAAGGCGGAGGAGGAAGGGATCGCCCTGGCCGAACGCCTGGCGGGGGGCGCGGGCCATGTGGACTACGGAACGATTCCGGCGGTCGTCTATACCTGGCCGGAACTGGCTTCGGTCGGCCGCACCGAGGACGACCTCAAGGCGGCCGGCGTGGCCTACCGCGTGGGGCGCTTCCCCTTCTCCGCCAACGCCATGGCCAAGGCGCGTCTGGAGAAGAACGGTCTGGTCAAGGTTCTGGCCGACGCCGCGACGGACAAGATCCTCGGCGTGCACATCCTGGGCCCTGAGGCCGGCGGGTTGATCCATGAAGCGGTCGCCGCCATGCAGTTCGGCGCGGCGGCCGAGGATCTGGCGCGGACAAGCCACGCCCATCCGACCCTGCCGGAAGCCCTGCGCGAAGCCTGCCTGGCGGTAGCCGAGCGCACGATCCACCTCTGACGGCCGCGCGTTACGAAGTCTGACCCGACGGCAGCCGCGATCGCGGCCGCCTCTGCGGGCCCGGGCGCGTCCGCAGTTTAGACGCGACAGCGGCGTCGCTTGAATGCTATTGCGAGCCGCTCACAACTAGGTCTCCCATGCGTCCTCTGCTCCGTCTGCTCACCCTGCTGTTCGCCCTAGGGTTGGCCGCCCCGGCCCTCGCCCAGGCGCCGTCCGCCTCGGAGGCCCAGGTCGCCTGGCGGCTGCTGGATTATGTGGCGGTCGACTACGCCGGCGCAGTGGCCGACGGCGAGATCGTCAATCCGGCCGAATACGGCGAGATGATCGAGTTCAGCACCCAGATCCGGACGCGTCTGGACGCCCTGCCGGCCAACCCGGCCAAGGCCGCCCTGATGCGCGACGCAGAGGGCCTGCAGGCGGCCATCCGGGACAAGGCGGATCCGGCCGTCGTCGGCGCCCGGGCCAAGGCCCTGGCCGGCGCGGTGCTGACGGCCTATCCGAGCCCGCTGGCGCCCTCGTTCCCGCCCGACCTGGCCCGCGGCGCCGCCCTCTACGCCGAGCAGTGCGCGGTCTGCCACGGCGTGACCGGGCGCGCCGACGGCCCCGGCGCCGAAGGGCTCGATCCGCCGGCGATCGCCTTCGCCGACGTGGAGCGCGCGCGCCAGCGCAGCGTCTTCGGGCTGTATCAGGTGATCGACCAGGGGCTGGAGGGCACGGCGATGGCCAGCTTCTCGCACCTGCCGGCCGAGGACCGCTGGGCGCTGGCCTTCTATGTCGGCCGCTTCGCCTTCACCGACGCCGAAGCCGCCGAGGGCAAGCGCCTGTGGGACGGCGATCCGGCGGTCCGCGCGGCCTTTCCCGACCTGGCCGCCCTCACCCAGACCACGCCGGCCGAGCTGGCCACCCGCCTCGGCGAACCCCGGGCGCGGGCCCTGACCGCCTATCTGCGACGTCATCCCGAGGCCGCGGCGCGCCCGGCCGGATCGACGCTGACCCTGGCGCGGACGCGCCTGGCGGAGAGCGAGGCCGCCTATCGACGGGGCGATCGCAAGGCCGCCACCGACGCGGCGCTGTCCGCCTACCTCGACGGCGTCGAGCCGATCGAGCCGGCCCTCGGCGCCCGGGACAGCGCCCTGCTGCGCCGGGTCGAGACCGCCATGACCGAGCTGCGCGTCTCTATCAGCCGGGGTGCGCCCGCCCAGGAGGTCGCCGGTCGGGTCGCTCGTGCGAACGCCCTGCTGGACACGGCCGAGCGGGCCCTCGCGCCCCAGGAGGCGGACAATCTCGCCAGCTTCCTCGGCGCCTTCACCATCCTGCTGCGCGAAGGCCTAGAGGCCCTGCTCATCGTGGTGGCGATGATCGCCTTCCTCAGGAAGGCCGAACGGCCCGAGGTGCTGCGCTACGTCCACGGCGGCTGGGTCGCCGCGCTGGTCGCCGGCGGGGCTACCTGGGCGGCCGCGACCTTCTTCATCTCCATCAGCGGCGCCAGCCGGGAACTGACCGAAGGGTTCGGTTCGCTTCTGGCCGCCGTCGTGCTCGTCTCGGTGGGCATCTGGATGCACGGTAAGTCGCACGCCGACGCCTGGCAGACCTATATCCGCGACAAGCTCTCCCATGCGCTGTCGAAACGGTCGGCCTGGTTCCTATTCCTGCTGTCCTTCGTGGTGGTCTACCGGGAGGTGTTCGAGACCATCCTGTTCTATGCGGCGATCTGGAGCCAGGGCGGCCACCTCGGCATGCTGGCCGGCGCCCTGACGGCGGTGGTCATCCTGGCCGTGGTTGCCTGGGCCCTGCTGGCCTACAGCAAGCGCCTGCCGATCGGCCGGTTCTTCTCCCTGAGCTCGATCCTTATGGCCATCCTGTCGGTTGTCCTCGTCGGGAAGGGGGTGGCGGCGCTGCAGGAGGCGGGCTGGCTCGACGTCCATCCGCTGGCCTGGATCCCCCGTATCGAGATCCTCGGCCTCTACCCGACGGTCGAAGGCGTCGCCGTTCAGCTGCTGACGATCGCTATCCTCGTGGTCGGCTTCTCCCGGCATGCGGCACCGAAGGGCGCGCGGCCGGCGGACATCGGCTAGGGCCGCCAGCCCTTCAGCGAACTTCCGCCCCGCCGGGGGCCGCATGGGCAGGCGCCGGCTTCCGGTTCTGAAACCGCCCTCCGCCCCCGGAGTCCGCAGGCCGGGGAGACGGTCTTATCGGACGATGGGTTTGCCTCCGGCGGGCAGCACATCGGGCTCTTTCGTTGGAATGTCGTCGCTTGCGGGATCAAGAACCTCCGGCACGTTGCGATGCAGCTCGTCGATCCAGACCTGGCCATGAGCGTCCGAGGGCATGCGCCAGTCGCCCCGCGGCGACAGAGAACCGCCTGTCGTGACCTTGGGTCCGTTCGGCAGGGCCGAGCGCTTGAACTGATTGGCGAAAAAGCGCTGCAGGAACACCTCCAGCCAGCTGCGAATAGACCCGATGGGGTAGGCCCGCTTTTGCTCGTCCGGAAAGCCCGGCGGCCAATTCCCGGCGGCGGCGTCCTGCCAGGCGTGCAAGGCCAGGAAGGCGATCTTGGAGGGCCGCAGCCCGAACCGGGTGAGATAGTAGATCCAGAAGTCGTGGAGCTCGTAGGGGCCGATCTTGCCTTCGGTGCTCTGCGACTCGCCCTCGGCCGTCTGCGGGATGAGCTCCGGCGAAATCGTTGTCGCCAGGATGTCGAGCAGGACGTCGGACACCGCGGGGTCGAACAGGCGGTTCGCCGCTGTCCAACGGACCAGGTGTTGAATGAGGGTTTTCGGGAGGGAGCCGTTGACGTTGTAGTGGCTCATCTGGTCGCCGACGCCGTAGGTGCACCAGCCGAGCGCGAGCTCGGACATGTTGCCGGTGCCGAGCACCATGCCGTTCCGCTGATTGGCGGCCCTGAACAGGAGGTCTGTCCGGAGCCCGGCCTGCACATTCTCGAACGTCGTGTCGTACACAGGTTCGCCCCTCGCGAACGGATGGCGCAAGTCCTGCAGCATCTGCTGGGCGAGCGGCTTGATGTCGATTTCCTCGACGGTCACGCCGAGCCCGTTCATCAAGGCGTAGGCGTTAGACTTGGTCCTCGCGCTCGTGCCGAAGCCGGGCATTGTGAACCCGAGAATGTCCGTGCGTGGACGCCCAAGCAGATCGAAGACCTTGGCCGCGACGATCAAGGCGTGCGCTGAATCCAGGCCTCCGGACACGCCGATGCAGATCTTGGCTGTTCCGGTCGCCTCAAGCCTCTTGGCCAGCCCGCTCACCTGTATGTTGAACGCCTCGTAGCAATCCTGGTCGAGACGGGAGGGATCGTTGGGCACAAAGGGAAAACGGTCGATGCGTCGTTGCAGGCCGAGGTTGCGAACTGGCGGATCAAGATGGAAGGTCACCCGGCGAAAGCGCCGGTCGGGCATCCCGTTGGCGATCGCGGCCTCGTTAAAGGTGCCGGTCCGCATACGTTCCAGCTGCAGCCGTTCCACGTCTATGTCCGCGACGGCCATCTGGGACCCCAGGCTGAAGCGCTCCGTCTCCGCGAGCTGCGCCCCCAGCTCGTAGATGCAGGCCTGTCCGTCCCAGGCCAGGTCGGTCGTCGATTCTCCATAGCCGGCCGCGGAGTAGATGTAGGCCGCCCAACAGCGGCCGGACTGCAGCTCGCAGAGTCTTCGCCGCGTGTCCGCCTTTCCGACAACGATATTGCTTGCGGACAGGTTCGTCAGAATCAGCGCGCCGGCGAGCGCGGCGAAGTCGCTGGGCGGCGCGGGCGCCCAAACATCCTCGCAAATTTCGACATGAAAGATCAGGCCGTCGACATCGTCGGCCTGGAACAGCAGATCCATTCCGAATGGAGCGGTCTCGCCCCCGATCGTAATCTCGCCTTCCACATCCCGCCCGGAGGCGAACCATCGCTTTTCATAGAACTCGCGGTAGTTGGGCAGATGGCCCTTTGGCACCACGCCAAGGACCCGCCCCCGGTGGATAGCCACCGCACAATTATAGAGCCGTCCCTCACGACGGAGGGGCGCGCCGACCAGAACGACCGGATGGAGATCGCGGCTTTCGGCCACGAGGTTCACGAGTTGCCGCTCGACCTCGTCGAGCAACGCCCGCTGCAGCAACAGGTCGTCGATCGAATAGCCCGAGAGGCCCAGCTCCGGGAAAACCATCAGCGCGATCCCTGCCTCGTCTCCCTCACGGGCGAGCCTCAGGGTCTGCTCCAGGTTGAACGCCGGATCCGCGATCCTGCAGACGGGACGGCACGCAGCGACCCTCACGAAGCCTTGCTGGTAAATCGACAGGAAATCGGCTGCGTTGCGAGGCACGTCTGCTCCTATTCCGCTTCAGGCATTACTGTTTTCGGCCGGACGGCCCGCGCCTGGTCCCCCTTGCTTAGCGCGGCAAGGGCCTGGAGGTTCGTTAGGATGAGGACGTCAACCGGAGACTGCCTTTCGCCACTTCTGGCGAGTTACGACCATCGCGATGCTCGGCGGCCGCCGCGGCCATGGGGTCAAGGTCCGTATTAAGGGGGAGGAATGCGAGGCGTGTTCGCGTTGTCGAGGAGAGGTCACGCCTGGCGCGCGATGGCGATCCCCGACAGATCGGAAGCGGCGTCGAGGGGAATCCTGGCCGCCTTGCGCTCGGAATAGCGGTCCACCAGCTGGGCCGCGTGCGGCCGGGTGAGGATGGTGAAACGCACCAATTCCTCCATCACATCAACAATCCGCTCATAGTAGGCCGAGGGCTTCATCCGGCCGGCCTCGTCGAACTCCTGGAAGGCCTTGGCCACGCTGGACTGGTTGGGGATGGTGATCATCCGCATCCAGCGGCCCAGCAGGCGCAGAGTGTTGACGGCGTTGAAGCTCTGCGACCCGCCCGACACCTGCATCACCGCCAGGGTGCGGCCCTGGGTCGGGCGCAGGCCGCCCAGGCTGAGCGGCAGATGGTCGATCTGCAGCTTCATCAGGCCGGAGACCTGGCCATGCCGTTCCGGACTGCACCAGACCATGCCCTCCGACCAGAAGGCGTGCTCGCGCAACTCGCGCACCGCCGGGTGGTCGTCGTCGCCGGGCGCGCCCGGCAGGGGCAGGTCGGAGGGGTCGAAGATGCGGGTCTCGCATCCCATCCGCTGCAGCAGACGGGCCGCCTCCTCGACGCAGAGCCGCGAATACGACCGCTCGCGCAGCGAGCCGTACAAGAGAAGGATCCGCGGCGCCGGGTCGGTCGGGCCCAATCCACGGGCGGGGTCGGCGGACAGATAGGCCGCGTCCAGAGCCGGCAGGTGATCCGGATCCGGCAGCGAACGCAAGCGGGCGAGGGTCATCAGAGGTCCTTGATCAGATAGGCGGCCGACGCCGGGCAGACGTCCGCGAACTCGCGGGTTCGCCGGATCGCGGGCGGTGCAGACGCCCGATCGGCGACGACGAAGCCGTGCCGGGCGAAGAAAAGCTCGGCCGTCGTGGTGAGCAGGTGAAGCCGTTCGCTACGCAGATCGCTCGCCATGGCCTCGACGGCGGTCAGTATGCGGCTCCCGATCCCTTGGGCCTTCAGGTCGGCGAGCACGACCAGGGAGCGCAGCAGGAGATCCTGCCCTTCCCCTTCCAGGCCGACATAGCCGGCGATGCCGCCGTGTTCGTGGGCGGCGAAGTATCGACCAGCGCCAGGCTCGGGCAGACCCGCGCCGCGCAGGGCCGCGATCAGGCCGACGTCATCCGCGTCCAAGAGATGCAGGACGACCATCAGGCCGCGTCCGCCGGCGGAGCCGTATCCGGGAACCAGCGTCGGCCCATCCACAGCGCAACTGACACCAGCAGGATCAGCACTGGCACCTCGACCAACGGGCCGATGACGGCCGCGAAGGCGACCGGCGAGGTCAGGCCGAAGGCCGCGATGGCGACGGCAATGGCCAGTTCGAAATTGTTCGAGGCCGCGGTGAAGGCCAGGGCGGTGGTGCGCGGATAGTCGGTCTCGATCAGCTTGCCCATCAGGAAACTGACCACGAACATCACAAGGAAGTAGATCGTCAGCGGAATGGCGATGCGCAGGGCGTCCAGCGGCAGGGCCACCACCTCCCCGCCCTTGAGGCTGAACATGACCACGATGGTGAACAGCAGGGCGATCAGGGTGATCGGTCCGATGCGCGGCAGAAAGCGCCGCTCGTACCAATCGGCGCCCCGGCGGGCGATCAGGCTGCGACGGGTCAGGAAGCCGGTCAGGAAGGGAAGACCAAGGTAGACGAGCACCGCCCCGGCGATGGTCCAGACGCTGACGTCCACCACACTGCCCTGCAGGCCGAACAGGGGCGGCAGGACGGTGAGGAAGATCCAGGCGTAGAGGCTGAAGAAAAGGATCTGGAAGATCGAGTTAAAGGCGACGAGGCCAGCGACATACTGGTTGTCGCCCCGCGCCAGCTGGTTCCACACCAGCACCATGGCGATGCAGCGCGCCAGGCCGATCAGGATGACGCCGGTCATGTATTCCGGCTGATCGCGCAGGAAGATCACCGCCAGCGCGAACATCAGCACCGGGCCCAACACCCAATTCTGGAACAGCGACAGGGCCAGCACCCGCTTGTCGGCGAAGACACGCGGCAGTTCCTCGTACCGAACCTTGGCCAGCGGCGGGTACATCATCAAGATGAGACCGATGGCGATTGGGATGTTGGTCGTGCCGATCGAGAAGCTATTGACCCAGGCGGGCAGGTCCGGCGCCAGCGTCCCCAGAGCCACGCCGAGACCCATGGCCACGAAGATCCACAGTGTCAGCCAGCGGTCGAGGAAGGACAGGCGACGCGGCGAGGCGTCCGCCACCGGGGTATCGATCATCGCTTCACCCGCTGGCCGGCGGCGTCGATGACGACCTCGCCGTCCTCCTTGGTGAAGGGCTTGAGATCATCGGCGGGCAGAAGATCTAGCACGGCCTCCGATGGCCGGCAGAGTCGAACGCCCATGGGACTGACGACGATCGGGCGGTTGAGAAGAATCGGATGGGCCTCGATCGCGTCGAGCAGTTGATCGTCCGTCAGGCCCGGGTCCCCGAGGCCCAGCACGGCGAAGGGCGTGCCCTTTTCGCGTAACAGGTCGCGCAGCGGCGCGCTGGTGCGTTCGGCCAGCCAGGCGATCATGGCCCGCGACGGCGGGGTCTTCAGATACTCGACGACGTGCGGCTCCATGCCGACATGGCGGATCAGCTCAAGCGCGTTGCGCGACGTCCCGCAGGCGGGGTTGTGATAGATGACGACGTCCATGGGATCCTCAGGGGCGGCAGGGTGCGAGTTCGGCCAGTAAGGGCTGACACAGGTCCGCCCTCCCCTCGCAGCAGTCCTTAAGCAGGAACAGGACCAGCTCGCGGAACCGGTCCAGGTCGGCCCGGTAAATGATCGAGCGGCTGCGCCGCTCCGACCTGATCAGCCCCGCGCGGGTCAGAACGCCGAGATGGGACGACAGTGTATTGGCCGGGATGGCCAGATGGTTCGAGATCTCACCGGCCGGCAAACCGCCGGGTTCGTGGCGCACGAGGAGACGAAACGCCTCCAGCCGCGTAGACTGCGCCAAGGCGGCGAGAGCGAGAATCGAGGCTTCCGTTTCCATAGTTCCGAATTAGTCGAACTATGGAAGCGATCAAGCTCTCGCTTTCTTTTGATCAGGCTGACCGACGTCCCAGCCTGTGGATGCCACGGATGTAAACCAACTCCGCCAAGAGCTCGATCAGAGTCTGGGTGACGATAATGGCCGGGACCAGGGGGATGGCGCCGGGCACGACCAGGGCCAGCGGCAGGACCACGAGCGAGTTGCGGGTCCCAGCGCTAAAGGCGACGGCGCGGCCGGCTTCCGGCGTCAGCCGTGCGAGCCTCGAGACGGCCCATCCGATGAGCGGCGCCAGCACGGAGAAGGCGACATAGACCGGCACGACACTCAGGGTCCGGTCGAGGGTCTGTCCGAGTTGCGGCATGACCGCGGCGACGACGATGAAGAGCACCAAGGCCGTGGCCGGCACCGGCGCCAGGCCGAGACCAGACGAGACTCGCTCGCCCATTTTGCTGCGGGCCGCCCAGGTCTGGACCAGCGCCGCCAGAACGAACGGGATGGCGATCAGCCAGACGAAGGCGTGGATGAACGGACCTGGCTGCACATAGGCCGCCGCCTCGGCGCCGAGGAACAGACGCAGATAGATGGGCAAGAGCACCATCTGGGCGATCAGCAGCATCGGTGTCGAGGCTAGGAGCAACCGGGCGTCCGCACGACCCAGATGAGCGAAGGTCACGACATAGTCGATGCAGGGACAGAGCAGCACCATCAGCACGCCGAGACGGATCAGGGGATCGGCCGGCAGGAACTGCATCAGGCCCAGGACGAACAGGGGCACAGCGATGAAGTTCACCGCCAGCAAGGCGCCCAGGAACCGCAACTCCTGAAGCGCCCGGCCGAGGGCGGCGACCGGCACCTGCAGGAAGGTGACGAACAGCATCAAGGCCAGCGCCGGATTGATCGCTGATTCCAGCACTTCCGTGCGCGGTATCAGGAACCCGATGGCCGTCGCGACGATCACGGCGGCGAAATAGATCCAGACCTGTCGGGCTTCGAGGCCGTCGCGAAGTTCAGACGTGTTCATCCCGGATCCTGACTTCGCACTGCACCCCTAACGGGCGCGACCGCCCCGGCTGTCAAGCCTCGTCCTGCGTTCCGCGGCAAGAGGGTGGACCGAACAACTGGCGGCGTTCGAGCGGCGTCGGCGCACGCCCGTAAGCTCTGGCGCGCGCACCGCACTTGAGGGTTTGGCTTGGTTCCTACTCCGGCTAAGATGGGCCCCGGCGGGCCTTGACCGGATAGCCTTTGATCTTGAGCCAGGGGACGTTCTGCGTCGGCGGCGATCACGGGTGAAGACGTCGAGCTTCACACAGAAGTTCCCGGCCCGCCCCCTCCCCTCCTCACCAACGGGCGACGCTGAGGCGGCGCCATCGATCCTTCTCCGCCAGAGGCACCTCGGCCAGATCGGCGTGATCGCGCCTGTGTGACAACCCGCAGCGCGAGCATCGCCTTGTTGTCCGCGCAGCGAACGGCGAACTCGGGGGAGCCGAGCGCCATACAGTCGATGATGGCGTAGGGATCACTGTCCGTGGCCTCGGCGAACCGGTGGATCCGCTCGAGATTGATCTTTCCCTTCCCGGCCTCGAAGTGTTCGTAGGACCGCTTGGCCATGCCCATGGCGTCGGCGACCTCGGCCGGTTTCATCCGTCGATGCAGGCGGATCAACCGCAGGGCCGCAGCCAGGATTTCGTTTTGAGAGCGCGGACGATCGCTTTCCATATGCTCGGCTGCCTCGTACTGCTGCTCGCCTTCATCATCGCTGGCCTCTTCCTTGCGGCCCGTCCTGCCAAGGATCAGGTTCAGGGCATGGTAGAGGCCGAAACCTTCACCGTAGCGACCAAGGTGCCGAGCCGCGTGGAGCGCTTTCTGGCGTCAGAGGGCGATCAGGTGAAGGCAGGTCAAGAGTTGGCTCTGATGAGCAGCCCGGAGGTTACAGCAGGCCCCGGTCGCCGTGGTCGATCAGGACAATTCGGTCTTCAGCCGCGCCGCAATTCGCAACATGGAGGCGAGCGCCGGTGTTCGCGTGACCCATGCTCCGGCGACTATGACGGAGGCCATGGCCTTGATGCGACGGGGCAAGATTTACAGCGTCGCTCATTTCCCAGCAGGTTTTTCTGACGGGGCGTTTCGTCGGCCGGAACAGGTGACCGTGTCGTTCAATGGCGCCTTCCAGACGGTCGGCGCCTTGTCGGCCTTGGGGCAGAGCGCGGCCATCGCATCAGCGGCCGGCCAGCAGTTGCAAGAACGCGCGCGCCAGAGAGGATTGCCCGAAACCGCATTGCAACACCCCGCTGTTCAGGTGTCGATCGTCGGCAATCCGCAGCTCAGCTTCGAGCTTTTTCTCGGCGGACTTCTGGCGCCGGGTGTCCTTCATCTGCTGGCGGCTTGTTCCGCGGTGTTGGCGGTTGGTCGGCAAATGCAGGGCGGCTCATTCAAACGCTTCAAGGCCGAGATGGGCGGCTTCACGACGACAGCTCTGATCGGGCGACTCATTCCGCACTTCGTGATCTTCAGCCTGTGGGGGTTGGCCTGGATCGCCTGGCTCGGCGGCGTCCGGGGCTGGGGTGTAGCAGGCTCTCTCCCTTTGCTGATCGTTGGCATACTCGCCTTGATGGCGGTGAGCGTTGTCTTGTCGGCTTTTCTGGTCTCTGCGCTTGGCGAGGTGGATATGGCGTTCTCGGCCACCGCCATCTATTCGGGCGCGGCTATCGCCTTTTCCAACGGCACTCTCCCGTTGGACCATGGGCCGCGCTTCGCCCGGATCTGGAGCGATATCCTTCCCTATACGCACTATCTACGGCTGCAGACGGGCCAGCTGGTCACGGGTGCGACTTCCGCATCGGCATGGCGAGACTTGATGATTCTGAGCGGCGTCACCGTCATTGGTCTTCTTCTATCGGCGCTTTTCATCCGGGTACGAGCGCGTCTTGTCCCCAAGCCTGAGGATTTGAACTTTCCGCTTCCGCAACAGGGCGTTATCGCCGCCTTCGCCGCGACGTTCCGGAACCTGCCGAGTGCGCGGCCGGTCAGCAGTCTGCTGATCTTGGCCGTCGTCCTTTACGCCTTTTACTATCCGGCCGCCTATGCCGGACAGGCCGCGACGGGACTGCCCATCGCCATAGCGACACCGACGCAGACCGCGCTGACGCGCACTCTTGTCGAAGACCTGAATGCTTCGCGCGAGATCGAGGTCGCCGCCGTGATTTCATCCCCTGCAGAGGGCTTTGAACTGATGCGGCGGGGCGTGGTCGATGGGGTCGTCGTCCTGCCTCAGCGTTTTGAGCCCGATCTGGTCAGGGGGGCGCCGACGGGCGTGGCCATCTGGCTGAACGGCGGTTATCTGGTTCGTGTCACAGCGGTCGGCAGAGCCGTCGCCGCCGCAACAGCGCAGGTCGCCGAGGCGCAGTTGAAAGGGCTGCCTGATATCGCCCGCGCCGTCAGATTAGCGCCGACCCTGAAGCAGGTTTCCCTCTTCAACCCGACGGAGGGCTACGGCGGTTACGCCGTGCCGGCGGTCAGTCTTATCATCTTGCAGCAGACGCTATTGCTGGGAGCCGGCGTGATCACAGCCGTGCGTCGAGAGACCGGCGCGGCTAGGCTGAAACGCAGCGCGCGCTTGGGTCTGTGGCTGGCGCTTACGGCGATTGGGACAGCCTCCAGCCTCTTCTATTTCGGTTTCGTGTTCTGGTTTCAGGACTATCCCCGCGCAGGCAACCTGATCGGCGTCCTACTGCTAGCGCCAATTTTTTCAGCGGCGGTCGCCGCTGTGGGTCTGCTTCTAGGCGCGCTTTTCGATCGCCACGAACGGGTCTTGCAGGTTCTGGTCGGCACTTCCGCGCCCTTGTTCTTCTTGTCCGGCGCTGCGTGGCCGCATTTCATGATGCCTGAAGGTCTTGTCTGGCTCGCGCATTTTTCACCGTCTACCGCTGCCGTTCAGGCTTTTGTTCGCCTGAACGCCATGGGCGCCAGCCTTTGGGAAGTCTCAGGTTTGGCAGCCATTCTGACAGGCCTCGCTGTCATCTATGGCGGGGTCTGGGTCGTGTGTGGAACATTGCGTTCTGACCTGCTTCGATGACGTCAGGCGCCAACAAATCCGTTAGCTCGGGAGGAACAAAAAACTCTATCTCGACATCGGAATGGATGGCGACACTGCGGATGTCGGATCGTATGGCGCTTTGGCTGACATTCGCACTATCCATCGAAGGTGAACTGTTCAAACATCGGCGACGGGCCTAGATCAGAACTCAACGAACAATCAGTAACTAGGCCCACGCCGAGCTTCTATGTCGCGTTCTTGCAAAGCCGCCAATGTCCGCTTCTGGCGCAAGTCAGACTCTTCGGGTGGCGTTGGTCCAAGTCCCCTCAGCTCTGCCAGGTGGATGTCCGCAGCGAAAATCCGCTCGTCAGACCTTGCCGTCCTCTCACCGCCGGCGGGTCGGTTCGCGGTCTTTGATCGTCGCTTTGACGGCTCGGCCTTCGATCTCTTTGGCCAACGCCTCCCGTCTGGTCTCAACCGGCGGCATGGTCTTGACGAAGGCCTCGAGGGTCTTGGCTAGGCGCTGATCCTCAGTGTCCGGCGATCGCGATAGCGCCACAGCTTGGGCGACGAAATATTTCCGCACCGCCACCTGCCGCTCCCGACTTGGCGCGATCCACGGCTGCCGGCGTGCTTGATCGAGCGCCGCTCTGACCGCGCCAATATCCGCCTTCGACGGCGCCCCCTGCCCCGTGTCGAAACGCTCCCGCATCCGCAGCACCGCGCCGATCTCCGCCTTGCGAACCACGCCCCGCGCCCGTCGCGGCGTCGCCTCCGCTTCCACGCCGCGATCGCGAAGCACGGCCGCGAAGGTCTGGCGCCATTGCTCCAGGTCCGCCTTTCTCGGGTTCAGTTTTCGTCCGTCGTGGCCAAGCGTGCGAACCGTCAGATGGACATGCGGATGACGTTCGTCGGTGTGGAAGGCGAAGACGTAAGGGTGTGTCTCGCCGAAGGTCCGCGCCGCGAACGCGCGGGATGCATCGTGCATCCGGAAGGGATCGGTTCCCGGCGGCATGCTGAGCACGATCGACAGACTCACGGACGCGTCCTTCCGCCTCCTGGGATCGGCCTCTACCTCCGCCATCCAGTCGGTCGCCAGCGCTTTCACCGCGTCGCGCGTCTCTAGCCGTTCTCCGTCAGGGCCCTCGAGTGGGAGGGCGGCGTTGCGAGAGATGTAGGCCAGATGGGCCGCGAGATGACCGCCGTCTTTCGTCCGCCCCGTGATCTTGACCATTACCTCCGGGACCCGTCGCGCGATCCGATCCAGACGCGCTCGCGGGGCCATGTCTGCGCGCGAGCGCGAGGTCACGGTCCCATGATCGGTGATCCTCGCGCGCTTGGGCCGGACGGGCGGTCGGATCGCCTCCTCGAACCCACGTACCTGAATGAAGTCCGCCATCAGCGATCCGACCAGTAGTCGAGATTGCATCGGAACGGTCGCGAGGGCCTGGCTGACCTGGCGCAGGTCATAGGCGACCGAGACCGGCAGGGCGTAGAGGTGTTCGACCACGCTTCGCACCGCCGTGGCGGGCAGATGGTGCGCGCCTTTGAACTCCGGTTCCGGGACGATGTCCTCCGGCGGGAACAGCCGCACGAGATGCAACAGCGCGCCACGCACGCGGGGATCGGTCATGGCGCGCCGGATGGCGTAGGCCGGGGTATGGGGGCCGACCTGCTCCAGCACCTGCCGCTGCCGGTCCTGATCCTCGCTGACGCAGAAGGCGCTCAACTGATCCAGCGCCAGCGTCCCGGCCCGGTAGGCCGCCATCAACTCCGGAGCCGCTGAGCCGAGCCGGAGACGCTGACGCACGACATGGGCGGACACACCGAACCGGGCGCCGATCTCTTCGGGGCCGTAGCCCTTCTCGACAGCCAGTCGCTGGAAGGCCTCGAACTGGTCGGCGGGATGCATGGCCTCGCGGGTCATGTTCTCATCGAGGCTGATCTCGTGGGCGTCGTTCTCGGCGTCCACGATGACCCGCACCGGATGGGTCCGCTTGATCGCCTTGCGCTTGGCCAGCAGCCGAAGCCCCTGACGGCGCCCCTCGCCGATGCTGACGAGGTAGCTCCCGGTCGGAACGCCTTCCCCGTCCCGCTCGATCTCGACCACGGGCGGCTGCAACACCCCCTTGGCCTTGATCGAGGCCGCGAAGGCCTCGATGGTCGCCGGGCTGTGGGGCGTCTTCCTCGCATTCTTCGGTGAAGCCTTGAGCCGGTTCAGCGGCACGGTGATCTCCGCGCCATGGGCGGGGGTGGTCGCCTCGGTCGCGACGGTTTCGATGGATTGAGCAGTCATGTCTCTGCCTCCTTTGGGCAAGGGTTGCAGGCACGCGAACTGCGCGCCTGAAACCCTGCCCGTCGGCGAGACCGGGGTAGCAAGGGCCAGGGCGGACCGGCCGGAGGGGGATCGCCCGACCTGCACAAGCCTGACGCCAATGCCAATCATGACGATCCTCGCCGGCGCGGAAGGTCGGGGAGACCGGCCGGTCCGGCGGCGCAGCCGCTTCACCCTGGCGCGCGCGAGGGCGGAGCCCTTAGCTCTGCAAGCCCGACGAACCGTGCATTCCGTCGTCAAAGTCGACCGCTAAGAACCGGAGCTTATCGGTCACTGGCCACGATACCCAGTTGCAGCGAGGAAGGAGCCTGAAGAAGGCGGCGCCCATCCTGCGGTGCGGGATGACCGCGGCGGAGTGACTGGGATCGGTGACCCGTCGACTAAGCGACCGGGCGTCATCAGACGACGTCTGCGCAGACGGTGCTGAGAACCGTAAGACCAACACCGCGGGCCTGCGTGTTTTCCCTGCGGCATCTTTCGGTTCGAATCGACCCGAACGAGGAGATGCATCATGGGACAGACCCATTCGCCCCTGCC
>DBBK01000130.1:34188-50859 GCA_002292165.1 Brevundimonas sp. UBA986
CTGACGCCGCGATGCGTGGTCTGGGATCTGTCGGAGGTGCAGACCTGGCTGGAGAAACGCCGCCGCACCCCCGTCACGCCGGCCAAGGCTCCGGATGTGCGCCTGCGCCGATCACGCCCCGTCCACGACGGGCCGGGCGCCTCCCGACCGCACCTGTAAGCCGCGCCTCGCTTTAGAAAACGGCGAGCGGATTATCGACTGCTTCAGCCGGGGATGGCGGAGGCAAGGGGGACGGGACACGGGCTTCCAGGGCCGATAATTGATTTCTTCACCCCCGCGAGCTATATGTCGTCCCGAGGCCAGATCGGTTGAAACAGCCTCACCCGCCTCTTCGGAGGTCCACGCGTGAGCGAGATAGGGATTTCGATCCCGGAAGCGGCTACCGAGTGACTTCTGATAAGGGCGCCTCCGGGCGCCCTTATCTTTTCCGGTGGAACTTCAGCTTTTCGCCCTTCAGCGTCTTGTCGATCAGAACGGCGAAGCGAACCTTGCTCATGTGCGCAATAGCGAGCGCCTGCGCCGGCTCCGGGCTGTAGGCGCTTTCCACGAAGAGCTTGAGATCGACGCCCGCGTCGGCGCCGCGCTTGACCCGGAAGAAAACCCTGTAGTCCCCTGCTCCGCCGTCGTTGCGCACACCGATCCGCAGGAAGTTCGCCTCCGGGGTCTGATAGACGTGCGCCGTCGGCAGACCCTTCAGGATATGCGGGAGCGCCTGCGACAGCCCATAGCGGATCGGACAGAAGACGCGCCGCCTCGGACCATCCCAGACCGCGACCGCAGTTTCGTCGTGCTGGGCGGCGTCGAAGGTTTCACTGAAGCAGTGGTTGCTAAACCGGACATCGATCTTCACGCCGTTCGGACGCGACTGGGTGGCCATCTCCAGCACGAAGGGCTCGAGATGGTCGAACGCGAGCGTCTGCCCCGCGACTTCCAGCGGCGGAAAATACGGCCCGGCCATGGCCTACAGTCCCAACAGGTCCGGCGACCGCTTGCGCAGTCCCGGCCGGACGGCCGTGCGCTTGGTGGCGGCAGCCTTATCCCGCGCGTCGATCATGTCCTTGTCCCTGCATTTTCTGCTGGCATCCCGACGCATTTCAAAATTTCGGATCAAAACGCGGTGCGCTGACCTCTGACACGGTCAGAACCGGCGTGTAGGCGCGGCCCGCTTCCCAGGCGTCCACGGCGTTCGACCATTCCTGCGCCATGTGGCGGCGCTGGGTCTCGAACTCCGCCTTGTTGTAGACGCCTCGCGAAGATCGCTCTTCGTGAGCGAGCCCTTTCTCGATCCAGTCCGAGTTGAAGCCCATCTCGTGCAGCAGGGTCGAGGCCGTCCGCCGCAGGTCGTGCACGGTGAAGGGCTCGAGCGGAAGGTTACCCTTTCCGGCCCTTTCAGCGATCGCACTGGTGACGCGGTTGAAAGTCGCCCGCGACATCGGCGCATCGGCGTCATAGCGCGACGGCAGGATGTATTTCGAGTTGCCGGCGCAGGTCTTCAGAGCGACCAGGATGTCGAGCATCTGGGTGGAGAGGTAGACGTTGTGAGGGCGTGAGCGCTTCATGCGCGCAGCCGGGATCGACCAGACCGCATTGTCGAAATCCACCTCGGTCCACACCCCGTCCTGAAGTTCGCTCTTCCGAACCATGCTGAGGAGGATGAACTTCAAGCCGAGCCTGATGGTCGGCAGGGTCGCGACCTCACCCAGGAGCATCAGCATGATCCGGATTTCGGCTGGGGTGAGTGAGCGATCGCGCGGCCGGAAGGTGGCGATCGAAGCCGGACCCACGTCATCCGCAGGATTGTCGATCTTCTCGCCGTGGAGGATGGCCCAGCCGTAGATTTGTTTGACGATATCCCGGACATGGATCGCCGTGGCGGGCGCCCCGCGATCCACAATCGCCTTGCAGTGGGCCCGCAGATCGTCGGGTGTGATCTCGCTCAGCAGGCGGTTCTTCCACTTCGGCAGGATGTCCCGATTGAAAATCGCCCGGCGCATGTCGCGGGTGCTGTCCGCCATCGGCGCGCGGTCCATCCAGCCCTGGGCGACCTGTGCGAAATCGTGAGCTTCCTTCAGGCGACGTTTGGCGCGCTGCTTTTCAACCGCGGGCGACACCCCGTCCGCGATCGCCTTCTTCACCTCGATCAGCCGCTCACGGGCTTGGGCCAGCGTCAATCCGGCGCTGCCGTAACGCCCGAGCGTCAAGGTCTCTCGACGGCCGTTGAACCGATAGTCGTAGCGGAATGAGATTGCGCCGCCCGTCGAGACATAGACGTACATGCCGTCCCTGTCGGTACTCTTGTAAGCCCTTGCTTTCGGTCGCAAATTCTTCAGCGCAGTGTCGGTAAGCACGGTATAATCGCCTCTCTCCGTCGGTCCTCGAAATCGGTCCCGCCAAGACGGCTTTTTCTCATTTATCTCAATGACTTGCTGGAAATGAATACCGTCAGACCGCGGCCCGATGTCAGGACGGTATGAGCCCGAGTCCGCCAGATCAATGCAGCGGCGTACCGTCGGCCAGTCCGACAAAACGAAAAAAGACCCTCCGAATGGCTCCGAAGGGTCTCGACAGAATTCACAATGTTGTCAGGCCTTTAGAGGCCGCTTCGGAAGCGATACCGAATGCTGCCGAAGGGTCGGGACTATTCCCACTCGATGGTGCCGGGGGGCTTGGAGGTCACGTCATAGACGACGCGGTTGACGCCGCGGACCTCGTTGACGATGCGGGTCGCGCATTTGCCGAGGACGTCCCACGGGAATTCGAAGAAGTCGGCGGTCATGCCGTCGGTGGAAGAGACCGCACGCAGGGCCAGCACCTTCTCATAGGTGCGGGCGTCGCCCATGACGCCGACGGTCTTGACCGGCAGCAGGACGGCGAAGGCCTGCCAGATATTGTCGTAGAGGCCCGCCTTGCGGATTTCCTCAAGGTAGATGGCGTCGGCTTCCTGCAGGGTCGCCACGGCGTCCGGCGTGATCTCGCCGGGGATGCGAATGGCCAGACCCGGCCCGGGGAAGGGATGGCGGCCCACGAAGGCGTCGGTCAGGCCCAGCTCGCGGCCCAGGGCCCGGACCTCGTCCTTGAACAGTTCGCGCAGGGGCTCGACCAGCTTGAGCTTCATATAGTCCGGCAGGCCGCCGACGTTGTGGTGGCTCTTGATGACGTGGGCCTTGCCGGACGACGAGGACACGCTCTCGATCACGTCCGGATAGAGGGTGCCCTGGGCCAGGAATTCGGCGCCTTCGATCTTCGAGGCCTCGCGGTCGAAGATCTCGATGAAGACGCGGCCGATGGTCTTGCGCTTGGTCTCGGGGTCCGACTGACCCGCCAGCTCGCCGAGGAATTCCTTCGACGCATCAACGTGGATCAGGGGAATGTTGTAGTGCTCCCTGAACAGGGTCGTGACCTGCTTCGCCTCATCCTTGCGCAGCAGGCCGGTGTCGACGAAGACGCAGGTCAGCTGGTCGCCGATGGCCTCGTGGATCAGCACCGCCGCGACCGAGGAGTCGACGCCGCCCGACAGGCCGCAGATGACCCTGGCCGAACCGACCTGTTCGCGGATCTGGGCGATCTTCTCGTCGCGATAGGCGGCCATGGTCCAATCGCCCTTCAGCCCGGCGATGCCGTGGGTGAAGTTCTTCAGCATCTGATGGCCGCGCGGGGTGTGCATCACCTCCGGGTGGAACTGGACGCCGTAAAATCGACGGGTCTCGTCGGCGATCACCGCATAGGGCGAACCGGCCGAGGAGGCGACCACGTCGAAGCCCTGCGGGATGGCGACGATCTTGTCGCCGTGGCTCATCCAGACGGTCTCTTCCTCACCCACCGGGGCCAGGTCGGCCAGCAGGGGCGAGACCTTCTCGACGGTGATCTCGGCGCGGCCGAACTCGCGGGTGTGGCCGCCCTCGACCTTGCCGCCCAGCTGTTCACACATGGTCATCTCGCCGTAGCAGATGCCCAGCACCGGCACGCCGGCCTCGAACACGCCCTGCGGCGCCCGGGGACTGCCCTCCTCGTGGACGCTCTCGGGACCGCCCGAAAGGATGATGGCCGCCGGCTTCATCGCTTCCAGCGCCGCCTCGGCCTTCTGGAAGGGATGGATCTCGCAATAGACGCTGGCCTCGCGCAGGCGCCGGGCGATCAGCTGGGTCACCTGACTGCCGAAGTCGACGATGAGGACCTTCTGGTGGTCGGTAGTCTGGGTCATGGCGAATCCGGGGAGAGCGAATGGGTGGGGACTTGGCCGCCTGAGGCGGCAATATCAAGCGCGGAGAGGCCGCGTTCGGTCAGAACCGCGATCAGGGCGTCGAGCGCCGCCGCCAGGTTCTCGTCGACGTGATGCAGGGTGGACGTCCAGTCCTCCAGCGCCTTCAGCTCGGCCTTGCCGTCCGAGACGCCGCGCAGCGCGACGAGGGGCACGCCGAAGGTCTGGGCCGCGCGCAGCAGGGCGAAGGTCTCCATATCCACCATCTGCGCCTCGATCCCTTCATAGGCGGCGCCGGAGATCACCCCTCCCCCGGTCGACAGGGTCGCCGTCGGCACGCCGGGGATCGGGCACGGCAGGGGCAGGACGGCGGGCAGGTCCAGCAGCGGCGTGATCCCCTTCGGGAAGCCCAGCGGACTGGCGTCCATGTCGCGATAGCTCACCGAAGACGCCTGATAGACCGCCGCATGCTCCAGCTCGCGCGAGCCGCACGAGCCCAGCGACACGATCAGATCCGGCAGGCTGTCCGCCGCCTCGAGCCGGGCGAGCGCTGCGGTCAGGACGACGGCGCCCTCCACCGGACCGATGCCGGTCATCAGCGGCTGGATCCGCGCCTGCAGATGGACGCCGTACTCCGCCGGCGCCGCCATGACGCAGAGGACCGAGACGTCGCCGTATCGCTCCAGGCGCCAAGGCTGGCTCATTCGGCCTTCTCATAGATGGCGGCGAAGAAGCCGTCGGTGCCGGCCGCAGCGGGCGACAGGCGCAGGCGGTGACCACCGGCGGCCAGTTCAGCCAGCTTCTCGCGACCGGCCTGGGTCAGGTCGGCGGTGTCCAGGGCGTCGGCGATGGCCACCGGGCTGAAGTTCGGATGATCCTCCTCGAAGGCGGCGACGCTCATCTCGTTCTCGGCCGTCAGCATCGAGCAGGTGACATAGACCAGACGCCCGCCCGGCTTCACCAGCTTGGCCGCCCGGGCGACGATGGCCGTCTGCAGGCTGTGCATCCGGTCGACGTCCTCGGGCGTCAGCCGCCAGGCGTCCTCCGGGCGACGGCGCCAGGTGCCCGAGCCGGTGCAGGGCGCATCGACCAGGACCACGTCGGCCTGACCGACCATGGCCTCGACCCCGCCGCCGTTCGGACCGAGATGCAGCAATTCCGCCGCCACGCCCGCGCGTTGCAGGCGGGGCTTGATGTTGTCGAGACGCTTCTGGACCACGTCACAGGCGACCAGTTTGCCGTCGGTCTGGACGACCGTGGCCGCCTTGCCCTTGGGCGCCTCGACCCAGCCGGTCGGGGTCCAGACCTTGGCCTCTTCCGGCGCGGCGGCCTGTCGGCCCGTCGTCGCGCGCATCTGCATGGCCAGACCCAGGGTCTTGCCCCCGCCCCCGGCGCAATAGTCGACCACGGTCATGCCGGGCTTCACGCCGGCCAGCCAGCAGACGACCTGGCTGCCCTCGTCCTGGATCTCGATCCGCCCATCCTTGAAGGCTTCCAGCGCCTGAACGTTCGGCGGCGGCTCGGCCGACAGGCGCAGACCCCAGGCGGACCAGGGCGTACGCTGTGGCTCCAGACCGGCCTCGCGCAGCTCGGCCTCGACATCGGCGACCGTCGCCTTGGCCGCATTGACGCGCAGATCGATCGGCGCGCGCGGGATCATCAGGGCCCTCGCCTCTTCCGCCCAGCCGTCTCCATAGGTGGACTTGAAGTCCTCCATCACGAACTCGGGCAGACCCGCCGCGACCCAGCCCGGCAGTTCGCCGTCGGTGGCGGTGAGGCGGCTGCGCTCCTGCTTCGACAGGGGCTTGGGCCCATAGGCGTCGCCCGAGTGCAGCGCCTCGATCTCTTCCAGCGACAGGCCATCGATCAGGCTCAGGCTGCCGATCACCAGGGCCCGGCCGTCCTCGCGCCCGCCCATGGCCCAGACCAGACGACCCCGGGCGCGCAGCACGCGATAGACGCGATCGGCGACGGCGCGGCGATCCTTGGACCCGGCGTAGCGGTTCTCGGTCCCCCAGGTCTTGAGCACGGCTTCGGCCGGTTGGCGGCCCTGGGCGATGGAGTCCAGGACGGAGGCGGCGGCGGCGAGACGGGCGGCTGGGGTCAACTCAGACTTTCAGAGGAACAGGGCCCAGATGACCATGATCAATCCGGCCAGCGAGACGATGAAGGCCAGCGAGCGCAGGCCGGTCACGCCAAAGGCGTAGAGCGGCACATACACGACGCGGGCGAGGAGATAGAGGTGCGTGCCCCACAGGGTGAGCGCGCCGCCGTCCTTACCGGCCACATGGGCCATGATTACGGCGGCGGCGAACAGCGGCAGGGTTTCGAACAGATTGGACTGGGCCCGCATCAGACGTCCGGCCAGCTTGCCGGGCGCCGGAACCGCTTCGTCGCGCGGCCCCGCGTTCCATTTTGCCCCCAGTTCCGCCGTCCGCGCGATGGCGGCGGCGGCGATCTGGAGAATGGCCAGGATCAGAACGAAGGCCAGTGCGATGAACTCGGGCGTCATATCCATGGTCGTCTCCCCCGGGATCAGCCCTGCCGGTAGTTCGGCGCTTCCCGCGTGATCATCACGTCATGGACGTGGCTCTCACGCAATCCCGCCCCGGTGATGCGCACGAAGCGGGCGCGTTCCTGGAACTCGGCGATGCTTGGCGCACCGACATAGCCCATGGAGGCCCGCAGACCGCCGACCAGCTGGTGCAGCACCGGAGAGATCGGCCCCTTGTAGGGGGTCTGGCCCTCGATGCCCTCGGGCACCAGCTTCTGGGTGTCCTGGACGTCCTTCTGGAAGTAGCGGTCGGCCGAGCCGGCGCCCATGGCCCCGACCGAGCCCATGCCGCGGTACGACTTGTAGCTGCGCCCCTGGTACAGGAAGACCTCGCCCGGGCTTTCGTCCGTGCCGGCGAACATCGAGCCCATCATGGCGACCGAGGCGCCCGCGGCGATGGCCTTGGCCAGGTCGCCCGAGTATTTGATCCCGCCGTCGGCGATGACCGGGGCGCCGCTTTCCTTCGCCGCGCGGACCGCGTCGATGATGGCCGTCAGCTGGGGCACGCCCACGCCCGCGACGATGCGGGTGGTGCAGATGCTGCCCGGGCCGATCCCGACCTTCACGGCGTCGGCGCCGGCGTCGATCAGGGCGCGAGCGGCGTCATAGGTGGCGATGTTGCCTGCGATGATCTGCAGCCGGTTGTTCTCGCGCTTGATGCGCTCGACCACGCGCGAGACCTGGGCCGAGTGGCCGTGGGCGGTGTCGATGACCACCACGTCACAACCGGCGTCGGCCAGGGCCATGGCCCGCTCATAGCCGGCGTCGCCGACGGTCGAGGCGGCGCCGACCAGCAGCCGGCCCTGATCGTCCTTGGCGGCGTTGGGGTGGGCCTGGGCCTTCTCGATGTCCTTCATCGTGATCAGGCCGGTGGCGCGATAGTCCTCGTCCACGACGATGACGCGTTCGATCTTGCGGTCCCGCAGCAAGGCCCGGGCCTCCTCGCGGCCGGCGCCTTCGCGCACCGTGACCAGATCGCCCCGGGTCATCAGCTCGGCGGCCTTCCTCGACGGATCGGTGTCGAAGCGCATGTCGCGGTTGGTCAGGATGCCGACCAGCTTGCCCGAGGCCGGATCGACCACCGGGAAGCCCGAGATCTTCCGCTCGGCGACGATGGCGCGGATCTCGCCCAGCGTCGTCTCAGGATGGATGGTCACCGGATTGATGACCATGCCGCTTTCATAGCGCTTCACCTGCCGGACCTGATCGGCCTGTTCGGCGATGGTCATGTTGCGGTGAAGCACGCCCAGACCGCCGGCCTGGGCCATGGCGATCGCCAGCCGGCTTTCGGTCACCGTATCCATCGCCGACGAGAGCAGCGGGATGTTCAGTCTGATGTCGCGGGTCAGTCGCGTCGAGACATCCGCGTCTGCGGGCATGGTCTCGGACGGGCCGGGTTCAAGCAAAACATCGTCGAAGGTAAGGCCTTCGCGAATCTCCATGGGAGTCTCCGTTTTGCGGGCCGCCTATCCTCTTTCGCGGTTGCGAAGTCAACCGTCTCGCGACGCCTGACGAGGATCGTCACAAAGGTTTATCTCCGAGGCCGTCCCACCCCTTGCGATTTCTGCGAACGATTATCATGTTCAACACATGGTTCAGGTCATCGTCTCGTCCGTCCGCCGCCTCGCGCTCAAGATCGCCAGCTACGGCGTCATGCGCCTGATCGTCGCGATCCTGGTGGCCTTCGCCATCACCCGCGACTGGCGGCTGGCCCTCGCGGTCGGGGTCGTCGAGCCCCTGTTCCAGACCCTCGCCTATTCGATCCATGACCGGGTCTGGCACCGGATCGAACGGCGCGGGACCCTGTCCCTGCCCGAGGAGACGGTCGAGGCCGTCGGCGCCCGCCTCGACGTCATGGACCCGCAGGAGCAGGCCCGATCGCACGGTCATCATGGCCACAGCCATGCCCTGCCCCGCTCGCTGGGTCGGGTCGCGCTCAAGACCGTCACCTATGGCGTCATGCACTTCACCGTGGCGGTCAGCGTCGCCTTCGCCCTGACGCGGGACATCCGCGTCGCCCTGACCATCGGCACGCTGGAGCCCTTCGTCCAAACCGGCTTCTTCGCCATCCACGACCGCATCTGGAGCCGTATCGAGGCCCGCCGCGCCCGCAAACAGGCGCTGCTGGTCGCCTGAAGGCCCGTCTGAGGGAACGCCGCGCTGCCAAACGCCGCATCCGGCGCTATGGTGGCGCATGCACGCCTTCGAGACGATTCTGGCGGTCCTGCTGGGCGCGGTCCTGCTGTCGCTGGTCGCGCGCCGGCTGAAGGCGCCCTTCCCGCCCTTCCTGGCGCTGGGCGGCGCCGCCGTCGCCTTCCTGCCCTTCGCCCCCGATCTGACCCTGGATCCCGAGCTGGTGCTGGCCCTGTTCGTGGCCCCGATCCTGCTCGACTCCTCCTTCGACAGTTCGCCCCGCGACCTGAAGCGCAACGTCGTCCCCATCACCCTGATGACGCTGGCGGCCGTCGGGATCACCGTCGTCGCCGTGGCCCTGACCGCCCGCCATCTGGAGCCCGAGATGGGCTGGGCCGTGGCCATCGCGCTCGGCGCCATTGTCGCCCCGCCGGACGCGGCCGCCGCCACCGCCGTCCTGCGCGCCATGCCCGTGCCCTATCGCATCCGCACCATCCTCGAGGGCGAGAGCCTGTTCAACGACGCCAGTTCGCTGATGATCTACCGGCTGGCGGTGACGGCGGCCGTAGGCGGGATGGCGACCGGCTGGATTCTGGCCGCGACCATCGTCTGGGCCCTGGTCGGCAGCGTGGTCTTCGCCATGATCGTGGCCTGGATCACCACCCGACTGACGCGCAACATCACCGACGCCCCGGCCGCCATCCTGATTCAGTTCATCGGCACCTTCGGCCTGTGGATAGCGGCGGAGAAGCTGGGCCTGTCGGCCATCGTCACCGTGGTGGTCTACGGCCTGACCATCGCCCGGCTGGCGGCGCGCAACCCCGCCACCATCCGCGCCCCGGCCTATACGGTCTGGGACACGGTCGTGTTCGCCCTGAACGCCATGGCCTTCGCCCTCGTCGGCCTGCAGATCGGTCCGATCTGGCGCGGTCTCGATCCCGGCCAGCGCGGCGAATACGCCCTGTTCGCCGTCGCCGTCCTGATCGTCGCCGTCCTCGCCCGCCTGACATGGGTGATGGGCTACAACACCTTCCTGCGCCTCAAGAACCGGTGGTTCGGCGCGAACCTGCCCGATGGGGTTTCGGCGCCCACCCCGACCAGCGGCCTGATCATCAGCTGGGCCGGGATGCGCGGCGTGGTCAGCCTCGCCGCCGCCTACGCCCTGCCGCTGAACTTCCCGCACCGCGACCTGCTGCTTCTGGCCACCTTCGCCGTGGTGATGGGGACGCTGGTCCTTCAGGGCCTGACGCTGGGGCCGCTGATCCGGCTGCTCGGCGCCCATGACGACGGCCAGCTGGAGCGCGAGATCAAACACGCCCGTCAGGTCGTCACCCAGGCCGCCGTCGATCATCTGAAGGGCTGCGAGGGTCGCGTCGCCGACCGCCTGAGGGACGAGTACAGCGAACGCCTCGACGCCGTCATGAGCCCCGAGGCCGATGACGGCCGGGTCGAGCTGGAGTCCGACCAGATCAAGGCCGACCTCCTGACCACCAAGCGCGACGCCCTGATGAAGATGCGCACCTCGGGCGAGATCGGCGAGGCCGCCTACTACCAGATCGAGGAAGAGCTGGACCGCTACGAGCTCAGCTGGACGCCGGTGGTTCGCTAGGACTTCGGTGCGCTAGAGCAGCCACTCATAGTTGGCCCCATGCGGCTGACCGCGCGCGAGGGCGACCGCCGCCTCCGGGCCGGGCCAGGTCCTGAGGCGCAGCATGGGTCGGCGCTCGAACCCGTCCTCCTCGGCCTCGAAGGTCAACCAGGCCAGCGGCGCCTGCGCCGTCGCCCGCGCCCCGACGGCGGCCATGTGGGTGCGGATGCAGGCCTGCCCCTCGGGCGGGAAATACTGGAAGGCGATGGTATGCAGCACCACGCGGCAGACGCCCGCTTGAGGCTCGACCGGCAGCCGGGCCTCCAGCCAGTCGGCGGCGTCNNGGCGGTCGTGATCTCCGGCGGGTTCCGGACGGCGAGGTCCAGCGCCGCGTTCAGCCGGGCCAGCCGGTCGCGCTGGTCGGTCCAGACATAGGCCGACAGGGTCCGCCGGGTCGCGGGGCCGGTGACGTCCAGCGGATGCCGGTCCACGGCCTGTCGCGAGACGACCCTCACCTCGGCCGACGGCGGCGGCGCACCCGTCCAGACCGGCTTCAGCTGCACCGGCGAGGCCGGGTCGCCTGCCTTCACCCCGCCGAGGTCGTAGCCGTAGCGATCCAGCAGGCTGTTCAGCCCGGCGCTGGCGCCCAGCTCATAGAGATCGAACGGCAGGCCGAACCGGTCGGCCAGCACCAGCAGCCCGGCCATCAGCCCCGCCGAGCGGCCCACCTCATTGGTCTGGGGTGGCCCATCCAGCCACGGATCGAGCGCCGCCGCATGGGCCGCGATGGCCTCGCCCAGCACGGCCCAGACCGCGTCATCGTCTTCGGGCGCGATATTCGGCGGATAGATCGCCGTCAGGGCCTGATCGACGCCCGACCGGGCCAGATCATGCAGGCCGCCGCAGAACCTGAGCGGCAGGGCGTCGCCCTCGTGCGAAGGATTGCCGGGCCAGTCCAGCACGCGGCGACCGATGGATCCCGACCGATCCAGCCGCGCCCCGACCAGTCCGCAGACCCGCCCCGTGAACGGCGCCCCGGCGGCGGTGCAGATCGCCGCCTGTTTGGCGAAGGCCTCTCTGACAGCGCCCTCGCCCATCGCCCTACCGCTTGTTCAGCGCGACCAGATAGACCTCCGAGGAGCCCTTCCGGCTGGCCTCGGGCTTGACGTACTTCACGTCCTGGAAGTTGGCGCGCAGGTCCGCCAGCACATGGCCCGCATCGCCGCCCTGGAAGTTCTTGGTCACGAAGGCCCCGCCGGGACGCAGGGTCCGGATGGCGAAGTCGGCCGCGATCTCGATCAGGGCGATGATCTTCAGGTGGTCGGTCTGGCGGTGGCCGACGGTGTTGTGAGCCATGTCCGACAGCACGAGGTCGGGCGGGCCGCCCAGCGCGTCGATCAGTTGCTGGTCTACACCGGGCTCGGTGAAATCGGCCTGGATCAGGGTCGAGCCCGGGATCGGCTCGATGGGCAGGAGGTCGACGCCGACCACAGCCCCGGCCCCGCGATTGACGCAGACCTGCACCCAGCCGCCCGGCGCGGCGCCCAGGTCGATGACCCGCGAGCCCTTCTTGACCAGCCGGAAGCGGTCGTCGATCTCGGCGAACTTGAAGGCGGCGCGGCTGCGCCAGCCCTCGGCGCGGGCCTTCTCGGACCAGGGATCGGCCAGCTGGCGCTTGATCCACTGGATGGAGGACATCGACTTCTTGTCCGCCGTCTTGATCTGGGTCCCCATGCCGCGGCCCTGGGCCGTGCCGCCGGTCGGCGGGCGCACCATCTTGCGGCGTGCGGGCGCGGCTTCGGCCTTGTCGGGGGTCTTTTCGTCCTTACTCATGCTTCCCACATAGCCCCGACGGACTTCCCGGGCTATGACCCCCGACCGGATTAGAAGAACCGGACCAGAATAAAGGAGCGCGCCCATGGCCGACGAAACCCTGACCCTTTCCCTCGACACCGGCGATGTCGTCATCAAGCTGCGGCCTGATCTGGCGCCCGGCCACGTGGCCCGCATCACCGAACTGGCCAACGAAGGCTTCTACGACGGCGTCGTCTTCCACCGCGTGATCCCGGGCTTCATGGCCCAGGGCGGCGATCCGACCGGCACCGGCACCTCGGGCTCCAAGAAGCCGAACCTGAAGCAGGAATTCTCCTCCGAGCCCCACGTTCGCGGTGTCTGCTCCATGGCCCGCACCTCGGACCCGAACAGCGCCAACTCGCAGTTCTTCATCTGCTTCGACGACGCCACCTTCCTGGATCGCCAGTACACCGTCTGGGGCCAGGTGATCGAAGGCATGGAAAACGTCGACGCCCTGCCCAAGGGCGAGCCGCCGCGTGAGCCGGGCAAGATCCTCAAGGCCACTGTAGCCTGACATTGAAAGGGCGGGTCGCAGGACCCGCCCTTTTTGATTCAATCGCCCCCGTACCAGCGGAACTTCTGATTGCCGAAAGCTGAGCCCCCGGCCCGGACCGTGCCGGTCAGGACCGGCGCCTCCTCGCCCAGATTGCGGCGGGCCGTCGCCAGCGCGCCCTGATCCAGCGCCCCGTTGAAGGCGACATTGCCCAGACGCGGATCGGTCCCCTCGAAGCGCACGCGGCCGTCGGTGACCTCATAGGTCCTGGGCAGGACGCGGATGGTCTCGGCGCCGTCCTTCTCGAACTCGATCATGACCGGAGCGAAGGTCCCGGACTTCGACCCGCTTTCCCAGGCCGCGAAGTCGGCGGACTGGCCGAGGAACAGGGCCTTGACCCGATATCCGTCGACCGAGATCGGCGCCGCCGGGATGTAGTAGCCCGACAGATCTCCGCTGATCTCATGCTTGAAGGTCGTCGCGGCCGGGGCCGAGGCCGGTCCCTTCGCCGCCGGGGCGGGCTTGAAGTCGTCGCAGGCGGCGAGCGCGAGCACCGCCAGCAGGATCGCGCCGGATCGCTTCATCATGTCTCTCACGGCAGATGCAGAAGGGGAGCGAGCCAGCCGATCTCCTGCAGGTGCTCGATGCCCTCGAAGATCGGAATCGCCAGCAGGAAGACCAGACCGTCCCGCAGGGTGGTCAGGAAGAACTGGGGTCGGATCTCAAGCGAGGGATTGTCCCGCCAGCGAGAGAAGTCCGGGCCGTTGCGGGGCACCCGGCGCATATAATCGGCATAAGGCGCGCCGAATTCGTTCAGCAGCCAGGCCTCTTCCCTTCGGACGGTGAAGTGGAACACCAGCACCGAGATCGTCGTAAAGACCAGGGCCAGGATCAGGCTGCCCGTCTGGGCGCCGATGCCGAAGGCGGCCAGATGGCTGAACAGATAAAGCGGATTGCGGCTGATCGAATAGGGACCGGTGTCGACGATCTCGGCCTTCTTGCGGCCGCCGATGTAGAGCGAACACCAGGCGCGGCCGACGATGGCCACCACGATGGCGCCCAGGCCCACGCTCTCCATACCCTTGTGGAAGACGCCGTCGCCCCACTGGGTGACGGTGACCATGGACAGGCCGACAGCACCCAGCAGGCAGACCCCGATCGCCCATTTCCGCAACCGCTGGATATGCTGAAGATCGAATCCCGTCGTAACCGTCATGCCCACTCCTCCCGGTTTTTTGCGACGTGAACGCCTGTGGCCGCCCGGGCGCAAGCAGGAATGTTCGTTCACGGTCGAAAGTTAGCGGTCCAGCGACTGGTCCAGGGCCCGGAACGCCGCGATGGCGAGCTCCGTGGATGAGATGAAGGCCGAGGGGGTGATCTTGTCGAAATCGTCGGACGGGCGGTGATAGTCGGGGTGGTCGACGACGCCCATGTAGATGAACGGCAGGCCCGCCTTGAAGAAGGGCCCATGGTCCGAGGCGTCGACCCAGTTGTCCGAACCCGTGTCCTGGGGCGTGTCATGGCCGAAGGCGAGCGAGATGGCGCCGTTGGGGGCGAGCGTCTCCAGGATCGGGCGGAAGGCGGGGTTCTGGTACGTCCCCGAGATCCACAGATGGCCGTCGGTCTCCGCCCGCGAGGTCATGTCGAAGTTGAGATTCAGGGCGATGGACGACAGGGGCACGGGCGGCGCCTGGACGAAGTGTTTGGCCCCGATCAGCCCCCGCTCCTCTCCGTCGAAGGCCACGATCAGGACGGAGTGCTCGGGGGCCTGGGCCTTCAGCCGACGCGCCAGCTCCAGCATGGTCGCCACGCCCGAGGCGTTGTCGTCGGCGCCGTTGTAGATCAGTCCGCTCGAGACGCCGACGTGGTCATAATGGGCGGTGACGACGATGTAGCGGTCGGTCGCCCGCGTCCCGGGGATCAGGCCGATGATGTTGGTCCCCTTGTAACGGACCAGACCCGAACGACTGGGAACCTCGGCCTCGAACGGCTGCAGCCGGCCGACCGGCGGGGCCTCGATGCCCATCGCCTCCAGCCGCGAGACGATATAGGCCCGAGCCCGCTCGCCGCCGGGCGAGCCGGTGTCGCGCCCCTCCATGTCGTCGGCCGACAGGATGCGGACATCGTCCAGCAGTTGCTGCGAGGCGGCGGGAATCGTCGGCGCGGTCGGCGTCGGCTTCTCGGCCGTCGTGCCGCAGGCGGCAAGCGTCGCGGCGATTCCGGCGAGGGCGGAGACGATTGGCAGTCGCAAGGCAGGCTTCATTTGAAAATCGCTTATAAAACAAGGACCGTCCGGCGCGCAGACACGAAAATGGGGCGCCAAACCGTGCCAAACCGTGCCAAATCGCGCCAGATCCCGGGCATGATCGCCGCGATCCGGAGACCATTCTAGGGCCTTGGCGAGGGATGGGCGCCCGATTGCCGCCAGTTTTCGCCAACTCCTTGATCCTCAAGGCGAAGGTCAGCGCTGGAATGCGAGGTCGAGCCTCGATTTCGATTTGCCCCGGCTCACCGGACCGTCGGAGGATGCTAAGGGTGTCCGCCACGATCCGGAGCGTGCGATTCCCATGGCCAAACCTTCCTCAGACAGCCTGTCCGACATCGCGGTCGAGACCCTGAGCGAAGATCAGGCCGCAGCCGAGCTGAGCCGGCTGGCGGCGGAGATGCGCCGCGCCGACTTCCTCTACAACGAGGCGGCGCCCGAACTGAGCGACGCCGAATACGACGCGCTGAAGGCCCGCAACCTGGCCATCGAGACGCGCTTCCCGGCCCTGATCCGCGCGGATTCGCCGTCGCTGAAGGTGGGCTCGCCCGCCTCCAGCCAGTTCTCGGAGGTGCGCCACGGCGTGCCCATGCTGTCGCTGGACAACGCCTTCGACGAGGGCGACGTCGCCGACTTTCGCGGCGACGCGCGGCGCGAGCGACGACGAGCGTCGACGCGTGCGCGACGCGCGGGCGACGATGGCGCGCGCGCGCGCGGCGGACGCGACGACGACGNNCGACGAGGGCGACGTCGCCGACTTCGTGGCGCGGATCCAGCGCTTCCTCAAGCTGCCTCACGCCGACCCGGTCGCCTTCGTCGCAGAGCCCAAGATCGACGGCCTGTCGGCCAATATCCGCTATGAGAAGGGCGTCCTGGTCCAGGGCGCCACGCGCGGCGATGGCCGCACGGGCGAGGACATCACCGCCAATCTGAAGACCATTTCCGACATCCCGGTGAAGCTCTCGGGCTCCGGCTGGCCCGACCTGATCGAGATTCGCGGCGAGGTCTACGCCCCCAACGAAGGCTTCGCGGCCTTCAACGCGGCGGCGGAAGCGGAAGGGCGCCGCACCTACGCCAACCCCCGCAATTTCGCCGCCGGCTCGCTGCGCCAGATCGATCCCAAGGTCACGGCGGGCCGCCCCCTCGCCTTCTTCGCCTATGCCTGGGGCGAGACTTCCGCGCCGTTCGCGGAGACCCAGGAAGGCGCGCTGGCGGCGCTCAAATCCTGGGGCTTCAAGGTCAATCCGCGCTCGGTCCGGGTCGAGGGCGTCGACGGACTGATGGACGTCTATCGCGGGCTGGAGACCGACCGCGCGGGCCTCGGCTATGACATCGACGGGGTGGTCTACAAGGTCAACCGCCACGACTGGCAGGAACGGCNNGACTGGCAGGAGCGGCTGGGTTTCGTCTCGCGCAGCCCGCGCTGGGCCATCGCCCACAAATTCCCGGCCCAGCAGGCCACCACCGCGCTGGAAGGCATCGACATCCAGGTGGGCCGCACCGGTTCCCTGACGCCCGTGGCCCGGCTGCACCCGGTCACCGTCGGCGGCGTGGTGGTGCGCAACGCCACCCTGCACAATGAGGACGA
>DBBK01000260.1 GCA_002292165.1 Brevundimonas sp. UBA986
GCCGCCCAGTCGCGCGACGAGCCCGTGCCGTATTCCTTGCCGGCGAAGACGACCAGCGGACGGCCTTCCGACTGGTAGCGCATGGCCGCGTCGTAGATCGACATGGTGTCGCCCGACGGGAAGTGCTTGGTCACGCCGCCCTCGATGTCGGGGGTGATGCGGTTGCGGATGCGGATGTTGGCGAAGGTGCCGCGCATCATGACTTCGTGGTTGCCGCGGCGGGCGCCGTAGCCGTTGAAGTCCAGCGGGTCGACGCCGTGGTTGATCAGGAAGGCGCCGGCAGGCGACGAGGACTTGATCGAACCGGCCGGGGAGATGTGGTCGGTGGTGATCGAGTCGCCGAAGATGGCCAGGACGCGGCCCTCGACGATGTCGGTGACCGGAGCCGGATCCATCGACAGGCCCTCGAAGTAGGGCGGGTTCTGGACGTAGGTCGAATCCGCATCCCAGTCGTAGGTCTGGCCGCCTTCGATCTTGATGGCCTGCCAGTGCTTGTCGCCCTTGAAGACGTCCTTGTAGCGCTTGGCGAACATGGCCGGGGTGACCGACTTGCGCTGGATGTCCGAGACTTCCTTCGAGGTCGGCCAGATGTCCTTCAGGAAGACGTCCTTGCCCTTCTTGTCCTGACCGATCGGGTCCTTGGTGATGTCGATGCGCATCGAACCGGCGATGGCGTAGGCCACGACCAGCGGCGGCGAGGCCAGGTAGTTGGCCTGGACGTCGGGGTTCACGCGGCCTTCGAAGTTGCGGTTGCCCGACAGGACCGAGGTGGCGACGACGGCGTTGTCGTTGATCGTCTTCGAGATCGCCGGGGCCAGCGGACCCGAGTTGCCGATGCAGGTGGTGCAGCCGTAGCCGACCAGGTTGAAGCCGAGGGCGTCCAGATCCTTCTGCAGGCCGGCGTCGGTCAGATAGTCGGTGACGACCTGCGAGCCGGGGGCGAGCGAGGTCTTGACCCAGGGCTTGGCCTTCAGGCCGAGCGCATTGGCCTTGCGCGCCACCAGACCGGCGGCGATCAGGACCGAGGGGTTGGAGGTGTTGGTGCAGGAGGTGATGGCCGCGATGACCACGTCGCCGTCGCCGACGGTGAATTTCTCACCGGCGACTTCGTAGCGCGGGGCGTCCGACGGACGGCCGAAGGTGCCGGTCAGATGGCCTTCGAACTCGGGGGCGGCGGTGGTCAGTTCGACGCGGTCCTGCGGACGCTTCGGGCCGGCCAGCGACGGGACGACCGAGGCCAGGTCCAGCTCCAGGGTGTCGGTGAAGACCGGCTCTTCGGAGTTCTCGTCGATCCACAGGCCTTGCGCCTTGGCGTAGGCCTCGACCAGCGCGACGCGGGCCTTGTCGCGGCCGGTGGCGGTCAGGAAGTCGATGGTGGCCTGCGAGACGGGGAAGAAGCCGCAGGTGGCGCCGTATTCCGGGGCCATGTTGGCGATGGTCGCCTGGTCTTCCAGGGTCAGGCCGGTCAGGGCGTCGCCGAAGAACTCGACGAACTTGCCGACCACGCCCTTCTTGCGCAGCATCTGGGTGACGGTCAGGACCAGGTCGGTGGCGGTCGCGCCTTCCGGCAGACGGCCGGTCAGTTTGAAGCCGATGACTTCCGGGATCAGCATCGGGATCGGCTGGCCGAGCATGGCGGCCTCGGCCTCGATGCCGCCGACGCCCCAGCCCAGAACGGCCAGGCCGTTGATCATGGTGGTGTGGCTGTCGGTGCCGACGACGGTGTCGGGATAGGCGACGGTCTTCTTGCCCTCTTCCAGCGTCCAGACGGTCTGGGCGAGGTTTTCGAGGTTCACCTGGTGGCAGATGCCGGTGCCGGGCGGGACGACGCGGAAGTTGGCGAAGGCCGAGGAGCCCCAACGCAGGAAGTTGTAGCGCTCGATGTTGCGCTCATACTCGCGCTCGACGTTCTGGCCGAAGGCTTTCGGGGTGCCGAAATTGTCGACCATGACCGAGTGGTCGATGACCAGGTCGACGGGGTTCAGCGGGTTGATCTTGGAAGCGTCGGCGCCGAGCGCCGTCATGGCGTCGCGCATGGCGGCCAGGTCGACGACGGCCGGAACGCCGGTGAAGTCCTGCATCAGGACGCGGGCGGGGCGGAAGGCGATCTCGTGCTCGACGGAGCCCTTGTTCTCGATCCAGGCGGCGACGGCCTTGAGGTCGTCCTCGGTGACCGAGACGCCGTCTTCGTTGCGCAGCAGGTTCTCCAGCAGCACCTTCATCGAGCGCGGCAGACGGGAAATCCCGGTCAGACCGGCTTCCTCGGCGGCGGGAAGGCTGTAATAGGCGTACTTCTTGCGCCCGACGGAGAGATCCTGGCGGGTCTTGAGGCTGTCAATCGACGGCATGGAGAGTCTTCCTCTGGTGTACGCCGCCCGACAATCCGGTTGCGCCTCCGCGCGACAGACGCCGGGTCACACAGGTCCCCGACGCGCGCGGCGAAAGCCTGCTGCGGCAGGGGGGGCTATAGCTCCGGTCGGGTATACAGTCCATGTATCCGCGTCCCCTGTGGGGACATTGATAACGGGTCGCAAAAAGTGATCCATTCCCTCAGCTTGAGCCGGCTTTCGATCGTCCGTGGAGAGAGGGTCCTATTCCGCGAACTGGACTTCGAACTTCAGGCCGGTGAGGTCTCGGCCCTGACCGGCGCCAACGGGGCGGGCAAGACCAGTCTGTTGCGCTGCGTCGCCGGTCTGATCCGGCCGGAGGCGGGCGAGATCATCTTCCACGACGGCGACCGCAACCGGTTGGACCCGCGCGAGGCGCGCGGGCGGGAGGTCCATCTGCTGGGCCATCTGGACGGGCTGAAGGGGGCCCGGACGGCGCGGGACGAACTGGCCTTCCAGTGCGACTGGCTGGGCCACACCCAGGACGGGGTCGATGAGGCGATCGAGACCTTCGGCCTGAAGCCCCTGCTGGATCTGGAGGTGAGGAAGCTGTCGGCGGGCCAGAGGCGCAGGCTCGCGCTCGGCCGGCTGGTCGGATCGCCGCGCGCCCTGTGGCTGCTGGACGAACCGATGGGGCCGCTCGACGCCCGCTGGCGCGCCGTCTTCGCCGAGGTGATGCAACGCCATCTGCGGTCTGACGGCCTGATCCTCGCCGCTGTCCACGACGCCCTGCCCATGCCGGTGCGGACGCTGGATCTCGGGGGGCTGGCGTGAGCGGCGAGCCCAGATTGCCCAAATGGAACGATCCGAAGCCGGGACGGCCCGAGCCCGGCGCGCCGGAGCCGCGTGCGCCCGGCCTGCGCGGGGCGACGCGGGTGCTGTTCGAGCGGGAGCTGTCGCTGGCCTGGGGCGGCGGCGGCGGGCCGCTTCTGGCCTGCGCCTTCTTCGCCTGCCTGACGGCCATCCTGCCTCTGGCGGCGGGTGGCGATCTCAAGACGCTCGGCCCCGTGGCGGCGGGCGTGGCCTGGCTGGCGCTCGCCCTGTCGTCCCTGCTGTCGCTGGAGCGGCTGTTCGAACGCGATCTGGAGGACGGGGCGCTGGATCTTCTGGCCACCGGCCATCTGCCGCTGGAGTCGGTTTTCATCATCAAGGCCCTGAGCCAGTGGGTGGCGACCGGCCTGCCTCTGGCCCTGACCGCGCCCGTGGCGGCGCTGGCGCTCGGCCAGCCGATCCATCTGGCGCCCCTGACGGCGCTGGCGGCGGGTCTGGGCGGGCTGGGCTTCGCCTTCACCGGCGCCCTGGGCGCGGCGCTGGCGCTGGGGGCGAAGCGCGGCGGTCTGCTGATCGCCGTCGTCGTCCTGCCCCTGTTCATTCCGCCGGTGGTGTTCGGTTCGGGGGCGCTGGCCCGGGCGGTTCAGGGTCTGCCGCCGGGACCCGCCCTGGCCCTGCTGGCCGCCTATGCCCTGTTCGCCGCCGTCATTGCGCCGTTCGCGGGGGCCGCGGCGATCCGGAACGCTCAGGGATAGATCATAAGTGATCAGTGATAATCTGAAACCGGAGTTGGCTTGCCGTCCCGGCCGGCAGGCGTAAAGCGGATCTCATGACCGACACCGTCCAACCCGAAACCCCGCTTCAGGCGCCCGACCAGCAACCGGTCGTGCGCGTCATCGCCATGCCCGCCGACACCAACCCCGAGGGCGACATCTTCGGCGGCTGGCTGCTGGCCCAGATGGACCTCGCCGGCTCGACCCCGGCCTTCGACCTGGCGCGTGGCCGCTGCGCCACCATCGCGGTGGACGGCATGGTCTTCCACCAGCCGGTCTCGGTCGGCGACGAGGTTTCGATCTATGCGAAGGTCCTGCGGATCGGCCGCACATCGATCCGCGTCCATGTCGAGGCCTGGCGCCGGCCACGCGCCTCCCACGACGTCAGCCGGGTGACCGAAGGCGTCTTCACCTATGTCGCCATTGACGAAAACCGGAAACCGCGCGCCATTCCGGAACAGGGCTCGGAACAGGGCTGACACCAGAAGAAGGACCGCAATGATCTCCAGAAGCAGGCTGGTTCGGATAGCGACCCTGGTCCTGACCCTGATCGTGGCCGTAGCCTGCCTTTTCTTCGGAGCCTTCATCCTCCTCCTCAGCGTCACGACAGATCCCGAGTATGCGCACGCAGGCCTGATGCTGTCCGTGTTTTTGGGCGGACCGCCTCTGTTGACGGCCGCCCTCCTGGTCGGCAGCGCCGTGTCGCTCTGGCGAGGGAAGGCGGGCCGGGTCGCCAAAATCGTGGCCGGAACCACCGGCGCCCTGACGGCCGTTTGCGCCTTCGTCACCCAGTTCCACGGTCCCGGGACGGCCTTCGCCCTGCTGTTCCTGATGGTCGCCCTGCTGCTCGCCAGCCCCCTCGCGCTACGGTCGCCCGGGGGCGCAGAACCCCCGAAATCTTGACCCGGAGGGCCTTCGCGCCTACCTGAGCCCCATGGCCGTCAGACGTATCCTCACCATCGACAACGCCGCCGACCTGGCGGTGCTCAAGCAGATCTCGAAACCCGTCGAGGCTGTGGACGATGGCGTGCGCGCCCTGATGGACGACATGCTGGAGACCATGTACGCGGCGCCGGGCATCGGCCTGGCCGCGGCCCAGATCGGCGATCTGCGCCGGGTCGTGGTCATGGACCTGCACGACGGCGAGCCGACGACGGACGCCGAGGTGGTCGACGAGGGCGGCGAGAACGCCGAGCCCAACCGCGGCGCCAATCCTCGCTTCTTCGCCAATCCGGAAATCCTCTGGGCCTCGGACGAGCTGTTCCAGTACGAGGAGGGCTGCCTGTCCCTGCCGGAATACTTCGACACCGTCTCGCGCCCGGCCCGCATCCGCATCGCCTACCTGAACCGCGACAACCAGCGCATCGAGGAAGAGATCGACGGCCTCTACGCCGTCTGCTTCCAGCACGAACTGGATCACCTCGAAGGCGTTCTGTTCATCGACCACCTGTCGCGGCTGAAGCGCGACCGGGCGGTGACCAAGGTCAAGAAATACATGCGCTCGCGGGCGCTGGAGGACGCGTGATGGGTCGTAAATCGGTGGTGATCGACACCCATGGCCGCCGTCGTCTGACCCGCTCCGAGAAGATCGGCATCGGCAGCCTGGCGACCATCATCGGCGTCGCCGCCATCGGTCTGGTCGCCGGGGTCCTGCTGGACCGCCTGCTCGACTTCGATGACGCCCTCGACGCCGGCGGCGAATGGGACGAAGGCGGCGGGGTCGCTTCACGCTGGGACTAAAGTCCCAGCTTTTCTTTTTTGGGCGCTATGTTCGCGACGCGGTCGCTCACGACTTGAGCGCGATCTGGTCTTTACCCTGGCGCTCAAGTAGCGAGGCTCCGCGAGCCGAGCGATAGCGCGTCGCGAAGCGAGCCGAGTAGCGAACCTCGCTACTTGGAGATTCTCAATCGGGTGATGTCGCGGCCGATGGCNNGAGCCGAGCGATAGCGCCGTCGCCGTGAGGCGACACAAAAAGGAACATTCCATGCGCCTGGCCTTCATGGGCACCCCCGAATTCGCCGTGCCCTCGCTGGGCGAGCTGATCGCCTCGGGCCATGAGATCGTCGCCGTCTATTCCCAGCCGCCGCGCCCCAAGGGCCGGGGCCAGAAGCTGACGCCGTCGCCCGTCCACGCCTTCGCCGAGGCCATGGGCCTGCCGGTGTTCACGCCGGACTCGATGAAGGCGGAAGAGGCCATCGAGATCTTCCGGAGCCTGGATCTCGACGCCGCCTGCGTCGTCGCCTACGGCCAGATCCTCAAGCCCGCCGTGCTCGAGGCGCCGCGTCTCGGTTGCTTCAACCTGCATGGAAGCCTGCTGCCCCGCTGGCGCGGCGCGGCCCCGATCCAGCGCGCCATCATGGCCGGGGACCGCGAGACCGGCGTCCAGATCATGCGCATGTCCGAGGGCCTGGACGAGGGCGCGATCCTGCTGTCCGAGGTCCTGCCCATCCATCCCGACGACACCGCCGCCAGCCTGTCCGAGCGGATGGCGACCACCGGCGCCACCCTGTGGACCCGGGCGCTCGCCGCCATCGAGCGCGGCGGGGTGACCGAGACGCCCCAGGCCGGCGAGCCGACCTATGCCCGCAAGATCACTCCGGCCGAGGCCCGTATCGACTGGACCCGTCCGGCCGCCGAGGTCGACTGCCACATCCGCGGCCTGTCGCCCTTCCCCGGCGCCTGGTTCGCCGCGCCCGACGGGACGCGGGTCAAGGCCCTGATGTCGCGCACCAGCCTGAAGGGGACCGGCGCCCCCGGCGAAATCCTCGACGATGACCTCCTCGTGGCCTGTGGACTTCCCGGCGAAGAGGGGGGCGCTGTGCGCCTGACCCGCGTCCAGCGCGAGGGCAAGGCGGCGCAGCCGGCGTCGGATCTGCTCAAGGGCTTCCCGCTCCCGGCCGGGACCGTATTGCGCTGATGCCCCGCTACCGCCTGACCATCGAGTACGACGGCGCAAGCTATGCCGGGTTTCAGGCCCAGGCGGGCCTGCCGACCGTGCAGGGCGCCATCGAGACGGCGGTGAAGGGCTTCTCGGGTCAGGTCGTCCGCATCGCCGCCGCCGGCCGCACCGATTCCGGCGTCCATGCCACCGGTCAGGTCGTCCATGTCGATCTGGAGCGCGACTGGCCCGCCGACACCGTCATGAACGCCCTGAACGCCCATCTGGTGAAGGAGGCGGTCGCCGTTCTCGACTCGACCGCCGTCGGCGACGACTGGCACGCGCGCTTCTCGGCGACCGGCCGCCGCTATCTCTACCGCATCCTCAATCGACCCGGTCGTCCGGCGCTGGAGCGGGGCAAGGTCTGGCACATGAAGAAGGCGCTGGACGCCGGGGCCATGCATGAGGCCGCCCAGGTGCTGGTCGGCCATCACGACTTCACCACCTTCCGCGACCTGGCCTGCCAGTCGAAGTCGCCGGAGAAGACACTCGATGTCGCCCGCGTCACCCGCGTCGGCGAGGAGGTGCATCTGGTGTTCGAGGCCCGGTCCTTCCTGCACCGTCAGGTCCGCTCCATGACCGGCACCCTGGTCGAGGTCGGCCTCGGCCGCTGGACGGCGCAGGATGTGGCGGAGGCGCTGGCCGCACGCGACCGCACGGCCTGTGGCCCGGTAGCGCCGTCGGACGGGCTGTATCTGACCGGCGTGGCGTACGACTGAGGTCTCCTCCCCGTCGCGCAGCGATGGGGAGGTGGCTCCGAGCCCTTGCGAGGAGACGGAGGGGGTCTTGAGGGCGAACAGGACGTGGGCGTGAAGAGCCCCTCCACCCCTTCGGGGTCCCCCTCCCCGCAGAGCGGGGAGGAGACACGTTCTTATCTCTTCAGAAACCCGCCGATCATCCCGCCCAATACGCCGTTTTGGCCCCCAGGCAACTGGTCCAGCAGGGCGCCGGCGTCGTTCGTATGGCCGTTGGGCGTCAGCCGGTCGATGGCCTCGGGCAGGAGGCCGGCCAGGGTCTGGCTGGCCTGTTCGGGCGAGACGCCGAGTTTGGCGGCCAGATCGGCGATGGGGCCGTGGCCGATGACCGACTGGATCTGTTCCGGGGTGATGTTCAGATTGGCGCCCTTGCCGATCCACGAGGCGGCGACCTCGCCCAGACCATGCTGGCCGAACTTGTCCGCCAGGCCCTGAACCCCGCCCTGCCCTTTCAGCAGATCGGCGAGACCGCCCGCGGCGTCATCGCCGAGGCCGTGCATGACGTTATCGAGAAGTCCCATGATCGCTCTCCGGTTTCGCACCCCACGGTGCGCCGGACAGGCTACGCCTTTGTGACGGCCGGCACAGTAAAACAACGCAAAAAGGCCCGCCGGTCAGGGCGGGCCTTTCATCAGTCGAGGCGCTGGCCTCAGTGTTTGGCCGACTCGGCGCCCGAGGTGACGGCCGAACCGGCGGCCGAGACGTCGCGGCCGACGCCCGAGACGGTGTTGCAGGCCGAGACGGCCAGGGCGGCGGCGACGATGCCGAGAGCGATGATCTTGCGCATGGGGGTATCTCCGAGGGGGGAACTGTTGAACCGTGGCCGTAACGCCAAGCGTGACCATAGGGTTGCATGGTCAATTCAGGCTCGGGTCTGCTAATCCGTGGCGATGACCCAAGCCGCCAACACCGCTCGCCGCCTCGTCGATGTCCTCGTCATGAACGGGGTGGAGCGGATCTTCTGCGTCCCGGGCGAGAGCTATCTGGCCGTGCTGGACGCCCTCGCCGACGTCACCGATCAGATCCAGGTCATCACCTGCCGGCACGAGGCGGGCGCCGCCAACATGGCCGAGGCCTACGGCAAGCTGACCGGCAAGCCGGGCGTCTGCATGGTCACGCGCGGTCCGGGCGCCACCCACGCCTCCATCGGGGTGCATACCGCCCATCAGGACTCGACCCCGATGATCCTGTTCGTCGGCCAGATCGCGGTTTCGGACCGGGGTCGCGGCGCCTTTCAGGAGGTCGACTACCGCGAGGTCTTCGGCGGTCTGGCCAAATGGGCGACCGAACTGGAGACCTCGACCCGCACGGTCGAGGTGGTCGAGCGCGCCTTCGCCACCGCCCTGCAAGGACGGATGGGGCCGGTGGTCATCGCCCTGCCCGAGGATGTGCTGGAGGCCGACGGCGGCCCGGCCCCGGTGCGGCCCGTCAGCCCCGCTCGGTCGGCGCTGGATCCCGCCTTCGTCGCCGAGGTCGGGTCGCATCTGGCCAAGGCCGAGCGGCCCCTGCTGGTGCTCGGCGGCTCCGGCTGGACTGAGGAGGCGACCACGGCCATCGGCGACTGGGCCGAGCGGATCGGCCTGCCGCTGGCCCTGTCCTTCCGGCGAAAGGATCTGATCTCCAACGATCGGCCCAACTATGTCGGCGACTTGGGCCTCGGCCCCAATCCGGTGCTGCTGCAGCAGGTCAGGGACGCCGACCTGATCCTGACCATCGGCGCCCGCCTCGGCGAGAACCCGACCCAGGGCTACACCCTGCTCGACCGGGCCCGCACGCCCGAGACCCTGATCCATATCCATCCCGGGCCTGAGGAGCTGGGCCGCGTCTGGCCGCCGCTGATGAGCGCCTGCGCCGATGTGTCGCTCGCGGCCATGGCCCTGTCGGAGATCGAGCCGGGCCGGACCTGGCACGATCAGGCCGAGGCCGGCCATGCCGCCTATGAGGCCTTCACGACCCCGGTCGCCGTCACCGGCGCGGCCAATATGAGCGAATGCATGGCCCATCTGCGGTCGGTCCTGCCCGCCGACGCCATCCTGACCAACGGCGCCGGCAACTACGCCGCCTGGCTGCACCGGTTCCACAAGCACACCGCTATGCACACCCAGCTGGGTCCGACCTCCGGGGCCATGGGTTACGGCTATCCGGCGGCGGTGGCCGCCAAGAGCCTCTATCCCGACCGCGACGTCGTCTGCATCGCCGGCGACGGCGAATATCTGATGACCGGTCAGGAGCTGGCCACGGCGGTCCAGTACGGGATCAATACCGTCACCGTCATCGTCGACAACGGGACCTATGGCACCATCCGCATGCATCAGGAGCGCGACTATCCGCGCCGGGTCATCGCCACCGACCTGAAGAACCCCGACTTCGTCCAGTACGCCCGGGCCTTCGGCGCCTTCGGCGTCCGCTGCGAGACGACCGAGGACTTCCCCGCCGCCTTCGCCGCCGCGCGCGAAGCGGCGTCCGGGAGCCAAGGGGTCCCCGCGATCGTTCACCTGATCACCTCGGCCGAGGACATCGCGCCGGGACGCACCATCACCGCCCTCAGAGGCGGGTAACCCAAGGGAGACGGCCATGCGGTTCGCGGTTCCGATTCTTGTCTCGGCGGGGCTTCTGTCCGCCTGCGCCACCGATCCCGCCGGGACGGGCGGCCCGCCCATGGCGGAGAACGGCAACGACTGCGCCGTGATCGCCGCCGTCGCGAAAGGCCACTACCAGTTCAACACGACGGACCGCCTGCCCCCGCCCCTGTGGCTGAAGGACGGCGACCGCGCCTGGAGCCCGCGTTGCGACTGGGGCCGCTATGGCCTGAGCTTCCCGCGCACCTACGACCCGAACGCGCGTCCGGAACCCGGCAAGCCGACGCAATGGGTCTCGTTCGACAGGCCGGTCTATGACGGCCGCGGCGCCACGGTGCAGAGCGGCATCCTGCACGGGCCTCTGGCCGGGATGGGCGTCGAATGCCGGGTGATCTCGGGCGTCGCGGGCTGGACCGTCGGCGAGTGCCGCAACACCTGGATTTCCTAGGTTGCGGGACAAAGCGTCCGGCCTGCGGGTCTGGACGCCGGAGCCGGACGGCGCGACAAGCGGGGCATGAGCACGCCTTTCTCGCATGACGTCATCATCGCCGGCGCCGGCATGGCCGGGGCGACCTTTGCCCTGGCGGCGGCGCAGGGCGGCCTGAAGGTCGTTCTGGTCGATCCCCAGCCGTTTTCGGACCAGCTGGCCCCGACCTTCGACGGCCGCTCGACCGCCGTGGCCTATGCGACCTTCCGCATGTTTGATGCCCTGGGCGTCGGCGAGGCCCTGCGCCCCCACGCCTGCCGCATGGACCATATCCTCGTCACCGACGGCCATCGGCCCGGCGCGGCCTCGCACAGGCCCCTGCCCGCCTATCTCCGCTTCGACGCCGCCGAGATCGGCGACCAGAACGGCGACGAGCCGCTGGGCTATATGGTCGAGAACCGCCAGATCCGCACCGCCCTCGCCCGGGCCGTCACCGAGGCCGGGATCGAGGTGCGGGCGCCGGTGTCCGTCGCCTCGGTCGAGACCGACGGCTTCGGCGCGACCGTGACCCTGAGCGACGGCGAGGTTTTGAAGGCGCCGCTGGTCGTGGGCGCCGAGGGGCGCGGATCGGTCGTGCGCCGCGCGGCGAAGATCGGCACGGTCGGCTGGGGATATGGCCAGAGCGGGGTGGTGGCCACGGTGCGTCTGGGCCGGCCCCACGGCGGGGTGGCCCATGAATATTTCCTGCCCGGCGGCCCCTTCGCCATCCTGCCCCTGACCGACCAGCGCGCCAGTCTGGTCTGGACCGAGACGACGCGCCGCGCCGAGGCCCTGAAGACCGCCTCGGACGAGGCCTTCAACGCCCATCTGATGCGCCGCTTCGGCGAGTTCCTCGATGGCGCCGTGCCCGAGGGTCCGCGCTTCGTCTATCCGCTGTCGCTGGAGCTGGCCGAGAAGCTGACAGCCCCGCGCACCGCCCTGCTCGGCGACGCCGCCCATGGGGTGCATCCGGTGGCGGGTCAGGGACTGAACATGGGGCTGAAGGACGCCGCCGCCCTGGCCGAGGTCCTGATCGAAGCCGTGCGGCTGGGCGAGGATTTCGGCTCGGAGATGGTGCTGGACCGCTATGCCCGCTGGCGCCGGTTCGACAATGCGGCCCTGGCGGCCGGTTTCGACGGCTTCGTGCGGCTGTTCTCCAACGACCTGCCGCCGGTGCGGCTGGCGCGGGATCTCGGCATGGCGGCCGTCAACCGCATCGGCCCCCTTCGCCGCGCCTTCATGCGCGAGGCCGGCGGCGCGACGGGCGATCTGCCGAGGCTGCTGAGGGGCGAGGTGGTTTAGTCAGGCTGTCTCCTCCCCATCACAGATGGGGAGGAGACACGGATCAGCCCCGCTTCGAGGCCTTCCTGAAGGCCGGCTTGGCCATGGCCGCGCTTTTGGCGCTGGCGGCCTTTTCCGGATGCTGGCCCGGCTTGAAGGCGGGGCCGCCGGACCCTGTGGCGTTCGCCTTCTTGGCGGCGAGGACGCGTTTGAGAGCTTCGGCGGCGGTTTCGGGCTTGTCGGTCATGACTGCACCCTAGCACAGGCGAGGCTCAACCGCGCATCAGCCGGCGGCACAGGTCGTCGAGCTGCTCCAGCGAGCCGTAGCGGATGGTGATCTCGCCCTTGCCGCCCTTGTCGGCCAGCTGGACCTTCAGGCCCAGGGCGTCGGCCAGATCCTGTTCCAGCGCCTGAACATCGGCCGAACCTTCGCCCGAGGCCGCGGCCGGCTTCGAGGAGGTCGGCTTGGGGCCCTCGGCCGCGCGGCGGGCCAGGGCCTCGGCCTGACGGACGTTCATGCCCTCCTTGAAGACCTGTTCGGCCAGCTCGCCCGGGTTGGGGGCGGTGATCAGGGCGCGGGCGTGACCGGCGGTCAGCTTGCCGTGACGCACGTACCAGAGGACCTCTTCCGGCAGCTGCAGCAGGCGCAGGGTGTTGGCGACATGGCTGCGGCTCTTGCCGACCACGCCGGCGACCGTGTCCTGGGTCCGTCCGAAACGCTCCATCAGCATCCGGTAGGCGTCGGCCTCTTCCAGCGGGTTCAGATCGGCGCGCTGGACGTTTTCAATGATTGCGACCTCGAACACCTCGACGTCGTCCATCTCGCGCACGACGATCGGCACCTCGGTCAGGCGGGCGGCCTGGGCGGCGCGCCAGCGGCGTTCGCCGGCGATGATCTGCCACATGCCGTCCTGACCCGGCTGGGTGCGCACCAGAATGGGCTGAAGAATGCCCTTGTCGCGGATCGAGGCCGTCAGTTCGTCGAGGTCTTCCTGGGTGAAGATCTTGCGCGGCTGGTCGGGGTTGGGCTTGAGGCTCTCGATCGGGGCAGTCTGGATTCCGGCGGCTTGCGCACCGGCGACCGGCACGGCCTCGGCGGCGTTCTCGCCCAGCAGGGCCGACAGGCCGCGGCCCAATCCTCTTTGACGTTCAGACAAGTCTTTGTTCCGTTTCTTCTATTGTTTTCAGGCGGCGGCCGGTTCGGCGCGGCGACGGCGTTCGCGGCCGACCACCTCTTTGGCGAGGCGCAGATAGGCCTGGCTGCCCGTGCATTTCAGATCATAGATCAGCACAGGCTTGCCGAAGGACGGCGCCTCCGACACCCGGACATTCCGCGGGATAACCGCATCATACACCTTGTCGCCGAAATGGCCGCGCACGTCGGCGGCGACCTGGGCCGACAGGGCGTTGCGGCGGTCGTACATGGTCAGGACCAGACCCTGGATTTCCAGCGCCGGATTCAATGATTGACGGACCATGTCGATGGTCTTCATCAACTGTGTCAGGCCCTCCAGGGCGAAGAATTCGCACTGCAACGGCACCAGCACGCCGTCGGCGGCGGCCATGGCGTTCAGCGTCAGCAGGTTCAACGACGGCGGGCAGTCGATCAGGACATAGTCATAGGGGGCGGGGTCATACCCGGTAGTTCCATTCGCCTGGGCCTCCAGAGCGTCGCGCAGGCGGTAGGAGCGCCGGTCCGCCTGGCTCAGCTCGATCTCGACGCCGGACATGTCGGCGTCGGCCGGGATGATGTGCAGGCCCGGTACGGCCGTCGGTACGGCCGCGTCATGGATCGAGCGGCCGTCGACGACGACGTCATAGATGGTGATGCGGCGCGTTTCACGTGGAACGCCCAGACCCGTGGAGGCATTGCCCTGGGGGTCCATATCGACGATCAGCACCTTCTCGCCGATGGCGGCCAGGGCGGTGCCCAGATTGATCGCGGTCGTGGTCTTGCCCACCCCGCCCTTCTGGTTGGAGACGGCGAGGACGCGGGTCTTCTTCTCGACTTCAGGCATGTTTACGCTTTTGGGGGCCACGGCGAAGGGTCCTGACGGTGACGATACGACCGCGGGGATCGCTGCGGGAAATGGAGAGTTCGGCATCCAGATGCCAGACCTTGGCCGCCTCCCGCAACTCCGCCTCGGCCTTCTCTCCCTTGAGAAACACAGCTTGTGCACCGCGAGAGAGGTAGGGCTGTGCATAACCCAGAAGCTTGTCCATCGGGGCGACGGCGCGGGCGGTGACGACGTCCACCGTGACCGACTGCTCCTCGGCCCGCCCCCAGATCACCGTCGCCGGCAGGGCCAGTTCATCGACGATGGTCTGTAGGAAGCGGCAGCGTTTCTGCAGGGAATCGATCAGCCAGACATGGGCGCCGGGCCGATCCTTCAACAGGATGGCGAGGACCAGACCGGGGAAGCCGGCCCCTGCCCCCAGATCGGCCCAGGCCCTGGCCTCCGGCGCCAGATCCAGCAGTTGGGCCGAGTCCCAGGCGTGCCGGTTCCAGAAGTCGGGAATGGAATCGGGCCCGACGAGGTTCATGACTTCGTTGGCCTCGGTCAGCCGCTCGAGGAAGACGGCGAGGTCGGCCATACGCTCCGGCGCTGCGCCGGTCAGGGTCTGGAATTCGGAAGGCGTCATCTCAGGCGGCGGCTTCGGCGCGCGAACCCTTGCGCACGTGGGACAGAAGCGCGGTCAGGGCGCCGGGGGTCATGCCCTCGATCCGGCCCGCCTGCCCCAGGGTCTGGGGCTGAATGAGCGACAGCTTCTCGCGCACCTCGTTCGACAGGCCGCCGATAGCCGCATAGTCGAGATTCGCCGGGAGCTTCAGCTGTTCCTCGCGGCGCAGGGCCTCGGCGTCGGCGGCCTGACGATCCAGATAGCCGGCATAGCCCGCATCGATCTGGACCTGTTCGCGGACAGCGGCGGGCCAGTCGGCGATGACCGGATGCTGGGCCTCGAAGGCGGCCAGGTCGACGCCCGGATAGGCCAGCAGGTCGCGCATCGACCGGCGCTGACCGTCGGGGTTGACGGCGATGCCGAGGGCCTGCGCCTCCTTCGGCGTGTAGCGCGTTTCACGTGCAAGGGTCATGGCTTCGCCGAGGGCGACTGCCTTCTCGCCGAACCGGGCGGCCCGGTCGGAACCCACCACCCCGGCGGCGATGCCGATCGGGGTCAGGCGCTGGTCGGCATTGTCGGCGCGCAGGGTCAGGCGGTACTCGGCCCGGCTGGTGAACATGCGATAGGGCTCGGTGACGCCCCGGGTCACGAGGTCGTCAATCATCACCCCGATATACGCCTGGTCGCGGCTGAGGATGATCGGGTCCGAACCGGCGGCGGCGCGGGCGGCGTTGAGGCCGGCGATCAACCCTTGCGCCCCCGCCTCCTCATAGCCGGTCGTGCCGTTGATCTGGCCGGCCAGATAGAGACCCGGTCGGCGTTTGACCTCCAGCGCCGGGGTCAGTTCGCGCGGATCGACATAGTCGTATTCGATGGCGTAGCCGAAGCGGAAGACCTCGACCGCCTCCAGCCCCGGCATGGTGCGCAGGAAGGCCGCTTGCGTCTCCGGCGAGACCGAGGTCGAGATGCCGTTCGGATAGACGGTCGGATCGTCCAGACCCTCGGGCTCGAGGAAGACCTGGTGCGAGGTCTTGTCGGCGAAACGGACCACCTTGTCCTCGATGGAGGGACAGTAGCGCGGACCGCGTCCGGTCAGATGGCCGCCATAGACGGCGCTTTCGCCGAGGTTGGCGGCGATGATCCGGTGGGTCTCTTCATTGGTCGAGGTGATGCCGCAGGCGATCTGGGGCACGTCGATCCGGTCGGTCAGGAAGCTGAACGGCACGGGCTCGTCGTCGGCGGCCTGCATCTCCAGCCGGTCCCAGCCGATGGTGCGACCGTCGAGGCGGGCAGGCGTGCCGGTCTTCAGACGGCCCATCTGCAGGCCGGCGCCATAGAGGTCGGCGGCCATGCCGGTCGAGGGATCCTCGCCGTGACGGCCCGCCGGGATACGCTCGTCGCCGCGATGGATGACGCCGTTGAGGAAGGTGCCCGTGGTCAGGACAACGGCGGCGGCGCGGATCTGTTCGCCGCCGAGGGTGACGACGCCCACAACGCGGTCCCCATCCATGATCAGGCCTTCGGCGGTGCCGGCCATCAGGGTCAGGTTCGGGGTCTGGGCCAACTCGGCCTGCATGGCCTCGCGGTACAGACGGCGGTCGATCTGGCTGCGCGGCCCCTGGACGGCGGCGCCCTTGGAGCGGTTCAGCAGGCGGAACTGGATGCCGGAGACGTCGCCGAGCCGACCCATGACGCCGTCGAGGGCGTCGATCTCGCGGACCAGATGGCCCTTGCCGAGACCGCCGATGGCCGGATTGCAGGACATCTCGCCCACCGTCTCCAGCTTCTGGGTGAGCAGAAGGGTACGGGCGCCGGTGCGCGCGGAAGCCGCCGCGGCTTCACAGCCGGCGTGGCCGCCGCCGATGACGATGACGTCGAAGGAGTGGGAGGAATGCATGGGGCGGGACATAGGGGAAATGGGCCGAAAAAGCTACCGAGGGCGGTGTTTCACGTGGAACAGACCGCCCTCACTTTCCGATACAGAAGGTCGAAAACACCTCTCCGAGAACATCCTCGACGCCGATGGCGCCGGTGACCCGGGCCAGGGCCTCTGCTGCGCGGCGCAGATCGTCCCCCGCCATCTCGGGGGCCCGGTCGAGTGCGGCGCGTCCGGCCTCGACGGCGGACAGGGCTTCGGTCAGACGGCGCCGGTGTCTTTCACGTGTAACGGCGGGGAAGTCTGCGCCTGAGAGATCGCGGGCGAGCCGGGCGGCGATCCAGTCGTGCAGGGCGCCGAGCCCCTGCCCGCTCGCCGTGCTGACCGTCAGAACGTGTTCGGCGGAGACCGAGGCCGCGCCCAGATCGGCCTTGGTCAGAACCACCAGATCGTCGGACCGGGCGAAGTCGGCGGCGACGCCGTCGGGGTCTCCGGGGCCCCGGACCCACAGACGCAGGTCGGCCTCGGCGGCGCGGGCGCGGGCGCGGCGAACGCCCTCGGCCTCGACGGGATCCTCGCTGTCGCGCAACCCGGCTGTATCCGACAAGGTCACGGCATAGCCGCCGATGACCAGTTCGGCGTCGAGGACGTCGCGGGTCGTCCCCGCAATGGGGGTGACGATCGCCGCCTCACGCTCGACCAAGGCGTTGAACAGGGACGACTTGCCGGCGTTGGTCTCGCCGATCAGGACGATGCGATAACCCTCGCGCACCCGCCTGCCCCTGTCGGCGTGGGCAAGTGCGGCCCTCAGGTCGGAGGCCAGACCGTCGAGCACCGGCCCCGCGGTGCGGGCCAGATTGTCGGGGACGTCCTCATCCGGAAAATCGATCTCGGCCTCAACGAGGGCCAGGGCCTTGAGCAGGTCACGGCGGAAGCCGGCATAGGTCTGGCTGAGGGCGCCGTCGAGTTGACCAAGGGCCTGACCGGCCTGGGCCGTGGTCTCAGCGTCGATCAAATCGGCGACCGCCTCGGCCTGGGCCAGATCCATCCGGCCGTTCTCGAAGGCGCGCCGGGTGAACTCGCCCGGCTCGGCGGGGCGCAGGCCGAGCGTGATCAGGGCTTGGGACGCCGCCTCGACCACCGCGCGACCGCCATGAAGGTGGAGCTCGGCGCAGTCCTCGCCGGTGTAGGAGTTGGGACCCGGGAAGCGGAGGACGAGGGCCTGATCGATGACGGCTCCGGCGTGGGTCAATGTCCGGAGAGAGGCCAGACGGGCTTTTAGCCCTCCGGCGCCGAGGGCGGTCAGGGCGGCGTCGGTTCCGGGACCGGACAGGCGGAGGATGGCGATGGCCCCGCGACCCGGAGGGGTGGCGAGGGCGAAGATGGTGTGGGTGGTCACACGTCTCCTCCCCATGAAATGGGGAGGGGGACCGCGAAGCGGTGGAGGGGTTCTGGCGGCATCGAATCTGTGTGGGGCGAAGAACCCCCTCCGTCTCCTCGCTACGCTCCGAGCCACCTCCCCATCGCAGAGCGATGGGGAGGAGACGACTGGGTCACTTCGTCGACGTCGTCGCGGCTTCCATCAGGCGGCGGAACTGGTCCTGGGCGGTCAGGCCGAAGCTGGTCCAGGACTTCATCAGCTCTTCCGGCTGCATGGCCGAGACGTTGGCGTCCATCCGCTTCTTCATCTCCTCGACCAGATGATCGTTGAGCGAAGTGACGTCCGGGAGGCCCAGAAAGGCCCGGGCCTCGGCGGGCTCGCACTCGATGTTGATGGTGACCTTCATCGTCTCGCTCCGTTTTCACACCGACGTTCGGGCCGATGTTTCACGTGAAACTACGTAGTGCCTGGCCATACCGGCCAAACACTGATCGTCGATCAGGTGTTCATCGACTGGAAGAAGTCGCCGTTGTTCTTGGACTGGCGCAGCTTGTCGAGCAGGAACTCGATGGCGTCCTGCGGACCCATGGGGTTCAGGATGCGACGCAGGACGTAGGTCTTGGTCAGCTGTTCCTTCGGCGTGATCAGCTCTTCCTTGCGGGTGCCGGACTTGAGCACGTCGATGGCCGGGAAGATGCGCTTGTCGGCGACCTTGCGGTCCAGGACGATTTCCGAGTTACCGGTGCCCTTGAACTCTTCGAAGATGACCTCATCCATGCGCGAGCCGGTGTCGATCAGGGCCGTGGCGATGATGGTCAGGGAGCCGCCCTGTTCCACATTCCGCGCCGCGCCGAAGAAGCGCTTGGGCCGCTGCAGGGCGTTGGCGTCGACACCGCCGGTCAGGACCTTGCCCGACGACGGGACGGTGGCGTTGTAGGCGCGGCCCAGACGGGTGACCGAGTCCAGCAGGATGACGACATCGCGCTTGTGCTCGACCAGGCGCTTGGCCTTTTCG
>DBBK01000059.1 GCA_002292165.1 Brevundimonas sp. UBA986
AGGCGGACCGCCGGGGCGAAGACAGGAGACACACTGCGTCTTCCAAGGCCGACCCGATCGGCACGCCGGATGGCGAGCCTGTCAAACTTGCAAGCGCTTCCCCTCCAGGCGAGCGCCGCAAAGTTTAGCCGACGAGACTGGCGCCTCGAAGGCAATGGATCAGAGGGTCGGGCAACGTCCCTCTGGGGTCCAGTCCGAGGTCAGGGTCGTCGGCGGGCTCCCTCCGCTATGCAGGATGAGCGCGAAGCCCTGCCGCGTTTCCTGGCCGATCGCCATGAGCAGCATCGGAGGACCGCGCCTCACGATCAGCGAATGCCCCGGGCCACGGGCGATCTGGACTCCATCCGGCGTTTCCAGGCAACTCGCCCCGCTGATCGCATAGAACGCTTCGGGCCCAGAGTGCACATGGACGGGAGCTGTCGCCCCGGGCGGAAAGGTCGATTTCAGATATTCCGCGCTAAAATCGCCCAACCTCGTCTCGATCGGAAGCGGGCCGACATCGGCGAGATGCCGCCCTTCTTCAAGGCCCCCGCCCCTCTCGCCGATCTCGAAAAGCCAGACGCGACCAAAGGCTTGAACAACAGTTCCTCGCAGCGATTTCGCGCGTTCGGCTGCTCGCGCATCTGCAAACGTATAGATTTTCCAGTAGATCGGGCCTTGAGGAAGCGCGCCGAGATCCTGGTGAGCGACGAGGCAGGCCGAGCCTGGGCGTTCGCCAGCCTGCCCGGCGCAGATCCGCGACGTCGCCTGCGCCTGTGCCGGATGCGGAGACGATGCAAGCAAAGCCAGGACGCCGGGGATGACCGCCCATATGCCTCTTGATATCCTCGCCATCGCCCGATCCATCGCGGTCATAAGGAGCCTGGATATTGCCCGAGGGGACGGCCGCTAACCAGCCCTCGCCAATGTTGTCGAGTACGGGCTTTTCCACTCCGGGCGGTTGGCCTCCGGAAAGGCCTCAGCGCAGTTTGCGGCGGCTTAAACTTCCAGACACTTGAGAGTCGCAACGCTGGGCTGTCACTTTTCCAGGACGCGGCGGATCAAGCAAGGACGTGGGGGTCCGGATAGTGCAGTCTCGGACATCGGATATGGCTGGCGCGACCACAAGCAAAACAGCATGCTGGGGGAACCGCCGGCAAGGCGCGGCGGAACACACGCCCGCTGTGCACCAGAGCGGCACTCTAGAACCGGCGCGAAATCTGGATCGAGAGGGATCGCGGCCTCTGCGGGGTGGTTACACCGACCCGGCCCACCAGAAACGGATTGCCATACGCGAAGGTATCCCCGCCCTGGTCAAGAAGGTTGTCGATCCGGGCGCTAAGCGACCAGGCCGGAAATTCAACGCCTGCGCCGAGATCGGACGTCCAATAGTCGCCCATCTCAGCGATCTGGGTGGCTGAGAAGGTCAGGGTGGCGGCGCCGACATAGCCCAGAGACGCGCTGATCCAGGATGGTCTGGAGAGAAGCGTCATATCACGCCTCACGGCTGCACGGGCGATCAGATTGGATACCCCCGAGAGGTCGCCCGTCGTCGGCAGGGGCAGACCGGGGTCAGGATCATTGAGGTCGGGGTCGTCGATCATCAGATTGGCGTCAAGCCGCCATAAACCCGAGGTCCAGGCCATTTCGCCCTCAAACCCGGCAGTGGCGGCGTTGCCGATGTTGCCCGTAAACGGCAAGCCATTGCTTCCGATGCGGTCGGACTGGACGGAGCGCCAGTCGATGGCGAACACGGCAAGCCGGACGGCCAGGCTGTCGTTCCAGAGCCGGAGCCGTGCGCCTGCTTCATAGCTCACGAGTTCATCAGACCGGAAGGTCCGGTAGGGCTGGGCCCCGCCAGATACGCCATACGCTTGACCAGGAACCACGCCGGCGTTGAATCCCCCCGCCCGGTAGCCTTCGCTGCTCTGGAGGTAGAGCAGGATGGTGTCGCGTAGATCGTATTCGATCACGATCTTGGGCGCGAAGCCGCTGTCGCTGCGGCTGGAGTTCAGCGCATCGGACGGAACGGCGCCTTGCATCGACGAGGCCCTGGTCTCAACTGCAATGTGGAAGATCCGGCCTCCTGCGGTGACCCTGAGCCGGTCCGTCAGAGACCAGGACGCCTGACCGTAGACGGCGGTCTCATCGGTATGATCCCGACGCGCTGCGGCGTAGAGAGATGCGCCGCTGGGCAGGGTGGTCATGTCACCCATCCGGTCATGGGTGTATTCGGTGGCGAACAGGCCGATCAGCCAGGTCAGCCGGCCGCCGGGCGTGGACGACAGGGTGGCCTCGGTAACCAGCGCCTTGATGCTATCGCTCTCGTCATAGGCCGTCGGACCCCCACCTCCAAAACCCGCCGCACCGAGCGTCGCATCATAGCGGCGGTCCAGACCGTGTGTCTGGACGGCGGTGTCGATCTTCACACGACCCCAGCCGAGCTCGCCTGAGAGGGTGGCGGAGACGCCGTCGAAATCATTGCTGCTCGGTTCGCGCACGGCAAGGGCGCGGCGGTCGCCGCGAAGGGCGGAGAAGGCGTACTGGCTGTCGTCGGAATGCAGCGTCTGGGCGACATAGCCTAGGCGCAGGTCCCATGCCGGGTCGATCCGCCATAACAGGTTCAGGCGCCCCCCTTCACGCACGGTGTCTCCGGTGTTGCCGACACCGAGAGCCACATCATCGATCGTGCCAGCGATCTTCTCGCTGTAACCGACCGCGCGTAGCGCGATCCTGTCCCTCAGCACCGGCAGATTGAGAACGAGGTCCGCTGACTGGCCAGCGCCGGCGCCTTCGGTCGTAACCGCAGCCGCGAAGACCTCTGTTGAATATCGTCTCAGGTCCGGCGGGCGGGTCACGATCTGCAGGATGCCGCCGATGGATCCTGCGCCGTAAAGCGTTCCCTGTGGCCCGCGCAGCAGCTCGACACGCTCGACGTCGACGAGCCTGAGATCCGGGTCCGGGACGTCATAGGTCAGACGGGTGTCATCGAGATAAAGGCCGACCATCGCCTGGGTCTGGCCGGTTAACGGCCCGTCCGCCAAACCGCGCACAAAGAGTTTGTTTCGTCCCGGGCCGAGATTGGTCAGGGTCAGGCCCGAGATCCGTGTCGCGAGATCCGCCGTATCGCGCCGTGTCGCCGTGTCGAAATCCTGGCCACCCAGAGCTGTGAGGGCATATGGCGTATCTGCAAGAGCGCGGTCTTCCCTCGTCGCGGTGACGATCACATCGGCTACAGCCGTAGGCGCCTCCTCCACCGGCTGGCTCGACCCCGGGGCGCTGTACCGTTGCCAGGACCAGATCGGCGCCGAGGCCTGGGAGCGCACGATGACATAGGCCCGGTCATCGATCCGGCGCCATGTGCATCCGGTGCCGGAGAGGAGCCGCGAGAGCCCTGTCTCGATCTCGAACCTTCCGTGCAGCGCCCTCGACCAACCACAGGATTGTGCGGCGCCGGATCCGATCGAAATACCCGCCTGCCCCCCGAAGGCGATCACCGCATCCTGCAGGGGCTGAGACGGGATAGCGAAACGATCCGGGGTTGCAGCCAGCGCTGCGCTACACAGGCTCCATGCCAGACCCGCAAGCACTGTCGTTCGAAACACGCATCCGTCCTCGACGATCTGGCCCCGCGCCGATCGTCCTAGCGGGCTTTTAGCTCAATGCCCGACGCGGTACGATAGGCAGTGACGGGCAGGAAGCCTTCGAGACGGGCGACGACCCGATCCTCGTCGCCCAGGACAAGCACGCCAGTAAACCGCAGGGAGGCAGCCTCCCCGCTGACCGTGACCGGAACCGCGAAGGCGCGGCTAAGGTCGATGGCGACCTCCGACAGCGGCCTATCGCGGTAGATCAGCCGGCCTTGTCGCCACGCCTGGGCGGCGTCCGTATCGTCTCGACTGACGATAGGCCGGTTCGTGGCGTCGTCCCTCGCTACGGTTTCGCCGACCGTCAGCTGAACGGCGTGCGAAGCATCCTGCAGGTCCGTGACCTGGACAATCCCGCGCGAGACGCTGACGCGTGTTGAGGTCGCATCGCGGCGAATGTTGAACGCCGTGCCGATCACCCGCACCCGGCTTTCGCCGACGGTGATCAGAAAGGGCCTTGATGGATCATGGGCGACATCGAAGGCGGCCTCGGCCTGTCCCATCTCCACCATGCGCGCCCTGCGCGTCTGGCGCACCGTCAAACGAGAGCCGCCGTTCAGGGCGATGGTCGTGCCGTCCCTCAACGTCACCTCGCGGGTTTCGCCCGGGGCGGTAGCGTATGTGATCGTGCGGCCATCCAGGATGGGACCGATCAACAGTACGCCGACGACCAGCGCGGCCGCGACCGGGGCGGCCGCGGCCGACCAACGGCGCCATGGGGTGCGCACCTGACGGCGGCGGCCGAGATCAAGCGGTCGGGCATAGGCCGACGTGGCCGGATCCAGTCCTGCCAAAATCGGCTCGCGATAGTCGCCCAGCGCCGCCCACAGGCGCTCGGCCTCGTCATAGGCCTCGGCATGGGCCGAGCCCGCGCCGAGCCAGACCTCAAGCGCCAGCCAGTCAGCCTCGCCGACGTCGTCGGCATGCACACGCGCGACCCAGGCGCTCGCCTGGTCGATGCGGTCGGCATCTGACGGTTCGTCGGAGAAGGTCATGCGGGTTCAACGGATCGGGCAAAGACTTGCCCGTGTCCAGAGACGCCGCCGGACGCGACGTCCCCCAAAGAAAAATGGCGGCGGATCGTCGTCACGGCCAGCCGACCTCCCGCAACAGATGCCTAAGCGCCGCACTGACGTATTTCTCGACGGCGCTGCGCGACATCCCCATGGTCTCGGCGGCCTCGGCGTGGGTCAGGCCTTGCAGCTTATGGAGGCGAAAAGCGGTCTGGGCGTTGGGAGGCAGGTCCCGGATCGCGGTGATGACCCGCGCCAGCTTCAGGCGCGCCCAAGCGGCGTCTTCCGCCGACGGTTCGTCGGCGACCGCATCGCCGACCCCATGGAGACCTGCGGCCTTGACCCACTCGTTGTCGCGCCGCTCGCTGCGGTGACGCCCACGCGCCCGGTCGAGCATGATGTTGGAGCCGAGCCGATAGAGGAAGGCCGCCGGGCTCTGCACCTCGCCGACGGCCTCCGGCGACATGGCCTCCAGCTTCAGGAAAATGTCCTGGACAATGTCCTCGGCCAGGGCGTCCGAACCTGTGCGGGTGGCGAAGAACCGCATCAGGGCGGCGCGGCGCTCCAGGTAGGTCTCCAGCAACCCGGACCGCGCCTTGGCTTCCACCCTCTGTTGCCTCCCACCAGGAACAGGCCGGCAAGGACCTCCCATCCTTCTCCGATGCGTCACGGCCTGAGGCAACGGGCGGGCTCCGAAAAAAATCGCCGCCGCTTTGATAGGTTTCGGTGGCGGCGACGTCTCTGTTCACCAACCGCTTACAGGGATCGCCGCCTTGCCTGCAGCCGCCGCCCATGCCGCCTCGATCGGGGCCGTCTCTCCAACCCGCGTTCATAGCGCTTTGATGTCATGTCTCATCCGTGCTCTGGAACGCACGGTCGGGGCTCCAGCACGGCCGCGGGGCGGCGCCGAGGCCCGCAGGCCTCACGGGGAAGCCATGGCGCATCCTGGCCAGCTGCGGACCCACATCCAATGAGCCTCCACAGCCTGCCCGGAACGCCCCATCCATCACCCTCCGCCGCCCCTGACGCCGCGGTGCTACGACGCGTTCAACTCATCCGCAAAGCCGTGCTTCTGGCGGCCATCCTCGGCGTCGTCGCCCTGTCGGTCCTGACCGACCGCAGCGTCTGGCCCGAGACGATAGTCCAGGGCTTCCGCATCGCCGGCCTCGTCCTGATCGGAATCTCCATCATCGGCCGGGGCTGGTGCTCGCTCTACATCGGAGGGCGCAAGACCGCCGAGATCGTGGATCGCGGGCCGTATTCGGTGAGCCGCAATCCGCTCTACCTCTTCAGCTTCGTCGGTGCACTGGGCATGGGCCTGCAGACGGGGAGCGTGGTGATCGCGGGCCTGTTCGTCGCCATAGCCATTGGCGTCTTCTATGCCACCGTGAAACGCGAAGAGGCCTGGCTCGGCACCGCATTCGGCGAGGCCTATGCCGCCTACCGTCGCCGGACACCACGCTTCTGGCCTCGCTTTTCAGTGTGGCAGGACGTCGAGACGCTTGAAATCCGGCCGGATCGGTTTCTGATGACCCTGGCGGACGGCTCGGCGCTCCTGTTGGCGGTGCCGCTGTTCACGGCGGTAAGCTGGCTGCAATCGACAGGATGGGTGAATGCCGTCGTCAGCCTTCCGTAGATCGGCGCTTCGGGTCGGCGTCGATGTTCCATGGGTCACCAGCTGGACCGCAGAGCCGGTGCTCGGCGTTCGCCCCTGCGCCAGTGTGGGCGATCGCCTCGCCCTCCTGCAGGGCGAACAGGCCGGTTACGGCAAGCCGGAGTATTCGAAGAACCACCTGCTGCGGCAAAGATTGAGCGTTCAGCGGATGTTGTGCCCGATGTGTGGCGAACCGACGGCGCGTGACGACCGGGTGACCCAGCTCGCCCGGCAGACGACGGCAAGAGATTTGCGCCGGTGTGGCCGGGGCTCCGGTTTGGATGCCGACATCGCCGATGATGAGGTCGTGATCGATGCCGGGGCGATCGCACCGCTGCATCGGCGCTGTTCTGACATCTCGCTGAAACACTGCCCGCATCTGCGCGCTGCACCGATCGAGGTTATGACTTTTCCTGATCGATGGATTGTTCTGCCCCTGATGATCGAGGCGCATCCGCAGTTGCCGCCGGGCCATGCGTTGCTGAGCGCGCCGCCGATCAGGTCAGTCGCGGTCGTCACTTTTCTGCAGATTTGTGGACGGCCCTGATGGCGGAGAGCTTTACCCTATCCGGACGGAATCTCCGTACCAGTGGCGCTGCGCGCTACCGCGCCGCGGCGACGGCGTTGCGCTCGACTTTCGCCCCCTGGGTTTCGAGGAGATTTATATAGGCTGGACTTACGGCGATATGCATCGCGGGCCCGTCCTCGAACTCTGGTTCGAATGCCATCACACACTGGGCTTCATCATCCTGATTCTGAGCGCTGTCCTGCTGGCGGCTCTGCCCCTTGTAGAGACGCCGACTCGCGCGTCATAAGCCAACCGGTCTCCCGCCTCTCCAGTCAGGAACCGAGATGAGCCGATTCAGCGCCCATTCTGAAACCCATATGGTCGCCCGGATCGGCTGGCTCCGCGCCGCCGTTCTCGGCGCGAATGATGGACTGGTCTCGACCGCCAGCCTTATCGTCGGGGTGGCGGCGGCCAGCTCGGGCAAGACGGGCATCCTCGTCGCTGGCGTAGCGGGGCTGGTGGCAGGAGCCATGTCGATGGCCGCGGGCGAATATGTCTCGGTCAGTTCGCAGTCTGATACCGAAAAGGCGGATCTCGCACGCGAAACTGCGGAGCTGGCCGCCGACCCGGCCGCCGAGGCGCGGGAACTTGCCGAGATCTATGTGACGCGAGGCCTGGATGCGGCGCTCGCAGCGGACGTTGCCGCCCAGCTGATGGCCCACGACGCCCTTGGCGCCCATGCCCGGGACGAGCTGGGGATTTCCGAACATACGACGGCCCGTCCGATCCAGGCGGCGCTTACCTCGGCGCTCACCTTTTCCGCCGGGGCGAGTCTTCCTCTGCTCGTCGTCGTCATCTCACCCGTCGTCAATCTGGTTCCAGCGGTGGCCTTTGCGGCCCTGATAGGCTTGGGCGCTCTCGGGGCGCTCGGCGCCAAGACAGGCGGCGCCGCCATCGGTCGGGCCGTCGCCAGAGTGGTGTTCTGGGGCGCTCTGGCGATGGCGGTCACAGCCGGGATCGGTCACCTGTTCGGCGCAGTGGTCTAGATCGGTTTGGCGGGATAGCCAGAACGGCGCCCCCCCAAAGCCAGCAGCAGGTTTCGCCTTTACGCGCTGACCAGGGCGCAGGCCTCTCTCAACGCGTGGAAACGCGGGGCTCACAGGTCGTCCCGGCGCCAACTCGCGGCCAGAGAGACCACCGGGGGTTCGGTCCCGCCGAGGTTCGTCGGCTCACCGTCCGGCAGCACGACTGACCGGTGGACATCCGAAAGTCAGAGAGCGCCTACCTCACGAAGCGTCGAACAAGTCTGGGTTCGGCCCGACGCTGCGACCGACAGACGCGCAGGCCTGCATCAGACAGCCCCCGTTGACGCAGACAGTCACCGGGACAGCCCCAGCCAAAAGGCGACACCGACCAGCCCTGCGGCGGAGAGCCAGCGAAGCCACCTCCGACGGCTCTTCGGCCATCGACCCGCCGCCTGTGCGACGCCAAAGACGATCCCGAGATGGACCATGACGCTGATGCAGATATGGGTCAGCCCCAATATCAACATCTGCGCCGGGGGATCGGCAAAGCCGCGCCGGACGAATCCGGGAAGCAGCACCGCGTAAAACAGCAGGGCCTTGGGATTGAGGATATTGGCCAGGAAGCCCCTGGCGATGAGCGCGCCGCCGGAGCCGCTTGCCGCAGCGCGCGGCCGAGACGGCCTGGATGCCTCGGCGGCGAGGACCAGCAGGTAGAGGACACCAGCCCAACGCAGCGCCTTCAGGACAATGGGTGAAACTTCGGCGCCGCGCGACAGGACGAAAACAGCCAGAGCCAGATAAGCGGCAAGACCTGCGGTTATCCCTGCGACAGTTATTCCCCCCGCCAACCTCCCCCGCGAAGCCGCCACGACCGTCAGATATCCCATATTCGGGCCTGGGGTCAGTTCGATCAGGGCCATCGCCAGGAGGAACCCAGGGATGATCCCGGGATCGATCCACCAGCCGGACTGGATCAATGGATCGTCAACCAGGGCAGCGGACTGTTCGACAGGAGGTCCTGGGTGATTCCACCGAACAGCCATTCCTGAGACCGGCTATGACCGTAGGCGCCGCTGACGAGCAGTTGCGCGCCCTCGTCACGCGCCGCTTCGGTCAGGGCCGCAGCCGTCGGCGCGCGGCCTGTCTGATGGCGAGACCGGGCATGAACCCCCTGACTGGCGAGGTGAGCGACGACGTCGGCAAGATCGGATTGGGAACATTCGTCGCCGATCCCGATGACGAGCACGAGACTGGACCGGCGCAAGGCAGGCAGGGCCGCCGCGATAGCCAGACGGCTTTCACGGGTCCTTCGATAGCCGATGGCGGTCCTGACAAAGGGGGTCGGCTCGAACGCGGCCGGAAGGCTCAACACGGGGCGGCCGGCCGCCACGATCAGCCGGCCAAGGTCCAGGTGTTGAGGTCCGCCTTGATGACGCGCCAGGATCATCAGATCGGATCGCGCCGCCTGATCGAGAACAAAGCCTGTGGGATCGGCGTTGACCTCCGCCCTCCAGTCGAGGGAGACGCCCCGCGTGTGCGCCGCGACTTCCTCGTGCAGCCTGCGGAAAGCGTCCCTGATTTCGCGTTCCCGCAAAAGCATGAGGCCCGGCCCGGCAGGAACGCCGTGTCCAGGCGGGGTCACCCCTCCGGCGGCGACCGCGGTAATTTCGTCAACTCCCATCGCACGGGCCTGAGCCAGCAAACACTCCAGGCTCTGGAGAGTGTCCCGTTCATCCAGAATCAGCAGGCCGTTTTTGAAGCTCATCCAATCCACCTCTGTCCGGGCCGGTCACCAGAGTGTTGACCCCGCGTCCATTCGCGCGCGGCCGTACAAGGACGCTTCAGCCTTTGCCTGTCGGGTTGGGCGCCCCTTTGAGCCGCGCTCCGGCAATAAGGCCCCCGGTTCCTCCTCTGCGCCTTGATCCAGATCAGATCGGGTGGTGCGACGTCCCCCTCTAACACCAGGGTTGATACTTCGCCTCCACATAGCCGCGGCCTGCGACAGCCCTTGCACCGCACCGGCTATCAGCGACGCGCGTCTTTGATTGCGATCAATGCACGCCTCAGGCTGATCCGCTGGTGTCTTCTGGAATGCGAAAACTGATGAACTCACGCACATGCCACACGCCCGCCGCCCAAGAGGGACAGTACGGCAAAGATCAAACCCGGAATAGCGGTCCTTGACCTCTTCCAACAACGGCGGATCAGCCTGGCATGCTGATCCGTCAATCTCATGCCATTGCCCGCTGGCCCGGAGCCTGCCGTTTCGGCCCCTCGTTTCTCCCTGCCGCGCATAAAGCTCGGCCTTCTTGGATAGAGCCATGCAAAACTCGCGGATCCGGGTGCCCGGCCACAGGGCCAAGGTCATATCGGCGGAGGATGCGGCGCAACTCATCGCGCCCAACACGACCGTCGGTCTCAGCGGCTTCACTGCCTCCGGCTACCCCACGGCGGTCCCCTTGGCCCTGGCCGCCCGGATCGAGGCCGAACATGCGGCGGGGCGGCCGTTCAAGCTCCGGATCTGGACGGGCGCTTCGACCGGACCAGAGTTGGACGGGGCCCTGGCCAAGGCGAACGGGATCGAGTTCCGGCTGCCCTACAACTCCGATCCGACCTGTCGCGACAGGATCAATCGCGGGCAGATGGAGTATTTCGACATGCACCTCAGCCAAGTCGCGCCTGCCGCCTGGCAGGGGATCCTCGGCGCGCTCGATACCGCCATCATTCAGGTGACGGGCATCCTTGAAGACGGAGGACTGATCCCGGCCTCGTCGGTCGGTAACAACAAGACGTGGCTGGAGCGGGCGAGCCAGGTGATCCTGGAGGTCAACCGCTGGCAAAATCCCGAACTACTGGGCATGCACGACATCTACTATGGCGCGGCCCTGCCGCCGGACCGCGTGCCCATCCCCCTGATCCGTTCCAGTGACCGGATCGGCGAACCCTGCTTCCGCTGCGATCCGGACAAGATCGTCGCCATCGTCGAGACCGATCGCCCCGACCGCAACGCCGGCTTCACCACCCCCGGCGCTGATGATCTGGCCATCGCGGGGCATCTGCTGGAGTTTCTGGAGCACGAGGTCAGGAAGGGACGCCTGCCCCCGTCCCTGCTCCCGCTGCAGTCCGGGGTCGGGAACACCGCCAATGCCGTCCTGACCGGCCTGATCGATGCGCCCTTCGACAACCTGACCGCCTATACCGAGGTGATCCAGGACGGCATGATGGCCCTGCTGGACAGCGGCAAGCTGCGGATGGCGTCCTCGACCGCGCTCAGCCTCAGCCCCGACCTCAGTGAAAGCGTCAACCGGCGCATGGCCGATTACCGGGATCGCATCATCCTGAGGCCGCAGGAGATCAGCAACCATCCCGAACTGATCCGCCGCCTCGGCGTCATCGCCATGAACGGAATGATAGAGGCCGACATCTACGGCGCCGTCAACTCGACCCATGTGATGGGCTCGCGCATCCAGAACGGAATCGGCGGTTCGGGTGACTTCGCGCGCAACGCCTATATCTCGATCTTCATGAGCGCCTCGACGGCCAAGGGCGGCGCGATCTCGACGATCGTGCCGCACGCCTCGCATGTCGATCACATCAACCAAGACGTCCAGGTCATCGTCACCGAACAGGGGCTGGCCGACCTGCGCGGCCTGTCGCCCAAGCAGAGGGCGAAGGCGGTGATCTCGACCTGCGCCCACCCCGATTATCGGCCCATGCTCGCCGACTATTTCCAGCGCGCTCAGGCCGGATCCTTCGGGCTGCAGACGCCGACGCTGCTGACCGAGGCCCTGTCCTGGCACGATCGTTATGTCCGCACCGGGACGATGCGGACATAACGGACCCAGCAGCGAAGGCTTGAACGGCCCAGCCTACACCGGCCGTTCGACACGCCGTCGGTGCGATCCGCTAGAAGCGACGGGTCACGCCGACCGACGCCACCCACGGATCCAGATCCACACTGGACGTCAGTGCGCCGTCATTAATGCTGGCGTCGGTGTTGAACCACACTTTCTTGATGTCCAGGTTCAGGCTCCACGGGCCTTGCAGACCGACATCGACACCGGCCTGGGCCGCATAGCCGAAGCCGTCCTTCAGCCGGACCTTGAAGCCGTTCTGATCCTCTCCGTTGTAAAACAGCATGTAGTTTACGCCGGCGCCGACATAGGGGCTGATGCGCCCGCCGGTCAGCGGGCGGTATTGCAGGGTCACGATGGGCGGCACGACCCAAGTCTCGTGAACCGCGACATCGGTCGCCCCGCCTTGGGCGCGGATCTCGTGTTTGGTCGTGCCGAGGATGCCCTCGACCGCCCAGTGGTCGGTCAGGAAGTAGGTGAAGCCCAGCGTCGGCATGACGCTGTCGCCGACGTCGACGTGCAGGCCGCTGTCCGCCCCGGCGGCCGTGGTGATCGCATTGTCGGCGCCGGAGAAGACGTCGGTCACCCGGCCGGTGACCAACCAGTCGCCCTTGCGCGGGGCCGTCCAGGCAGCGTTGTCGGACGCCGTCTGGGCCATGGCCGGCAGCGCGACAGCGGTGACAGCGAGCGTGGTGAGGAACAGGGTTTTGAGGGTCATTGATTCGTATCCCCGACGCCCGGGGCCGCCTCATGCGGCCGGTGGCGAGCGCCTTGGCCGGGTGATGCGCTCGCCCCGAAACAGCGGCTTTGATCCAGCGCAAACCGTTGAGGGGGTGGACAATCTGTCCATCGGGGTTGTCCTTCAGACCACCCGGGCGTGCTTCCAGCGGAAGCTGGTCGCGTCGGGGTCGAAGGCGGCGAAGACCGCCCGCACGAAGGGCCGGCCCAGAGGCGTGACCTCGACCACCGCATCCTCGACCGTGACCAGTCCGTCGGCGCGGAACCGCCGCAGCAGCGGCCAGGCGCCGGCGACCTCGGACAGGTCCCGACGACGTCGCCGGGAGACCTCGCCGACATCCACGACGAAGTCGCACATCAGCCGTTCGATGATCTCGCCGATGAAGGCGTCACGACCGGTCAGGGCCACGCCCCGGATGACGGGCAGAGCGCCCTCTCCCACGGCGGCGCGCCAGTCGCGCTCATTGGCCATGTTCTGCACAAAGCCCGCCGGGGTGCGGCTGATGGCCGAGACGCCCAGACCGATCAGGACCTCCGCCTCGTCGGTCGTATAGCCCTGGAAGTTGCGGTGCAGCCGCCCGGCCCGCGCCGCCGCAGCCAGACCGTCGTGCGGCAGGGCGAAATGATCCAGCCCGATCGCCTGCCAGCCTTTGGCCGTCAGGTATCGCGCCGCTGCCTGGCTCTGCACAAAACGCGTCTCCGCGTCGGGCAGGTCTTCGTCGCAGATCAGCTTCTGGTGCGGCTTCATCCACGGCACATGGGCGTATCCGAACAGGGCGATCCGCTCGGGCTGCAGGGTGGTGACCTGCCCCAAGGTCGTAACCACATGCTCCACCGCCTGCAGCGGCAGGCCGTACATCAGATCAAGGTTCAGGGAGCTCACGCCCTGCTCGCGCAGGGCCTGCGCCGCCCAGCGGATGGTCTCGAAGCTCTCGGGCCGGTTCACCGCCGCCTGTACCTGCGGCGACAGGTCCTGAACGCCCAGACTGGCGCGACTGAGGCCGATCCGCCCGGCCGCCTCGACCCACTCCGGCGTCAGCACCTCGGGATCCAGTTCGGCGGCGATCTCGAAACAGTCGCCCAGATCAAACCGCGCGCTCAGGCCCTCGAACAGCCGTTCAAGGTCCTCCGGCGACAGCATGTTGGGCGTGCCGCCGCCCAGATGGATCGACCCCACCCGCGCCGGCTGTCCAATCTGCGCCAGAACCAGATCGGCTTCCCTGAGCAGCAGGTCGACATAGCTGGAGATCAGCTTGGGCCGGTTCATCGCCCGGGTGTTACAGCCGCAGTACCAGCACAGCCGCTTGCAGAAGGGGATGTGCAGATAGAGGGAGACTGCGCGGTCCAGCGGCGCCGCCTTCAGCCACTCCGCCCACTGCCCCGCCCCGATCGCCGGGGTGAACTGGGCCGCCGTCGGATAGGAGGTGTAGCGCGGGGCGTGGGCGTCGTAACGCTCGATCAGGTCGCGGGTCGTGAGGCCGGAGGGACTAGAGGGGAACATCGCCCTCTTTCGACGCATCGGGAACGGACAGGCCGGCGTCGCCTTCGTCGAACAGGTGGAACTCGTGCCACAGGCCGTTCAGCACGCCGAAGCCGACCGCCAGCCCGAGGCCCAGGATCCAGGAAAAATACCACATCGCTCAAAGCTCCTTTGGCTCAGTAGAGGTCGGGATTGGTCTTGAGAGCGGCGGTCGAGGTGCGCCCCCACAGCACGCGATAGACCCAGGCCGTGTAGATCAGGATCAGCGGCAGGAAGATCGCCGTGACCAGCAGCATGACGAACAGGGTCAGATGGCTGGACGAGGCGTTCCACACCGTCAGGCTGGACTGCGGGTTGATCGAACTCGGCAGGATGAAGGGGAACATGGACAGGCCGACGGTGGAGATGATGCCGACGGTCGACAGCGACGACCCGCCGAAGGCCAGAGGCGCCGACCGACGCCACAGGCCGAACAGACCGGTCAGGACGCCGAGGAAGCCCAGCGCCGGGGCGATCATCATCCACGGATAGCGGCCGTAGTTGTCCAGCCAGGCGCCGGGCGCGGCCTGAACCGTCGTGCGCAGGGGGTTGGAGAAGCCGTTGGGGTCCAGGGCGCCCGTGATCCGGTATCCAAGGCCGCCGAAGGCCACATAGAGACCGCCCGCGGCGAACAGGACCAGCGCCAGAATGCCGGCGATCGTGCCGAAGCGACGCGCCCGGTCCAGCACCGGTCCAGGCTCGGCCTTCACCGACAGCCAGGCCGCGCCGTGCAGCACCAGCATGGCCACCGACAACAGGCCGGCGATCAGGCTGAAGGGTGTGAACAGGCCCAGCAGATTGCCGTCGTAGAAGCTGCGCAGGTCGCTATCCAGATGGAAGGGCGCGCCCAGCAGGACGTTGCCCACCGCCACCCCGAACACCAGCGAGGGCACGAAGCCGCCGATGAACAGGCACCAGTCCCAGAACGACCGCCACTTCGGCGACGGCCGCTTGGAGCGGTATTTGAACGACACAGGCCTCAGGATCAGGGCCGACAACACCAGGAACATGGCCAGGTAGAAGCCGGAGAAGCTGACCGCATAGACGAAGGGCCAGGCGGCGAAGATCGCGCCGCCGCCGAGGATGAACCACACCTGGTTGCCCTCCCAGGTGGCGCCGACGGTGTTGATCACCATCCGGCGCTCGGCGTCGTTGCGGGCGACGAAGGGCAACAGGGCGCCGACGCCGAGGTCGAAGCCGTCGGTCAGGGCGAAGGCGATCAGCAGCACGCCCAAAAGGCCCCACCAGATCAGGCGGAGGGTGGCGAAGTCGATGGGAAGATCCATGGTCGGATGTCCTTGGAAGGTCTGGGTCAGGCGACGGCGGGCGCGAGCGGGCGCACGTCAGGAGCCTCAGGGGTCGGTTCGCCGAACGTCTCCTGTTCGTGGAACGGCCCCTTCTTGATGGCGAGCAGCATCAGCCGGACCTCGACGACGGCGAGTGCGCCGTACAGCAGGGTGAAGCCGACGATGGTGGCCCACAGCTGGGGCACGGTCAGGCTGGACGCGCCGAGGAAAGTCGGCAGAACCCCGTCGACCGACCACGGCTGACGCCCGAACTCGGCCAGGATCCAGCCGAACTCGATGGCCACCCACGGCAGGGGCAGAGCGAGCACCGCAATGCGCAGGAACCACTTCGTGTCGTGCTTGCGCATCGTGCAGAGGACGAAGGCCGTGCCGAACAGGGCGATCATGAACATCCCGATCCCGGCCATGACGCGGAAGCTCCAGAACAGGGCGGGCACATTGGGCACCGTCTCCCATGCCGTCTGGCGGATCAGTTCGGGCGAGGCCGTACGCGGATCGGCGACGTGGCGCTTCAGCAGCAGGGCGTAGCCGAGGTCGCGACGATGCAATTCGAACACGCCGCGCGCGGCGGGATCGGCCGGGTTGGCCTTGACCTTCTGCAGGGCGTCATAGGCGATGACGCCGCTCTCGATCCGGGTCTCGGCCGTGGCGACCAGTTCGAAGATGCCCTCGACCGGCTTGTTGACCGTGCGGGTGGCGATCAGGCCCATGACCCACGGCACGTGGACGCCGTAGTGGGTCTGGCGATCCTTCATGCTGGGAATGCCGACCAGGGTCAGGCCGGCGGGCGCGGGCTCGGTGCGCCACATGGCCTCCAGCGCGGCCAGCTTCATTTTCTGGTTGTCGGTCAAGGCGTAGCCCGACTGGTCGCCGAGGACCACGACCGAAAGCGACGCCGCCAGACCGAAGGCCGAGGCCACGGTCATCGACCGCTTGGCGAAGCCCACGTGTTTGCCCCGCAGCAGATAGAAGGCCGAGACGCCCAGCACGAAGACCGAGGCGCAGACATAGCCCGCCGAGACCGTGTGCACGAACTTGGCCTGGGCCACCGGGTTGAACAGCACGGCCATGAAATCCGTGACCTCCATCCGCATGGTGTCGGGGTTGAAGGCGGCGCCGACCGGGTTCTGCATCCAGCCGTTGGCGATCAGGATCCACAGGGCCGAGAGGTTGGTGCCAAGCGCGACCATGAAGGTGACGAACAGGTGGGCCGAGGGCTTCAGCTTCTCCCAGCCGAAGAACATCAGGCCGACGAAGGTGGCCTCGAGGAAGAAGGCCATCAGCCCCTCGATGGCCAGGGGCGCGCCGAAGATGTCGCCGACGTAGTGGCTGTAGTAGGCCCAGTTCATCCCGAACTGGAACTCCATGGTGATGCCGGTGGCGACGCCGAGGACGAAGTTGATGCCGAACAGCGTGCCCCAGAAGCGGGTGATGGTTCGCCAGATCGGACGGCGGGTCATCACATAGATCGACTCCATGATGACCAGCATGAAGCTCAGCCCCAGGGTCAGGGGCACGAACAGGAAGTGATAGAGGGCCGTCAGCGCGAACTGCAGCCGGGACAGGTCGACGACCGCGAGGTCGATCATGGCGATGCTCCAGGACGCAGGCCCCGACGACCCGCGTTTCGTTCGTCCTGGGGGCTCGGCGGGACGCTCGCCTTGATCTGGATCAAAGCTCCGCCGGACCGCCCTCGATACTGGACGGATCGTCCCTGGGCAGTTCGTCCAACGGCGTTTTGTCCCATGGCGTGCGGCGACGGCCGGCGCTGGAGTCAGTCATGACCGCCGCGCCCATCGCCGTCCCCTCCCCGGCCCTTCCTCTCTCTCCGACCACCTGGCTCAACCAGGCTGGTCGTCCCTGGCGTCGACTGATCCTGGTCGCCGGCCTTGCCGCCGTCGCCGACGTGCTGCCTGCGATCGGTTTCGCCGCCGGTCTCGCACTCACCCTGACCGGGCTGGAGCGCTTGCCGGCCGCCGCCTTGCCGTGGCTCATGCTCGCGCTCGTCAGTCTCGTCGTACGCGGCCTCCTCGGTCAGGCGTCGGTCGTGATCGGGGCGCGGCTGGGCCGGGCGGTGAAGACGGGCGCCAGGGCGCGCCTGCTGCATGACCTGTTCGGGCGCGGTCGCCGATCCGGCGACCGGATGACGGCCTTGGTCGAGGGAGTCGAGGCTCTGGACGACTATTTCACCCGGTTCGCGCCGCTGCGCCTCGCCGCCGGCCTGTCGCCCTTTCTGCTCATCGCGGCAGCGGCTGTGGCCAGCCCGGTGTCCGCCGGTATCCTGCTGTTCACCCTCGCCCCCTTCATCCTCGGCATGGCCCTGGCCGGGACAGCGGCGGCGGGCGAGAGCCGTCGCCAGTTCCAGGCGCTGGAGCGGCTGTCCGGCCTGTTCGTCGACCGCATCCGCGCCCTGCCCGCCCTGCTGGCCTTCGAGGCCGTCGACCGGACCACCGCCGAGATCGCCACCGCCTCGAACGATCTGGAGCGCCGGACCGCTCGGGTGATGCGGATCGCCTTCCTGTCGTCCGGCGTGCTGGAGTTCTTCTCGGCCCTGTCAGTCGCCCTGATCGCGGTCTACTGCGGTTTCAATCTGCTACGCCTCCTGCCCTTCCCGGCGCCGGAGACGCTCGACCTGGGCCGCGCCTTCTTCGTCCTCGCCCTCGCGCCGGAAGTCTATGCGCCGCTGCGCAGGCTGGCCGCCGCCTACCACGACCGTCAGGCCGCCGAGGCCGCGGCCCCTTCGCTTGCCACTCCGGAAGCGATCCAGGCTGCGCCGTCGGTGATCGGCCACGCGGCGCCCGCAATCCGGTTCAGGGACGTCGCCATCGCCTACGATGGCGGGCCGGCCGTCATCGACGGATTCGACTTCGACATCCGCCCCGCCCAGATCGTGGCCCTGATCGGAGCCAGCGGCGCCGGCAAGTCGAGCCTTCTGCACCTGCTGCTCGGCCTCGCCCCCCTGAGCCGGGGCGAAGTCGAGGTCGGCGAGGCGCGGCTGAGCGCCTGCGGCGACCTTGCCGGCCAGATCGCCTGGGCGGGCCAGCATCCGATCGTCGTGCCCGGAACCCTGGGCAGGAACATCGCCCTGGCGGATCCGACCGCCTGCCAGACCCGGGTCGCCATCGCCGCGAAGGCCGCCGGTCTTCCCGCCGACCTGACCCGCGCGATCGACGAACGCGGAGGCGGGTTGTCGGGAGGCGAACGACGTCGCCTGGGCCTCGCCCGCGCCTTTCTGAAGCGGGCGCCGATCCTGCTGCTGGATGAGCCGACCGCCAACCTCGACCCGGCCGCCGAAGCCGCCATGCTGGACGCCATCCGCCAGACCGCGCGTGGCCGCACGACCCTGATCGCCACCCACTCCCCGGCCGTCGCCGCCCTGGCCGACCGCGTGGTGCAGTTGTGAGCGCGCCCGGCCGCATCGGGGCGATGATCGCCGGCCAAACCCATGCCCAACGCAACCGGCTGCGGCTGGCGGCGGCCGGCGGGGCGGTCGTTTCGGCAGCTGCGGTAAGCCTGCTGGGTCTCTCGGGCTGGTTCATCACCGGGGCCGCCTTCGCAGGCCTGGCTGGCGCGGCGGCAGCCCAGGGCTTCAACTATATGATGCCAAGCGCGATCATTCGGCTGCTGGCCATCCTGCGGACGGGTGCGCGGTATGTCGAGCGGGTCTCGGGACATGAGGCGGCGTTGAAGGCTCTCGCCCGGTTACGACCGCAGCTGTTCGACGCCATCGCCTCGGGTCCGACCGCGCAGGCGCTGGCCTTGTCGTCCGGCGAACTGTCCGGGCGACTGGTGCAGGATGTGGACGCGATCCAGACCTTGTTCGTACGCCGGTCGGCGCCCTGGAGCCTCGGCGCCGGCGTCGGCTCGGCCGTACTGCTCGCGGGACTGGCGTCCCGGGGCGCGGCCGCCGCCCTGTTCGGGGTCATGGTTGTGACGTGTCTGGGGTGCGTCGTGATCGCCCGCCGTCTCGCCGCCCCCGCCGGACGCGAGATCCAGATCGCCGTCGGCGCCCTGAAGGACCGTCTCTCGGCGCTGGAGGCTGCGGCGCCCGAACTGAAGGCCTATGGCCTCGACGGATGGGCGGTGCGGGAGGTCGAGGAGGCCGCCGCCCGTCACGACCGCGCGAAGATTACCCTGGTCCGCGCCGGCGGCTGGATGGCGCTTTGGCAGGCCGTCGCCACGGCTTTGGCCGTCGGCCTGATCATGGCGGCGACGATCGGATCGCCCCTGCCGCTGATCGCGCTGGCCGCCCTGGTCGCGGTCATGGGGGTGGACTCCGCCGCCGGCCTGGCCGGAGCCCTGCATCAGGGCGGAGCGGCGTCCGAGGCCTTGAAAAGGCTGGACGCGGTCATCACCGATCCGACCGTGCGAGGCGGTCGATCGCCTCACGGACACACTCTCGCCCTGCCATCCATGACCGAGGACTGCGCCCCGCCGCTGCGGATCGGTCTGTTCGGCCCGTCCGGCGCGGGAAAGACGACCCTGATCGAGCGACTGATCGGCCTGCGGGAGATCTTGCCTGGCGAGGCGCGTCTCGGCGGTCGCGACGCCTCGGAGATCGTAACCGCCGACCGACGCGCTTTGTTCGCTTACGCCGCCCAAGACGTCCGCCTTCTCGATGCCAGCGTCCGCGACAATCTTCTGATGGCGGGCGCGGTCGACGACGCGGCGATGTGGGTCGCACTGGAGGACGCCGGGCTGGCGGCCCGGATCCGGGCTGCCCCGGGGCGCCTCGACGCTCGCGTCGGCCCGAACGGCGAGCGTCTGTCGGGCGGCGAACGGCGCAGACTGGGGCTGGCTCGCGCCCTGCTGCGCGACGCGCCCTGGCTGGTGCTGGACGAGCCGACCGAGGGGCTGGACGGCGCGACGGAGGTTCGTGTCCTGGACGCGCTTGATCGTCGGCTGACGGCACGAGGCCAGGGGTTGATCCTCGTCAGCCACCGGACCGGGCCGCTGGCGCTCTGTGATCGCGTCAACCGGGTCAGCGGACGCGACGGCGACGGCAGGATCCTGATCGCCTCACAGCCCGCCGAAGCCGCAGCCTGACGGCTTGTGAAGACGCGGTGACCGTGAGGCTCCTGGACCATAGACCAGGACAGTCCTGCTTCTGCAGACGGAGGCGACGGAATTGACAAAAATCAACGCGCTTCCTGCCGCCGACGACAGGATGACGTCGAAACGAGGGACGCCATGCGACCAATACTGCTCTGCGTCATGATCGTGTCGGCAGGCTGCGCCGCTCCGACAATACGGCCTGTACAGGTCGGAGAACGGGCTGTCGCAGGCGATCCCTGGGGCAGGCCGGGATCCGCGTCACGCGGCGCCGTTCTGGCTCAGACACGGTGTTCCAGTTGTCACGCCATCGGCCGATTTGATCGCAGCGCCCTTGCCGCCGCCCCGCCGTTCCGCGGGCTGGCCCAGCGCTATCCGGTCGCCAATCTTCAGGAAGCCTTCGCCGAAGGGCTCGTCACCGCCCATCCGACGATGCCGCAGTTCCAGTTCGAGGAAGACGATATCGCCGACCTGATCGCCTATCTGGACAGCGTCGGCGACGCCGACACCCGCCAGGCGCCCTGACGGCGATCGGGTTTCAAAGTCGCATGGTCCTCAGCCTCAGCGCGTTGGTGATCACGCTGACCGAAGACAAGGCCATGGCCAACGCCGCCAGGGCCGGAGACAGCATCAGCCCGAAGGCGGGGTAGAGAAGCCCGGCGGCGATCGGAATGCCGAGCGCATTGTAGCCGAAGGCGAACAGGAGATTCTGGCGGATATTGCCCATGACCGCCTGCGACAACCGGCGCGCCCGCACGATGCTCTGCAGATCGCCCTGCAACAGGGTGACGCCCGCGCTTTCGATCGCGACATCGGACCCCGCTCCCATGGCGACGCCGACGTCGGCGGCGGCCAGGGCCGGCGCATCGTTTACCCCGTCGCCCGCCATGACGACGACCCGTCCCCGCTCCCGGAGGCCTTGAACGACGGCGGCCTTGTCCTGAGGCAGGACCTCGGCATGGACGTCATCGATACCCAGACGACGCGCCACCGCCTCGGCGGTCGTGCGATTGTCGCCGGTCATCATGACCACATGCACTCCCGCCGCCCTGAGGTCCTGCAAGGCGGCCGCCGTGGTCGACTTGATGGGATCGGCGATCCCGATGACGCCGACGGCGACGCCGGCGACGCCGACGAAGATCGCCGTGGCTCCGTCCGACCGCAGAACTTCAGCCTGGGTTTCGAGGCCCGACACATCGACGCCCTGCTCGGTCAGGAACCGGCCGGCGCCCAGAACCACCCTGTGCTCCTCGACGACGCCCGTGACGCCCCGGCCGACCGGGCTGTCGAAGTCGGAAGCGTCCGACAGGGGCAACCCTCGCGCCGTCGCCGCCCTGACCACGGCCTGCGCGAGCGGATGCTCGCTGCCGCGTTCCAGACTCGCCGCCAGCCGGAGCAGTTCCGCTTCATCGAAGCCCGCCACCACCTGAACCGCGGTCACCGACGGCCGCCCCTCGGTCAGAGTGCCGGTCTTGTCGAACACCAGAGCGTCGACCTTCTCGAAGCGTTCCAGGGCTTCGGCGTCGCGGATCAGAACGCCGGCCTGGGCGCCCCGCCCGACGCCGACCATGATCGAGATCGGCGTCGCGAGCCCAAGGGCGCAAGGACAGGCGATGATCAACACCGACACCGCCGCCAGCAGCGCATAGGACAGGCGGGGCTCGGGGCCGAGCAGACCCCAGGCGACCGCCGCCAGAATAGCGACTCCGATCACGGCGGGGACGAAGACCCCCGAGACCCGGTCCGCCAGCCGCTGGATCG
>DBBK01000266.1 GCA_002292165.1 Brevundimonas sp. UBA986
CATCCGTCCGGGCAAGCGCACGGCGGAATATCTGGACTATGTCCTGACCCGCCTGACCGTCATCGGCGCGGCCTACATCACCGCCGTCTGTCTGATCCCCGAGGCGATCGCCGCCTCCATGGGCCCCAGCCTGCTGTTCGGCGGCACCTCGATCCTGATCGTGGTCTCGGTGACGATGGATACGGTCGCCCAGATCCAGTCGCAGCTGCTGGCCCACCAGTACGAAGGCCTGATCAAGAAGGCCAAGCTGCGCGGCCGGGGTGGACGGGGCGCCCCGACTCCCGTACGCCGGTAATAATACGTGATCGCTTAGGGAGGGCGGCTTTGAACCTGATCCTGTTCGGACCGCCGGCCGCCGGCAAGGGTACGCAAGCCAAGCGCCTGGTCGAGGGCCGCGGCATGGTCCAGCTCTCGACCGGCGACATGCTGCGCGAGGCCATCGCCTCGGGCTCGGCGCTGGGCCTGGAATGCCAGGCGATCATGTCGCGCGGCGACCTCGTCTCGGACGAGATCGTCATTGCCTTGATCGAGGCCCGTCTGAAAGAGGCCGAGGACGCCGGCGGCGCCATCTTCGACGGCTTCCCGCGCACCGTGGCCCAGGCCGAGGCGCTCGACGCCATGCTGGCCAAGCTGGGCAAGCAGATCGATCACGTCGTCCGCCTCAAGGTCGATGACGCCGCCCTGCTGGAACGGGTCGCAAAACGCTATGCCGATCAGGGCCGCCCGGACGACAATCCGGAAAGCTTCAAGGTTCGCCTCGACGCCTACAACCGCAACACCGCGCCCCTGCTGCCCTACTACGGCGACAAGGGTCTGTTGACCGAAGTTGACGGCATGGGCTCCATCGAGGCCGTCGCCGCATCCATCGACGCGGCGCTCGACGCCTAGGGCTGCCGATCGGCCGTCAGGCGACGTTCATCCGCCTCATGCGTTAGGGTCCTTCTGGACTCCGCAGGATGACCCCTACGCCGTGACGCCGCCCCGCCCGCATCTCTCGCCGAAGAAGAGCCGCAACCTGCTCGTGGCGTCTGGCGTCGTGGTCCTGCACCTCGGCCTGTTCGCCATCGTCGGGCTGGAGCAGACGCCTGGCGAACAGGTCGGACCCGGCCTGCCGCCCATTTTCGTCGAGCTGGTTCCGCCGGTCCGTCCGCCCGAGCCTCCGCCGCCCGAGAAAGCCGCGCCGGTCGAGGGCGGGGGCGCGCCCGCCGCCCCGTCGCGCGTCCATGTGACGCCCAAGCCCCCCGAGAAGCCTCTGCCCGATCCGCCGCCCGCGCCGATCCAGCAGGCGCCCAAGCCGGATCTCATCGTCGGCGTCGCCCCGACCCCTGGCCCGACGCCGGGCCTCGGACTGGGCGGGCAGGGGACGGGTTCTGGCACAGGCATCGGCTCGGGCAACGGGCCCGGCGTTGGCGACCGGATGGGGCCACGCATCATTCGCGGACCCTCGCCCAGAGACATCGCCCGGGCCCGGCCACGCGGCGCGCGCGGACGCGGCGTCGTCGCCATCCGGTGCCGCATCCGGGTGGACACCGGCCTCGACCAGTGCAGCCTCGTCAGCGAGACCCCACCGGGCCAGGGCTTCGGTGAGGCGGCTTTGGCCCAGTTGGTTCAGAGGTTCAGCTTCCATCCGCCGACCCAGGACGGCGTCCCGCTCGAGGGCCAGACCGTGGTGGTGAACATCAACTACCCCTGAAGCCAGCCGCCCCCCGGACGGTTGTACCGCCGCGTTGACACCCGCCCGCCAATCACCGCCTTATCGCACTGCAGCGTGAAGGGGATCGGCATGGGTATGGGCATGAAGCGGACGGCGACGGCGATCGCCCTGGTCTTGGCCCTCTCGGGCGCCGCAGCTCCCGTCTTCGCAGCCGACCCCGCCCCCAAGACCTTCGCCGAGGCCACCGAGGGCCTGACCCGTCAGGAGGGGCTGCTGCCCGTCTTCGTCGATCAGGACGGCGGCAAGGTGCTGGTCCAGCTGCCGGCCCCCGGCGCCGACGGGATCATGACCCGGGTCATCCACCACACGGCGTTGCGCACCGGCGTCGGCTCGGCGGTGACAGGTCTGGACCGCGCCCAGATCGGCGCCACCAACATCCTGGCCTTCCGCCGCATCGGCAAGAAGATCGTCGCCGAGTTCGAGAACCCCAAATACGAGGCGCCGCACGGCTCGCCCGAGGAACAGGCCGCCGCCCGCGACGCCTTCGTCGGCTCCACCGTCTGGGCCGGGGACGTGATCGCGACCGCCGCCGACGGTTCGGTGCTGGTCGATCTGTCGGCCTTCCTGACCCGCGACGCCATGGGCATCGTCGAGACGCTGAAGGCGGCGGGCCAGGGCTCGCTCAAGCCCATGAGCGACCTCACCATGGTCGATCCGGCGGCGACGAAGGACTTCCCCGAGAATCTGGAGATGGAGGCCCGCCTCACCTTCGGCGTCGACAGCCCGGGCCGCGAGCTGTCCCAGATCGCGCCCGAGCCGCGTCTGGCCACCTTCACAGTCCATCACAGCTTCATCAAACTGCCCGACGCCGACTATCAGCCGCGTGAGTTCGATCCCCGCACCGGCGCCTTCGCCACCAATGTCACCGACTATTCGGCGCCCCTGAACGAAGCCATGGTCCACCGTCTGGCCAGCCGCTTCCGGCTGGTGAAGACCGATCCGACGGCGGCGCGCTCCACCGTGGTCAAGCCGATCGTCTTCTATGTGGACCGCGCCGCGCCCGAGCCGATCCGCTCGGCCCTCGTCGAGGGCGCGAGCTGGTGGGCCCAGGCCTTCGACGCCGCCGGCTATATCGACGCCTTCAAGGTCGAGGTCATGCCCGAGGGCGCTGATCCGCTGGACGCCCGCTACAATGTCGTCAACTGGGTCAACCGCGCCACCCGCAGCTGGTCCTACGGCCAGAGCGTCGTCGATCCGCGCACCGGCGAGATCGTCAAGGGCTCGGTCCTGCTCGGCTCCCTGCGCATCCGTCAGGACATGCTGATCTTCGAAGGTCTGGTCGGCGCCGACCACACCGGCGACGGCTCGGTCAACGACCCTCAGCGCATCGCCCTGGCTCGCATCCGCCAGCTGGCCGCGCACGAGGTCGGCCACGCCATCGGCCTGCAACACAATTTCGCGGCGAGCACGCAAGGGCGCGCCTCGGTCATGGACTATCCGGTGCCGAAGATCGGCATCACCGCCGACGACCAGCTCGACTTCTCGGACGCCTATGCGGTCGGGATGGGCGCCTGGGACGACTTCGCCATCGACTGGCTCTATTCCGACGCCGACGCCGCCACGCTGGAGAAGAAGGCGGAGGAGGGCAGGGCACGGCTGCGCTTCGCCAATGACGCCGATGCCCGCGTGGGCGGCGACGCCCAGCCCTGGGGCAGCCTGTGGGACAATGGCGAGGACCCGGTCGCCGAGCTGGACCACATCCTGAAGATCCGCCGCATCGCCCTGGATCGTTTCGGCCTGAACAACCTGCCGGCGGGCGCCGCCGTCAACGACCTGCGCCGGCGACTGGTGCCCATCTACCTCTATCACCGGTACCAGGTGGATGCGGTGTCCAAGCTGGTGGGCGGCATCGACTACTCCTATCCGGTCGCGGGCGGCGGGCAGGAGGCGGCGAGCGTCGTCCCCGCTGACGTCCAGCGCGCCGCGCTTGCGGCTCTCGCCCGCACTCTCAATCCCGCCGAGCTCGACCTGCCCGAGCCGCTCCTGGCCCTGCTGGCCGCGCAACAGTCCGGCGACGGCGACCCTCAGAACGACATCGAGGTGTTCAAGGGGCTGAACGGCCGGGCCTTCGATCCGGGCGTCGCCGCCGACGTGGCCGCCGACGTGACGCTGGACGCCCTGTTCGCGCCCCAGCGGGTCAACCGCATCGCCGACGCCGGCCGCCGCGACCCCGCCGCCCTCGGCCTCGGTGAGACCGTCGACACCATCGTCACCGCCGCCTTCGCCCCGGCGACCGGCCGTCTGGCCGAGCCTGCCCGGCGGGTTCAGGCCCAGACCGTCCTGACGCTCGCGGGCCTACTCAAGGGCGACGACCTGTCCAGCACCTCGGCCGCCGTCATCGACGACCGGCTCCAGGCCCTGGCGGTCAAGCTGAAGGCTTCACGGGCAGGGGATCCGGTCCAGCGCGCCCACGACCGTTGGCTCGGCGGCCTGATCGGCGACCGCGATCGTCTGGACCAGTTGCTGGAAGCCAGGCATCATGCGCCCGCCACCCCGCCCGGATCTCCGATCGGCGCGGAAGAGGGTTGGCACGATAACGATGCGTAAACGCCTTCCCGGTGTTGACCCGAACTGAATCACCTGTATAAGGCGCGCTTCCCGCGAAGGGCGCCACGCTCCTGGTCTGTTGACCGGAGCGTTTGTTGCGTCCGATCACGCGTATCTGGAGAGCTTCGTGGCCCGTATCGCTGGCGTCAATATTCCGACCAACAAGCGCGTGGAAATCGCGCTGCAGTATATTCACGGCATCGGCCCGGCCGCCGCCAAGGACATCACCGCCAAGGTGGGCCTCGAGCCCGCGCGCCGCGTGAACCAGCTGACCGACGCTGAAGTCCTGCAGATCCGTGAAACGATCGACCGCGACTACACCGTCGAGGGCGACCTGCGTCGCGAGACCTCGATGAACATCAAGCGTCTGATGGACCTGGCCTGCTACCGCGGCCTGCGTCACCGTAAGGGCCTGCCGGTCCGCGGTCAGCGCACCCACACCAACGCCCGCACCCGCAAGGGTCCCGCCAAGCCGATCGCCGGCAAGAAGAAGTAAGAGCTGACACATGGCCAAGGAACCGGGTCGCGTAAAGAAGCGCGAGCGCAAGAACATCACCTCGGGCGTCGCCCACGTGAATGCTTCGTTCAACAACACCATGATCACGATCACCGATGCCCAGGGCAACGCGATCTCGTGGTCCTCGGCGGGTCACATGGGCTTCAAGGGTTCGCGTAAGTCGACCCCCTTCGCCGCCCAGATGGCTGCCGAAGACGCCGGCAAGAAGGCCCAGGAACACGGCGTCAAGACGCTGGAAGTCAACGTCTCGGGTCCGGGTTCCGGCCGTGAGTCGGCCCTGCGCGCCCTGCAGTCGGTCGGCCTGACGATCACCACCATCCGCGACGTCACTCCGATGCCGCACAACGGTTGCCGTCCGCCCAAGCGCCGCCGCGTCTAAGCGAACCGCCGCCGACCCATTCTCCGCGGGTTCCGCCTCCCTGACGAGGTGAGAGGAACCCGCGAAACTCGTTTCGAGGGACACCTATGATCGAACGTAACTGGCAAGAGCTGATCCGTCCCGAGAAGCCGCAGATCGAACTCGGCTCCGACGCCCAGCGCAAGGCGCGCCTGGTCGCCGAACCTCTCGAGCGCGGCTTCGGCGTGACCCTCGGCAACGCGCTGCGTCGCGTCCTGCTGTCGTCGCTGCAAGGCGCCGCCGTCACCGCCATCCAGATCGACGGCGTCGTTCACGAATTCTCGTCGCTGGAAGGCGTGCGCGAGGACGTGGTCGACATCGTTCTGAACATCAAGCAACTGGCGCTGCGCATGCACGCCGAGGGCCCCAAGCGCATGACCCTGCGCGCCACCGGCCCCGGCCCGGTGACCGCCGGCCAGATCGACGTCCCCGCCGACATCGAGGTCCTGAACCCGGACCACGTGATCTGCACCCTGGACGACGGCGCTTCGGTGCGCATGGAACTGACCGTCCAGAACGGCAAGGGCTATGTGGCTTCGGAGTTCAACCGTCCGGAAGACGCCCCGATCGGCCTGATCGCCGTCGACGCCCTGTACTCGCCGGTCAAGCGCGTCGCCTATCGCGTCGAGCCGACCCGTCAGGGCCAGTCGCTGGACTATGACAAGCTGGTGCTGGAAGTCGAAACCAACGGCGCCGTCTCGCCGGTTGACGCGGTGGCCTACGCCTCGCGCATCCTGCAAGACCAGCTGCAGATCTTCATCACCTTCGAAGAGCCCAAGAAGGCCGTTGAAGCTTCGGATGGCAAGCCCGACCTGCCCTTCAACCCGGCCCTCCTCAAGAAGGTGGACGAGCTGGAACTGTCGGTCCGTTCGGCCAACTGCCTGAAGAACGACAACATCGTCTACATCGGCGACCTGATCCAGAAGACCGAGGGCGAAATGCTTCGCACCCCGAACTTCGGCCGCAAGTCGCTGAACGAGATCAAGGAAGT
>DBBK01000204.1 GCA_002292165.1 Brevundimonas sp. UBA986
CCTCCCCCGCCGCCACGCCCGCTCGGGCCAGCAGCAGGTGGAAGAAGTTCTGGGCCAGACCGCCTGCGGCCGTCATCACGCTCCAGAACGCCAGCGACAGGCCGATCACCCAGCGCGCGCTGAACCGATCCGCCGCCCAGGCGAGGCCGAGGGCGGCGAAGGAATAGACGACGGCGAAGGACACCCCGGCCATCAGTCCGATCTCGGTGTCGTTGAGGTGCAGCTCCGTCCGGATCGCGTCGATCAGGATGAAGGGCAGCTGGCGGTCGACGAAGTTGAGGATGTTGACCAGCAGCAGGACGATCACGATCGCCAGGCCCCGGCCGCTGAACGGTTTGATTTTCAAGCGTTTCGTTCCCAAGCCGAACAGATGGCCTGCGCGAGCCTAACGAGGCCGTCGCTCGCCGACCACGACATCGGCTTGACTTCATGCGACCGGGACCACGATCGCAACCTCGAGTGCTTGTTCTACGACGGCGAATGACCCATACCCGTGGGTATGGCCCCGACCCAGACCTCGCCATGGAAATCCGCCGACGACCGCCTTCGGGAGCGGGAGATCAAGCGCGAGGCGGTGCTGCGCGCCGCGGCCCGCGCCTTCAGCGAGCGCGGCTTCCACAATACGGCGCTTGAGGATGTCGCGCGGGACCTGAAGGTCACCAAGCCGACGGTCTACTACTACGGCGAGAGCAAGGAAGCCCTGCTGGCGGCCTGCTACCGCCGGGCGCTGGACACCCTGGACGACGTCACCCTGGCCGCAGGGCCCGAGAGCGCCAGCGCGCGCGACCGGCTGCGGGTCCTGATCATCGCCTATGCCGAGGCCATCCTGTCCATCTATGGCCGTTGTCTGACGCGGGTGCCGGACAACAGCGTCTCCCCGCCGATCCGGACCGAGCTTAGGGCCATCAAGCGCACCGTCGACGACCGCATCCGCGCCGTCCTGACACAAGGCGCGGAGGACGGCTCCCTGATCGCCACCGACGTGAAGATGACCGCCTTCGCCATCGCGGGCGCCCTGAACGCCGCCGCCCTGTGGTTCGAGGACGACGGCCCGAGGACGGCGCGCCAGATCGGCGAACACTATGCCGAACTTTTCGTCGGGGCGTTGCAGCCCCGCTAGCGGCCGGTGAAGACCGGAGCCCGCTTGCCGAGGAAGGCGTCCAGCGCCTCTTCGAAATCCTCGGTCCCGGCGCAGGCGACGAAGGCCTCGAGCTCGGCGGCCAGATGATCGGCGAAATCACGACCCGTCGCCTTAGCGATCAGCCCCCGCGTCAGCCGTGTCGCCAGCGGCGGACCTGAGGCGATCCGCCGGGCCAGGGCGAGGGTCTCGGCTTCTAGGTCGGCATTGGGGACCACGCGGTTGACCAGTCCGAGCGAGAGCGCCCCTGTGGCATCAATCAGCTCGCACAGCAGGGCGATCTCCATCGCCTTTCGGGGACCGACCAGCCGGGTCAGGGACCAGGCGCCGCCGCAGTCGGTCGGCGCCCCGACTCTCAGATAGGCCATGTTCAGCTTCGCATCCTCGGCGGCCACCACCAGATCGGCGAACAGGCCGAGACTAAGCCCTGCCCCCGCCACCGCCCCCTGGATCGCCGCCAGCACCGGCAGGCCGCTGTCGTTCAGTGCCACCAGGGCCTCATGGATCGGGGCGATCAGCTCGCGCGCCGCCCTGGACCGATCTTCGGCGGCCTTGAGGTACGCCAGATCCCCGCCGGCCATGAAGGCCCGCCCCTCCCCCGACAGGACGACGACGCGCACGGACGGGTCGGCGACGATCCGGGCGACCACGGCCCGGAAGCCGGTCGTCATGGCCAGATCCAGCGCGTTCAGCCGTTCGGGCCGCCGGAAGCGGATGCGGGCGACGCCGTCCTCGACGGTCAGGTCCACGACCTCGCTCATGATGGGAACTCCACTAGAAGACGCCGGGGTAATGGCCGCCGTCGACGACGATGTTCTGGTTGGTGACGTATCCGGCGTCGGCGCCGCACAGGAAGGCGCAGACGGCGCCGAACTCGCGCGGTTCGCCCAGCCGTCGAGCGGGCAGATCGGCGACCACGCCCTCGACGAAGGCGGCGTAGTTGACCCCGGCATTCGCAGCCATGGCGTCGAAGCCCGCGCGGGCGCGGTCGGTCAGGATCATCTCGGGCAGCAGATTGTTGATGGTGACATTGTCCGACACGCCCTCGCGGGCCAGCCAGGACACCGCCGCCGTCAGCCCGGCGCGCGGCCCCACCGACAGGGCCAGCAGCGGATGCGGCGCCTTCACATAGGCCGAGGTGATGTTGACGATCCGCCCGAACCTGCGCGCCCGCATCCCCGGATGCACGGCCCGGATCAGGCTCAGAGGCGCCAGCATGTTCGCCTCGACCGCCTGTCGCCATTGCTCTTCGTCCAGATCCCCGAACGGGCCGAGCGGTGGGCCGCCGCCGTTGGTGATCAGGATGTCCGGCTGAGGACAGGCCTTTAGCGCCAGCCGACGACCATCCTCCGTGCCGATGTCGCCCGCGGCGAAGCCGACCTCGCCACCCGCCATCGCCCCGATTTCGGCGGCAGTCGCCGACAGGGATTCAGGATCGCGACCGGTAATGGTGACCCGCACGCCCTCGGCGGCCAGGGCCTCGGCGCAGGCCCGGCCCAGGCCCCGGCTGGCGGCGCAGACCAGGGCCGTGCGTCCGCGGATCTTCAGGTCCATCGCGGGCCTTCGTTTGAGTATGCCCCCAAAAGAGGAGCCGCCGGTCGCCCTGCCTGGAAGTGCAGAGGGGCGTCCGACGGCCTGAGGCGCGGGAGGAAGGGCTTCAGAAGTGGGCGGCGATGCCGACCCCGACGAGGCGCGGCGGCGAGAAGGCGTCCGACAGGCCCGGAGCCCCGTTGGTGCTGTTCATGCTGTAGCGTTCGTCGGTCAGGTTCTCGACCCAGAGCGAATAGGTCAGACGGCCTTGCGGGTCGGTCCAGGCCGCCTTGGCGTTGATGGTCGTGTAGGACGACTCCTGGGTCAGGTTTCCGGCCTGCCAGTAGAAGCCGTCGTTGTAGGACAGGTTGGCGGTGGCATAGAGCTCGCCGCCGGCGACGGTATTCTCATAGGTCAGGCGCGCATTGGCCTGGTACTTCGGCGCCCGCAGCATCCGGCTGCCCGAGGCGTCATAGGGCACCACGCTGGTGGCGCCGCCCGTCACGGGGTTGGGGATGAAGACCGAGGCCGTGGTGTATTCGTCGTAGTTGGCGGTCGGCAGGGCCGACAGGCCGACGTCGAACGACAGGTGGTCGGTGATCGGCCCCCGCGCGGTGAACTCGAAGCCCTTCACCGTCGCCGCCGCCGCATTGTTCAGGGTCGAGACATAGGCCCCGCCCGGCAGGGAGGTGTAGGCCGTCACCTGGATGTCGGTGTAGTCGTACCAGAAGGCCGCGGCCGTCATGGTGATGCCCGAGAACCGGCCCTTGGCCCCGACCTCGACTGCCGTGATCTTCTCCGGCGCGACCGGAATGGCCGGCAGGGAGTAGGAGTTGTAGACCCCGCTCTTGAAGCCGTTCGAGGCCGAGACATAGATGTTGGCGTCCGGTGTGAAGTCGTACTGCAGCACGCCCCGGAAGGTCGGGCTTTCCCAGGTGTTCTCGGCCGAGCTGGTACGCAGGCCGGCGGCCCGCACGATGTCCGCGAAGTCGAACTGCTTCTTTTCGGAGGTGTAGCGGGCGCCGAAGATGCCGTGCAGCTTCTCGGTAAAGTCGTAGTTCAGCTCACCGAAGGCGGCATAGGAGGTCGTCTTGACCGTGTCGGTGAAGTTGGAGACCACCGTGCCCGTCGGGGCGTTGCCTGACACCGCCTGGAAGTAGGGGTTGCCCGCGGTCGAGTGGTAGTAGAACAGGCCGCCGATCCACGACAGGCGATCCTCGGACGGGCCGGAGAAGTTGAACTCCTGGCTGAAGGTGTCCTGGTCCTGGATCAGGCGCAGCGAGCTGACCGCGGCGCTGGACCGGTCGGTATCGGTCTGGAACAGACCCGAGGCGCTGCGATAGGCGGTGATCGAGCGGACGGTCAGGTAGTCCGACGGGTTCCAGGTGCCATCCAGGCTGACGCCCTTGGCGGTCGTGTCGATGATGGGGAAGGTGCCGCCCGGATAGTGGTCCAGGCTGCCGACCAGGACGCCCGGCGTGCTGGCGTTCAGGTTCTTGCCGTCGCGCGGGATAGCCGAGAAAATCGAGTTGTCGCTGCGGTCGGAATAGTCGGCCGCGAGGGTGAACTGCAGGGTGTCGCTGGGCTGGAACAGCAGCTTTCCTCGGATCGAGGAGTTGTCCGCCTTGGCCACCCGGGCGCCGTTCAGGGCCGGGGCGACGCTCTCGACATAGCCGTCGTTCTCCAGATGGAAGAGATTCAGCGAGCCGGCGATCGTCGAGGTGATCGGGCCGGTGACATAGGCGCCCAGCTTCACCTGTTTGAAGTCGAAACCATAGTCGGCCGACAGCTCCGCGCGGGGCGTGAAGGACGGGGCCAGGGTGACGATGCGGATGGCGCCGCCGGTGGCGTTACGGCCGAACAGGGTGCCCTGCGGCCCCTTCAGGACCTCGACCCGCTGGATGTCCTTCAGGTCGAACATGCCCGCCAGGGGCGCGCCGATATAGACATCGTCGAGGTACATGGAGACGTTGGCTTCATCGCCCGCCGAAGTACCGACCGAGGAAATGCCGCGGATCGCCGGGGTGAAGGCGAAGCCGTTGTTCACGGTCACCAGACCGGGACTGATGTGCTGCAGGTTGGAGGTCGAGCCGATCCCGGCGTTCGAGAGCTCCTCCCCCGAGGTGGCGGTTACGGACATAGGCACGTCGAGCAGGCGCTCGGACCGCTTCTGGGCGG
>DBBK01000207.1 GCA_002292165.1 Brevundimonas sp. UBA986
CCGCCCAGGACCAGCCAGTCGCGCGCCGCCCCCGCTCGATTCAAGGTGTCGAATACAAGGGGAAGACCCCCAGCAGCAGCGACGCCAGGAAGAAGACGACGAACGACCCGCACGCCCATTTCAGGGTGAAGCGCTGATGCTCGCCCATCTCGATCCCCACCATGCCCACCAGCAGATAGGTCGAGGCGACCAGGGGGCTGAGCAGATGGATCTGCTGCCCCACCAGAGCCGCGCGTCCCATCTCCTCCGCGCTGATGCCGTATTGCGCACCGGCCTGCGCCAGGATCGGCAGCATTCCGAAATAGAAGGCGTCATTGGAGATGAAGAAGGTGAAGGGCGCGCTGATCATCGCCGTGATGGGCGCGAGATAGGGACCCAGGGCCGGCGGGATGTTCGAGGTCACGGTCATGGCCATGGCGTCGACCATATGGGTGCCCGAAAGGATGCCGGTGAAGATCCCGGCCGCGAAGATCAGCCCGCCGACGGCCAGAGCGTTGCCGGCATGGGCGGTCAGCCGGTCACGCTGGTCGGCCAGGGATGGGAAGTTGATCATCATCGCGACGGCGAAGGCCAGCATGAACAGGACCGCCAGCGGCATGATACCGATAACCAGAGCGACCATCAGGGCGACGGTCAGCGCGAGATTGACCCAGATCAGTCTGGGACGCCGCGCCTCGGGATGGCTCTCTTCGTCTTCAGCCAGAATGGTTTCGCCGCTGGCGTCCTCATCAACGGCTTCGGGCGGCAGCTTGGCCAGGCGGTTGCGTTCGTGGATTCCGAAGCGGTAGGCGACGAACAGGACCCAGACGGCGGTCAGGGCCATCGGCAGGATCAGGGGCACGAAGATGGCCCCGGCGTCGAGCTTGAGCACGCTCATGACCCGGGCCGTTGGGCCGCCCCAGGNNCCCCAGGGGAGCAGGTTCATGACCCCGCCGCTCATGATGACCACACAGGCCAGCATGCGGGGGTCCATCTTCATATGCCGATACAGGGGGAGCATGGCCGCGATGGTGATCATGTAGGTCGTCGCGCCGTCGCCATCGAGAGACACGACCAGCGCCAGAATCGCCGTTCCCATCAGGATCCGGACGGGATCGCCCTCGACCAGCCGCACGATCAGCTTGATCAGCGGGTCGAACAGACCGACGTCGATCATCAGCCCGAAATAGAGAATGGCGAAGACCAGCATCACGCCGGTGGGGGCCAGATCCTTGACCCCCGCCATCATCATGTCGCCCAGACCCGCCGCAAAGCCCGAAAGGATGGCGAAGGCGGTCGGAACGAGGATCAGGGCGATCAGCGCAGACATGCGCTTGGTCATGATCAGGGTCATGAAGGTCGCCACCATCGCGAAGGCGATCAGTGACAGCAAACCGTAGTCCGGACCGGTCATCAGCGCGGGGCCCGTGTGGAAGACGCGGTCTTGACCGGCGCGGCCTGGGCCGTCGGCGGGTTTGCAGGTTTCAGCATCGTTCCTCCCGAAGCGCGGACCGGTACATGCCGGGCCGTCTGCCGCTCATTTGCCCTGCGAACCTGTCATGACGCTGTCACCGACGCACGGACTCCGCGGAGACGATCACAGCGGCGAAAGTGACGGTGGCGCGGAGCCCGGAGCCCGACGGCCCGGCGTCAAGCTCGACCTCCGCGCCGATGGCGCGCGCCAGTGAATCGACGATGGACAGCCCCAGCCCGCTGCCAAGAGCCGGATTCCTGTGCAGCCGGGCGAAGCGCCCGAAGACAGTCGCGCGCTTGTCCGGTGGAATGCCGGGACCGTCGTCCTGAACAATCACCCTGACGCCGGCGTCGGTGTTTTCCAGCCCGACCCAGACCTGCCCCCCTTCCCGGTTATGCTTGATCGCATTGTCGATGAGGTTGCCGATCATCTCGACGGCCAGCATCTGGTTGGTCGACACCGGCCGCGCGCCTGGCAGGCGTTCGAATGTGAAGTCGATGCCGGCGCGCACCGCGGCCATGGCGTGTTCGGCCGCGGCGACGGCGGCCACCTCATTGGGGTCCACGGCTGATACGTCGACCCGCGACTGATCCGCGCTGTCAGCCCTCGCCAGGGCCAGCAGCTGGACGATCAGATGCTGAAGTCTGTCGCTGGCCTGGCTGATATCCTCGATCGACTGCCCGGCCTCCGCGCTTCCGGGGCGCGCCTGCCGCAGCAGGGAGATGTGGGTGCGCAGGATAGACAGCGGCGTCCGCATCTGGTGCGACGCGTCGGCAGTGAAGCGTCGTATTCCGATGATCGCGGAATCCAGTCGCGCGAGCATGGCGTTGAAGGCGCCTACGAGATCCTGCAGTTCGGTGGGCACCTGATCGAGCGAGAGGGGCGCGAGATCCGACGCCGCGCGACGATCCATCTCGCTTTGAACCCGATGTAGCGGGCGCAGTCCCCAGCGGATCGCCAGAGGCAACAGCGCCAGGGTGGCGCCCATGAGCACCAGCTCAAGGACGATGAGCCCGCCGAGCAGACGGTGGGAAATGCGCTGTCGGGCCCCGAGAGTCTCCGCCACCTGGACGATCACGACGCCGTTGATCTGGGGCAGTCGTCGCGCCTCGGCGACGATGCGCACGGGCTTGCCGAGATAGACCGCGTCGCCGAAGACCACACGGGTATCGCCCAGATCCGGAGGCGCGACATTCGGCAGATCGGCATAGCCGGTCAGGATTTTTCCGTCATGGCGCACGCTGTAGTAGACATTGTCCCGGGCCGCGTCTTCCAGCATGCCAAAGATGGCCGGCGACAGGTTCAGGCCGATCGCCCCATCCTCGACCGTCAGGGAATCGATGATCGCGCGTGACGCCGCGCTCAGGATCCGGTCGTTGACCGCCTGCACCGATTGATTGATGACCCACGCGGCTCCGATCCCGAGGATCAGGGCCAGCGACATCACCGGAACCACCATGCCGCGCAACATGCGCGAAGACAGTGACGGTGCGTGACGTTTGACGGTCGCTCCGCCCGCGGTCACGGGACCTCCAGCACATAGCCCAGGCCGCGGATCGTGCGGATGCGCGGGCCGTCGGGCTCCAGCTTGCGTCTCAGCCGCGCGACATAGACCTCGATGGCGTTGGGAGCGACGGCCTCGTCATAGCCGAACACCTCTGACGTCAGCCGCTCCTTGTCCACGACCTTGCCCACACGCGCGGCAAGCCGTTCCAGGACCGCCCACTCGCGTCGCCGCAGATCGATTGGACGGCCGTCGATCTCCACGGTGGCGCGGACGGCGTCGATGACCAGTTTGCCGATCGTCACGACAGCGTCCGCGTCGCCGCGGGCGCGACGCAACAAGGCCCGGATCCGGGCTTCCAGTTCGCTGGGTTCGAAGGGTTTGAGCATGTAGTCGTCGGCGCCGGAATCCAGCCCGGTCAGTCTGTCCTCCAGGGCGTCCCGGGCCGTCAGGATGAGGACCGGGGTCTTGTTTCCCGCTGAACGCAGCTTGCGGAGAACGTCCAGTCCCGACATCGCGGGCAAGCCGAGATCCAGGGTGATGAGGGCATAGGGCTCATCTGAGGCCATCCCCCAGGCGGCTTCGCCGTCCATGGCGATGTCGATCGTGTATCCCGCGGTCCGGAGGGTGGCCGCCAGTCCTCGCGCCAGCGATTCATCGTCCTCAACCAGCAGAATTCTCGCCACGACCTGTATCTGCCCCTGCGTTGACTCGTCGGGACTATAGGGCGAACTCTGCGGCTGGCGATATCTCGACGAACGATCGAGAATCCGGGAGACGTCGATACCCTTGCCTATGACGCGGTCACTGCTGGCGCCCCTCATCGCCGTCGGCGTCGTCGTAGCGGCGCTGGCGGCATGGATCGTCGTGCCGATGGTGACGCGCGAAGACTTCACAGCAGCGGCCGATCGCGAAGGCGCCGTCGAGATCTGGTCGACAACCGACAGCGACCGGGTTCAGGAGCTGCTCGCCGACTTTCGCCGACTGCATCCCCGGATCAAGGTCACCTACACCGATCTGCACGGCGGCGATCTGCAGGCCGATTTTCTCCGCGCGGCCAAGGCCGGAAACGGCACGGCGGACCTGCTGTGGAGTTCCGCGATGGATCTGCAGATCAAGCTGGTCAACGACGGCTACGCGATGGCCTACGCCTCTCCTGAAGCCCCTCACCTGCCCGACTGGGCCAAGTGGAAGGACCAGGCCTGGGGTGTCACCGCGGAGCCGATCGTCATCGTCTATAACAAGAAGCTGATCGCCGCTGACCAGGTTCCCGACAGCCACGTCGCCCTGCGCCGCTTCCTTGAGTCCGACGCCGCTGCGGGACAGCGCGTCGTCGCCACCTATGACCCTGCACAATCCGCGGTCGGTTATCTTTATCTGTCGCAGGACGCCCAGGCCTCCAGCGAAATCTGGCGTCTGGTCCAGGCCATGGGACGTGACCGGCTGGACCTCTACACCTCCGCCGAAGACATTCTGCGCGAGGTTTCGGCGGGCAGGGCCGCGATCGGGTACAATATCGCCGGCTCCTACGCCCTCGACGAGCTGCCGAACCAGCCCGATCTCGGCGTTATCATGCCGCAGGACTATACGCTGGTGATGTCCCGGATCGCCATGATCCCCAGCACGGCCCGGCATCCTGCGGCTGCAAGGGTGTTTCTGGACTTTCTGTTGTCCCGGGCCGGTCAGGAACGGCTGGCCCAGAGGCACATCACGCCGGCGCGTCTCGACGCGGGCGCTCCTCCCCTGCTCAGCCGTTCGGTTCCACGGCGCGCGATCCGCGTGGGACCGGGCCTGCTCGTCTCCGAAGACCGTTTGACCCGGGCGCATTTCCTCTCGCTCTGGAGAGAGGCGGCAGCGCCGCCCGCCCCTGAGGTTGCCTCCCGCGGAAGGGCGCCGAGATAATCTGGCGGTTGACTGACAGCCCCGCCAATCCCGCTCAGACCGCTTCCAGAGCCCCGCTGGCGATAACCGGGCCTGTGGGCGCGCCGGTCGGGGAGCCGCCGCGCGGTTCGAGGCTGATGGCCAGGCTGCGGGTTTCGCCGTTGGGGCCGATCAGGCGGCGTGCGTCGATGGTGACGACATTGGTCCCGTCCAGCACGCCCATGGAGACCGGCGCCGAGCCGTCCGGCAGCATCCACAGCTCATAGGACCTGTCCTTGGGGCTGGGTCCGGTCACGGGGGCGATGATCAGCCGCCGGGCCGCCTTGTCGAAGGTGACGACGAAGCTGGTCGGGCCATCCTCGGAGGGCTTCAGCAGGCCGACCGCGGTGACGGCCGCGGCAGGCTGTTCGACAGACGGCGTCACGGGCGGCGCGACCGACTCCGGGGTCAGGACGATGACGGCAAGCGCGGCCGCGGCGGCCGTGGCGAAGACGGCCGTGCCCGCGCGCCAGACAGCGATGTTGCTCCAGAAGCCGGCGTTGTCATTCACCGGCGTCCTGGTCAGCCCCAGCTGGGCGGCGATGCGCAGCCAGACCACGCGCGGCGGCCGGACCGGGGCGACCTCGTCGATCATCGGCGCCAGGCGTTCGTTCCAGGCCCCGACCTCATCGGCGAAGGCGGGGTCCGAGGTCATGCGGCGCTCGGCCTCAGCGCGTTCGGCGGTCGTCTGGACGCCCAGGGCGTATTCCGCCGCCTGCTCGTCCGGGAAGGGATGTTCGGTCGTGTCGGTCATCCGCCGAGACAGGCCTTCAACCTGATCAGTGACCGGCGGATCCAGCTCTTCATTGTGCCGGTCGGTACGGCGAACATCTTCGCCACGTCTTCATAGGTCCGGCCTTCGAAGAAGGCGGTGCGGATGGCGGTGCGCTGCTGGTCTTCCAACTCGTTCAGGCAACCGTCCAGCCGCGTCGAGGTCTCGGCGCGCAGCACCGTGTCCAGTCCGTCCTCGGCGTCGTCGGCAATTTCGCCCGCCTCGTCGATCGGGCGGGTGGTGCGGCGGCCGACCTGACGCTGACGGTCAATGGCGCGGTTGCGGGCCATGACGGCCAGCCACGTGATCGGACTGGCGCGCGTCTCATCGAAGCTCCCCGCCCGGGTCCAGACATTGATGTAGACTTCCTGCAGCACGTCCTCGGCCTCGCTTCGATCGTTCAAGATACGAAGCACCACGCCGAAGAGTTTCGCCGAGGTCGCATCATAAACGGCCTGAAGCGCGGAACGGTCCCCGCCGGCCACCCGGTGCAGGTTCAGCGTCAGGGCCTGGCGGCTGAGATCGGCGTCCATGCGTAGGCGTCTGCAATCCGTTGTGCGTCAACGCCTTGGGTCGCACGGCCCGCTCCGGTCCGCAAGTCAGCGGACGAGCAACCGCGACCCGAAATAGCCGGCGAGGGCCGCCGTGGCGCTGATGAAGGTGCCCCAGGCCATGTCGGCGAGGGTGATCCCGGTGCTCCACCGCGTCAGGGTCGCCTGATTGGTGAGGTCATAGGTCGCATAGGCCACGAAGCCGAACACGGCCCCGTTGATCGCCGCCCGGCTCCACGCCCCCTCGCGCAGGGCCGGCCCCACCGCCAGGAAGACGATCCCGAACAGGAAGATGAAGTAGAAGGCCGCGGCCGGGACCAGATTGACCTTCGTCCGCATCCAGTCGCCGAGCACCGGCCGATACAGTCGGTCGCCCATCAGCGTCAGCCAGGCGACGTCCAGAACCAGCATGGCGACGGCCGAACAGCCATAGGCGGCGACGTATTTCAGCATGGGCTCAGGCCTTCTTCAGGCGGTAGTGGCTGACACC
>DBBK01000082.1:0-4554 GCA_002292165.1 Brevundimonas sp. UBA986
CGATAACGGCGGCGATGGCGTTGACTGGATGCGGCGGCGGGCCGTCGAAGCCGTTCGATCTCGCCCTCGCCCCACCCGCGCCCGACTATGCGAAGCCGGAGGCCTGGCTGGCCCTGCCCGGCCGCGACGGTCTGGAACGGTCGGCGCCCGCGGGACTGACCGTGGTCGACGAGGCCGCCGCGCCCGCCGACGTCTTCTTCATCCACCCGACCACCGTGAAGGGCAGCGAGACCTGGAACGCGGCGTGGGATGCGTCAGACGCCGTCGCGCCGCTGAACCGGGCGGTGCTGATGGGCCAGACCAGCGTCTTCAACGGCTGCTGCCGCGTCTATGCGCCCCGATATCGGCAGGCCTCCCTGCGCGGGCTCGGCGACACCGGGGCGGTCGATCTGGCCTATGCCGACGTCGCCGCCGCCTTCCGCGACTTCATCGCTCACCGCAATGCCGGCCGCCCCTTCATCATCGCCGCCCACAGCCAGGGCGTGGTCCACGCCATTCGCCTGCTGCAGGAGCAGGTGCTGGGCACGCCGCTGCAGGACCGGCTGGTCGTCGCCTATCTGATTGGCGGCTATGTGCCCGACGCCTTCCCCGAGCTTGGGCTGCCCCTGTGCGATGCGGCCGACCAGACCGGCTGCGTCCTGACCTGGAACTCCAGCAAGCCCGGCAGCCTGACCGCGCGGATCATCCTCCACGACAAGACCTACTGGTGGCGCGGGGCGTGGAAGAGCGAGGACCAGGCGCCCGCCATGTGCGTCAATCCCCTGACCTGGCGGGTGCAGGGGCATGGGCCGGAAGCCGTCGGCCCGGAGAGCAATCCCGGCAGCATGCCCCTGCCCCGCGATCCCTTCCCCGCGGCCGCGGCGACGATGCCGCCGCTGCTGCCGCATCTGACCGGCGCCCGGTGCCGTGACGGCATGCTGGAGGTCGACCTGCCCAAGGACTCGCCGGCCGCCTACAGCGATCCACTGGCCCGCAATCTCGGCAGCTATCACCTGAACGACTACGGCCTGTTCTACGGGGTCTTGCGCGAGAACGCCCTGACACGGGTCGAGGCCTGGACGGCGGCGCATCCGTAAAGGTCAGGCGTTGGTCTCGGCCCAGTCGATCAGGGCCCGGGTGACCTCCTCCCAGCCCGGTTCGGCCAGAAGCAGATGCGAGCGGCCGGGGAAGTTGAGGAAGTCGGTCTTCGCGGACGACCGCTTCTGGATGCGATACGCGGCGCGCGACAGCCAGGGCGTCACCAGCCGGTCCTTGTCGCCAGAGGTGATCAGCAGGGGCTGGGTCCGGCGGCGGGGATCGATCCGGGTCCCCGCCCAGAAGGCCGCCTGATAGAAGACCCGGCCCGAGGTCGGGATCACATACGCATCAAACGCCCCGTTCTGTACGTCGGGCGGCGCCCCGTTGGCGAAGCGGTCGGCCCAGCGCTTTCGCGTGAAGGCATAGGGCCGGTTCCAGCCGTTCCAGCGCAGGATGACCGGAAGGGCCGCCGTCAGGGTCAGCCAGCCGTGCACCACTCCGCCGATGGGCGCCGGATTGACCGCGATCCCGGCCCGGCCGACGCCCCGGTCGAGCAACATCTGGGTGAACAGGCCGCCGAAGGAATGGCCGACCAGCAGAGGCTTGCCCGGCAGGCGCTCGATCTCGGCCTGCAGCGCATCGACGATCTTCCCGACGCTGAGCCCGCCGAGCTCCGCAGGCGGCGCAGCATTGATCTCCGCCGCCGTCCGGCCGCGCAGCACCGGCCAGGTCGGCGTCACCACGGTCCAGCCCGCCGCCTCCCACGCCTCGCGGAACCCCGCCCAGGAGTCCGTCGTGACCCAGAGGCCGTGGATCAGCACCACCGTTCGGTCGTCGGCCTTGGCCATGGTTCTCCCCGTGCTCAACAAACGTAACAGACAAGCTTCCGTCGCCTAACCGCGTTATAAGGAATTCAACTCCACAGGGAACCGCACGGCGCGGGGCCACGGAGCCATGGAAGGGCTTCACCTCAATGTTCAGGACGCTTCGTACCCTGTTGGCCGCCGCGCTGATCGCGCTGGGCGGCCTCACCGCCGTCTCGGCCAACGCCCAGACCGCTCCCGCCAGGAAGACCGTGGTGCTGGTCCACGGCGCCTGGGCCGACGGCACCAGCTGGAGCCGGGTCATCCCCTATCTGCTGGCCGCTGGTTTGAACGTGGTCGCGGTGCAGAACCCGCTGGCCTCGCTGGAAGGCGATGTGGCCAACACCACCCGGGTCATCAATGACCAGGCCGGCGACGTCATCCTGGTCGGCCATTCCTACGGCGGCGTCGTGATCACCGAGGCCGGCAACAATCCGAAGGTGAAGGCGCTGGTTTACGTCGCCGCCTTCGCGCCCAAGCCGGGCCAGTCGGTTAACTCGATCCTGTCGGCCTTCCCGCTTCCCGCCTGGTTCGCCAGCCTGCATGCGGACGCCGGCGGCTATGTCACCTGGCCGATCAGCACCTGGAAGACCGAGTTCGCCACCGGCCTGCCCGAGGGCGAGCAGGAGATGCTGCACGCGACCCAGCACCCGACCTTCCACGGCGTCAATGACGAGACCGTCGGCGCCACGGCCGCCTGGTCGACGCGCCCGGTCTTCTCGGTCGTCTCGCAACAGGACCACATCATCCCGGCCCCGCTGCAGATGCTGTTCGCCCAGCAGATGCATTCGACGGTCGTCCCGGTCGAAGCGGGCCACCTGGCCATGCTGATCGCGCCGGAAGAGACCGCCAAGGCCATCATCGCGGCCGCCAACAGCTACTGAGACCTTCGCGATCCGAGACGGGAAGAGGCGGGCCGAAGGGTCCGCCTCTTTTCGTTTCAGCCTGCCCGACGCAGGCTCTCGACCAGCACCGGCTCCATGGCCGCATAGCCGCGCCGCGTCGGGTGAACGCCGTCGCGGGTGAAGTCGGTCCGCATCCGCCCCTCGCCGTCCGTCAGGGCGGCGAAATAGTCGGCGAAGACCAGACCGCGCGCCTCCGCCGTCGCCTTCAGCCAGGCGTTGAGCTCGGCGACCCGGCCGCTGACGTCGCCCAGAGCGGGGCTCCAGGCCAGCGCAGCGAAGGGTGGCAGGCTGGCGAGGACGACCATGATCCCGTGCGCCTTCGCCAGATCCAGCATGGCCAGGATGTTGTTCTTGAAGTCCTGCGGCGTGTTCGGCCCGGTGTTGCCGGCGACGTCGTTGGTCCCGGCCATCAGGTGGCAGATCCGGGGCTTGAGGGCGATCACATCGGCCATGAAGCGCAGCAGCATCTGGGGCGTGGTCTGGCCGCTGATGCCGCGATTGACGTGGCCGCCCTCGAACAGGCGGGGGTTGGCGATGCGCCACATCTCCGTCAGGGAATCGCCCATGAAAACAACGTCCACGGCAGTCCCGGCGCGGGCGAGGTTATCGTCGCGATACTGGCTCAGCGCGGGCCAGTCACGCTGCATCCGCCAGGCCTTGCGGCGCTCGTTGCGGGCGCCGCGTTCGGGGTCCGAAAGCATGGCCAGGACCGCCGGATCCATCTCCCCGTCGGCGACATAGGCGCGGGCGAAGGCCAGTTCCTCCTCCCCCGGACCGAAGCCCGCGGAATCGAGATGGTCGACCATTCCCACGGGCGTGGGGAGGTCTTCGGGGCGATCCGAATTCGGCATTCCGTCTGTCTCCATCCTCTCCGCCCGGGTCTTCGCCCGCGTCGGCTGAGAGCCCAGTCTGCTCCCGCGATGCAGCAAACGTCAAATCTTCACTCGCGATTGAATGAGCGTTGACGAAAGCGAATTTCGGTGTGACGTTCATCGTCGATGGCGACGCAGATCGCCGAGGAAACGCAAACGAGGGAGGCTAGCCCCATGTCCGGGAAGCTCTGGATTTCGACGTCCGTCGCCGCGCTGCTGTGCTGCGGCGCTGCTCACGCCCAAGCGGCCCAACCAACCGCCCCTGAAGACCAGGCCACGACCCTGGGCGATGTGGTGGTCACCGCCGAACGACGCACCACCAACCTGCAGACGACCGCCGTCGCCGCCTCCGTGCTCAGCGGCCAGGAGCTGCAGAACAAGGGCGTCACCAATATCGAGACCCTGCAGTTCTCCATGCCGTCGGTGACGGTGCAGAACTCCGGCCAGGGCAACAGCTTCAACGTCCGCGGCATCGGCAAGACCGAGAACAGCTCCTCGATCGGCGTCGGCGTCATCACCTATCGCGACGGCGTGGCGGTCTTCCCCGCCTACTTCCAGAACGAGCCCTTCTTCGACATCCAGAGCCTGGAGCTGCTGCGCGGTCCACAGGGCACCTTCGCCGGTCAGAACGCCACCGGCGGCGCGGTCTTCATCACCGAGAAGAACCCCGACTTCGGCGGCCTCGGCGGCTATGTCACGGCCCAGGCCGGCAACTACAACGACGTCCNNCGCGATCAACCTGCCGCTGACCGACACCCTGGCCGCCCGCCTCGCCTTCAACAGCGAGAACCGCGACAGCTTCTATGACGTCATCGGCACGCCGTCGCGCGGCCAGCCGGGCGTTCTGGACTCCAAGAGCGTGCGCGGCAGCCTGCTGTGGACGCCGAACGACCGGTT
>DBBK01000082.1:4594-4967 GCA_002292165.1 Brevundimonas sp. UBA986
GTACAACTCGACCCTGCCGCTGCACACCATCGCGACGAACGGGCCGTACGCGGCCAAGGACGAAACCGCGCGGACCGTGCTGAACGTCAGCTATGAGTTCGCCAACGGCATCACCCTGCGGTCGATCTCGGGCGCCCAGTACGGCACCACCATGGTCCGCTCGGATCTGGACGGCACCGCCACCCTGCCCTTCACCTTCTACGACAAGGTCGAGCAGCGGCTGCTGTCGCAGGAGTTCACCCTGGTCTCGCCCGACGACGGCCGCCTGAAGTGGGTTGTCGGCGCCTACTACCAGGACGACCTGATCACCTTCCCGCCCGGCCAGTTCGTCACGACCCAGTACGTCGCCCCGACCCTGCCGATCCTCTACGAC
>DBBK01000033.1 GCA_002292165.1 Brevundimonas sp. UBA986
GAGGCCCTGGTCCAGGCGGCGCTGGAGCGGCTGATGGAGGGCCGCGCCACCCTGATGATCGCCCACCGCCTGTCGACCGTGATGAACGCCGACCGCATCCATGTTCTGGAGGCGGGCCGCATCGTCGAGACCGGAACCCATGCCCAGCTGGTCAGGAAGGGCGGCCTCTACGCCCGCCTGGCGAAGCAGCAGTCGCTGGACGGGACGCCCGCCGTGGAAACGGTCGTCTGAGGTGAGGCCGCTCCGAAATCCCGTCATCCAGTCGATCCTGTCCCATGTGCTGGCGGGCTGGATGTCGTTCTGCTTCAAGACCATCCGCTGGACCTATGAGAACCGCGGCGTCGCCGAGGGCGTCTGGGCCGAGGGCGGCGGAGTGCTGTGCGCCTTCTGGCATTCGCGCATCGGCCTTTCCCCCTCGTGCTGGCCGCTGGACGTGGCCCAGCCGGCCAAGGCCCTGATCTCCCTGTCGCCCGACGGCCAGTTCATCGCCAAGGCCGTGGCCCTGCAGGGCTTCCCCGCCGTACGCGGCTCCTCGGCCAACAAGGACAAGGCGGAGGTGGCCAAGGGCGGGACCCAGGCCCTGCGCGACGGGCTGAAACAACTGAAGCTCGGCGCCCTGGCCATAACCCCCGACGGCCCGCGCGGCCCGGCCCGCCAGATGGCCGAGGGCCTGCCGCTGATGGCCAAGCTGTCGAAAGCGCCGGTCCTGTTCATCGGCATGAGCTGCAGCCCGGCGATCCGGCTGAAGAGCTGGGACAAGGCCGTCCTGCCCCTGCCCTTCGGCAAGGGCGCCATCGTCTGGGACATCGACCGCTTCCCGGCGGACGGCGATCTGGCCGAGGTGGCGCTGGACTGGACCGCGAAGCTGAACGCGGTCGAGGCGCGCGCGGACGCGATCACGGGCCTGAAAGAGTGAGCCCTGCCCTCCTCCTGTACCGCCTCGTGACCCGGATGCTGGAGCCTCTGGCGCCGCGCCTGCTGGATGCGCGGGTCAAACAGGGCAAGGAGGACCGGGTTCGGGTCGACGAGCGGCTGGGCCTGACCCGCACGGCGCGGCCCGAGGGCGACCTCGTCTGGCTGCACGGCGTCAGCGTGGGCGAGACCCTGTCCCTGCTGCCGGTCGTCGAACGCATCCGCAAGGCCCGGCCCGAGCTGACGGTGCTGGTCACCTCGGGCACCCTGACCTCGGCGACCCTGCTGGCCCAGCGGTTGCCGGCGGGGGTGATCCATCAGTTCGCGCCGGTCGACGGGCCGCAGGCCGTCGCCGCCTTCCTCGACCACTGGAGGCCGACGCTCGGGGTCTTCGTCGAGAGCGAGCTGTGGCCCAATCTGATCGCGGCGGCCAAGGCCCGCGGCGTGAAGCTGGCCCTGGTCAGCGCCCGCATCACCGAAAAAACGGCGAAGGGCTGGGGCCGCTTCCCCGGCGCGATCCGCCAGATCCTGTCCAGCTACGACTGCATCCTGCCGCAGGATCAGGCCTCCGCGGAGCGGCTGGAGCGGCTCGGCGCGCGCGTCGACGGGCTGGGGAACCTCAAGCTCTCGGGCGCCCCCCTGCCCCACGACACCGCCGCCTTCAGCCGCCTGAGCGCCGCCATCGGCGACCGGCCGGTGATCGTCGCCGCCAGCACCCATGAGGGCGAGGAGATCGCCATTGTCCATGCCCTGGACGCCCTGCCCGTGCGGGTCTGTCTGGTCATCGTGCCGCGCCACCCGGAACGGGCGGGCGAGATCGCGGGCCTGCTGACCCGCGACGGCTATCGCTTCGTCATGCGCTCGCGCGGCGGCCAGCTGGACGGCGGGACCGACCTCTATGTCGCCGACACCCTGGGGGAGCTGGGCCTGTTCCTGCGGCTGGCCGATGTGGTGATCATGGGCGGCAGCTTCGGCCCGGCCATCGGTCAGGCCTCCGTCGGCGGGCACAATCCGCTGGAACCCGCGCGGCTGGCCAAGCCCTCGGTCTCGGGCGCCGACTATCCGAACTGGATCGAGGTCACCGAAGCCCTGCATGAGGCCGGCGGCCTGACCGTGGTCGCGGCCCCGGCCGACCTGCCGCACGTGATCACGCCCCTGCTGGACAATCCCGCCGCCGCCCGGGCCATGGGCGAGCGGGCGAGGAAGGCCGCCGCCGACGCCGGGGCGGGCCTCGACCGGCTGTGGGACGCGCTGCAACCGCTCTTGCCGCCCGCCGGAGGCCGCCCGTGAAGCTGTCGACGCCCCGCTGGTGGTACATCCGCGACAGCAACCACGCCCGGGTGACCCGCACCCTGCTCAAGCCCGCCTCCTGGCTGTGGGCCGCCGTGACCGCGCGACGGATCGCGAAGGCGACCCCCGTCGATCCGGGCACCCCCGTGGTCTCCATCGGCAATCTGACGGTCGGGGGCTCGGGCAAGACGCCTGTGGCGCGCGAGACCCTGCGGCTGTTGCGCGCGGCGGGGATCGAGGCCGCCGCCCTGTCACGCGGCTATGGCGGGACGCTGAGGGGGCCGCTGCGGGTCGATCCCGCCGTCCACACCGCCGCCGACGTCGGCGACGAGCCCCTGATGCTGGCTATCGACAGCCCGGCCTGGATCTCGGCCGACCGGGTCGCGGGCGCCGAGGCCGCCGTGGCGGCGGGGGCGAAGGCGCTGGTGCTGGACGACGCCCACCAGAACATGAAGCTGAACAAGACCCTCAGCCTGATCGTCGTGGACGGCGAAACGCGCGGCGACGAATGGCCGTTCGGCGACGGCTCGGTCTTCCCCTCGGGCCCGATGCGCGAGCCGCTGAAGGCCGGGCTGGCCCGGGCCGACGCCGTGGTGGTGCTGCTACCCGCCGACCTGCCCGAGGCCGATCCGGAGTTGGCCACCACCTTCGGAAGCCTGCCCGTCTTCATCGCCCGGCTGGAGCCCGCCGGGCCGCCGCCTTCGGGACCTCAGGTCGGGTTCGCCGGCATCGCCAAGCCGTGGAAGGTCGAGCGGTCGCTGATCGCGGCGGGCTGCGAGCTGGTCGACTTCGCCCCCTTCCCCGACCACGCCGACTACCGGCCCGAAGACCTGCGCTTCCTCGCCGACCGCGCCGAACTGCACGGCGCGGGACTGGTCACCACCGAGAAGGACTGGGTCCGCCTGAGCCCCGAATGGCGCGCGAAGGTCGTCTCCTGGCCCGTCGTGGCGCGGTTCGAGGACGAGGCGGGCTTCGCCGCCTTCCTGCTTCAGTCCTCGCGGTAGACGACCCCGCCCTTCATCACGAAGGCCATATGCTCCAGGGTCGTGACGTCGGTCAGCGGATCGCCGTGGACGCCGACGAGGTCCGCCGGCATCCCAACCGCGATCTTGCCGGCCTCGCCCGAGATGCGCAGATGCTCGGCCGCCCCGACCGTCGCCGCCTGAACCGCCTCCAGCGGCGTCAGCCCGGCCCGGACCAGAAGCGCGAACTCCTGGGCATTGTCGCCGTGCGCCGAGACGCCCGTGTCGGTTCCGAACGCGATCCGCACCCCGCCCTCATGGGCTCTATGGGCCATGTCGATCATCTTCGGCCCGACTTCCAGAGCCTTGGCCGTCTGGGCCGGGGTGAAGAAGTTGTTGGGGCCGGACGCGATCCGATAGACGAAATCGCCCGCCATCAGGGTCGGGACCAGCCAGACGCCCTGCCGGTGGAACAGCCGGATCGACTCGTCGTCCAGATAGGTGCCGTGCTCGATCGAGTCGCCGCCGGCGCGCAGGAAGGCGTTGATGCCGTCCGTGCCGTGGGCGTGGGCGGTGACCTGACGGCCCATGCGGTGGGCGGCGCCGACGATGGCGGCCAGCTCCTCATCAGTGAACTGCTGGGCCAGACCGGCGGCGGTGTTGGACAGGACCCCGCCCGTGGCGGTGATCTTGATGATGTCGGCGCCGGCCCGGACCTGAAGCCGGACGGCGCGCATGCAGTCGTCGGCGCCGGAGCAGACGCTCTCGGGCGACAGGATGTGCATGATGTCTTCGCTGAAGCCGTTCACGTCGCCATGGCCGCCGTGGATCGACACCGCCGAACCCGCCGCGATGATGCGGGGTCCGGGCACGTCGCCGCGCCGGATCGCGTTCCTCAGGGCGAAGATGGCCTCGTTCGAGGCGCCCAGGTCGGCGACGGTGGTGAAGCCGGCCATCAGGGTCTTGCGCGCATTGCCGGCCCCGATCATGGCCTGATCGGCATTGGACTGTGTGACCTCGTCCAGCCGGCTGTTGGCGCTCTGCTGGCTGGTCAGATGGACGTGGCTGTCGATCAGTCCGGGCAGGACGAATTCGTCGCGCAGATCGACAATATTGCCATCTCCGACGAAGCCGTCGCGGATATCCACGACTTTGTTCCCCGTGATCACGAGAGTTTTATCGCGCTGCACAACGCCGGTGGCGGGATCGGCCAGAAGCCGCCCCACTTGGACGAACATGGTTCCCGTATCGGGAGAATTGGCCGGGGGCGTGGGGGTTTGCGCGGCGACGCTTCCGCCAAACGCCAGACACAATAGGCCTAAGGCCACGCTCACCTTGGTCATAAACCCCTCCTGAAAACAGCCGCTTCACCATAGACGGGAACGGGCAGACGCCAAGGCTCAGGTTGGCCCGGCGGGAATTTCATGGGACACGTTAGGGCATAACATCAACCGCGCGAGGGGCGTCGCATGCGGCTTTCGAGACGAGGCCTTATTCTGGGCGGATCGGCGATGCTCGCCGGTTGCGCCACCAACCAGGCCGTTCAGGCCCCGGTTCAGCTCGCACAGGCCTCCGTCCCGGTTCCGCCTCCCGCGCCGCGCGTGGCCGTCCAGCAGACGCAATACACCCCGCCGCCGCTCGATCCCTATCGTCAGGTCCGGCCGGAACTGATGCAGCGCGCCATGCAGGCCCTGGACGTGCACCACGATCGCCTGCCCCTGCGCGACCGCATGTATCTGGTCGACTTCCAGAAATTCTCGGGCGAGGAGCGGCTGTACGAGGTCGATCTGTACAGCGGTCAGGTCAAGGCCTTCCGCACCTGCCACGGCCGCGGCTCGGACCCGCAGCACTCCGGCTATGCCCGCAACTTCTCCAACACCCCGGAAAGCTACATGTCCTCGGTTGGCGCCTACGCCACCGCCGGCGCCAGCTGGGGCGGCTCGCAAGGACCGAACGTCCTGCTGGACGGGCTGGAGTACACCAACAACCTGGCTCGCGAGCGCGCCATCATCGTCCACGGCGCCAACTATGCCGATCCGGACTTCCTCGCCCGCGAAGGCAAGCTGGGCCGCAGCTACGGCTGCTTCTCCACCGCCCACACCGACCTGCCCACCCTGCGTGAGCGCATGGGCACCGGCCGGCTGCTGTTCGCCTGGGCTTAAAGCCTACTCTCTGTCCAACGCGCGCCAGCCGATGTCGGAGCGGCTGAAGCCGCCCGGCCAGTCGATCTTGCGCACGGCCTCATAGGCGCGCTCGCGGGCCTGGGCGATGTCGTCGCCCTCGGCGCAGACGTTGAGGACGCGGCCGCCGGCGGCGACCAGCTGGCCGTCCGGACGGCGCTTGGTGCCGGCGTGGAAGACCTGGACGTGGGGGCCGAAGTCCTGCTCGGCGCCGCGGATGATCGAGCCTTCCAGCGGGCTGTCGGGATAGCCCTTGGCGGCCATGACCACACAGATCACCGTCTGCGGCTTGAAGGCGGGCGGCGCGACCTTGGACACATCGCCGCGCGCGCAGGCCAGCAGGACCGGCACGATGTCCCCGGCCAGCCGCATCATCAGCACCTGGCATTCCGGGTCGCCGAAGCGGGCGTTGTATTCGACGACCTTGGGCCCTTCGGCCGTGGCCATCAGCCCGACGTAGAGGACGCCACGATAGGGCGCGCCCTCGGCCGCCATGCCGGTCATGGTCGGGGCGACGATGTCACGCTCCACCGTCTCGACCAGCTCGGGCGTGAAGACGGGCGCGGGGGAATAGGCGCCCATGCCGCCGGTGTTCAGACCGGTATCGCCGTCACCGACTCGCTTGTGATCCTGGGCGGCGGCAAGCGGCAGCGCGTTTTCGCCGTCGACCAGGGCAAAGAAACTCGCTTCTTCGCCTACCATAAACTCTTCGATAACGATTTCAGCGCCTGCGTCGCCAAATGCGCCGCCAGTCATCATGTCGTCGACGGCTGTGTTCGCCTGGTCCACGGTCTCGCAGATCAGCACGCCCTTGCCGGCGGCCAGCCCGTCGGTTTTGACCACGATGGGCGCGCCGCGCTCGGCGATGAAGGCCTTGGCGGCAGTTGGGTCGATAAACCGGCCATAGGCCGCCGTCGGGATATCGTAGCGGGCGCACAGGTCCTTCATGTAGCCCTTGGAGCCTTCGATGATCGCGGCGGCCGCGCTCGGCCCGAAGGCGCGTATGTTGACATCGTTCAGCCGGTCGGCGAGACCCATCACCAGCGGGCCTTCCGGGCCGATCACCACCAGTTCGATGCCGTTTTCAACGGAAAACGCGACAAGCCCGTCAATGTCTTCGGCGCCGATGGCAATGCATTCGGCGTCCTGGGAGATGCCCGCATTACCGGGCGCGCAATACAGCTTGTCGACCAGGGGTGAGCCCGAAATCGTCCAGCACAGCGCGTGTTCGCGCCCGCCACCGCCTACGACAAGAACCTTCATTCCTTCTTTCCCTGAAATTCATTGCATAAATTTGCCACAAACTTGGCAAACGACTCATCTGATGACATAGAATGCGAATCGTCATGGCCGATCAATTCTTCGATTCCAGCGAGAAGCCCGCCCCCGGCGGCAATATCGCAGAGCTCTCCGTGGGAGAAATTTCACAGGCAATCAAGCATACGCTTGAAGGCGCCTTTGGGCGCGTGCGTGTGCGGGGAGAGGTCGGGCGGCCGAACTATCACGGTTCCGGTCATCTTTATTTCACGCTGAAGGATTCCGACGCCGCGATGGATGCCGTCGCCTGGCGCGGGACAGTCGGCAAGCTGAGCCTGAAGCTGGAAGAAGGGATGGAGGTGATCGCCACCGGCCGGATTTCGTCCTATCCGAAAAGCTCGCGCTATCAGATCGTCGTCGAATCTGTCGAACTGGCGGGCGAAGGCGCGCTGCTGAAGCTGCTGGAAGACCGCAGAAAGAAACTGGGCGCCGAGGGCTTGTTCGATCCCGACCGTAAACGCGATCTGCCGTTCCTGCCGGATGTGATCGGCGTCATCACATCGCCGACCGGCGCGGTGATCCGC
>DBBK01000243.1:0-6982 GCA_002292165.1 Brevundimonas sp. UBA986
AGGTCGCCGCGCGCGACCATCACGCCGTCGCAGTAGTCCAGAATGGCGCCGAGATCGGCCAGGGCCTGGGGCTTTTCGATCTTGGCCAGGCAGGCCGCCTTGCCGCCGACCAGCCGCTTCAGCTCGGCCATGTCCTCGGCCTTCTGAACGAAGCTCAGGGCCACCCAGTCGACGCCGATGCGCAGGGCGAAGGCCAGGTCCTCGCGATCCTTCGGCGTCAGGGCCGAGACCGGAATCACGGCCTCCGGCACCGCCACGCCCTTGCGGTCGCTGAGCTTGTGGCCGCTCTCGACGGTGACGTCGGCCCATTCGTCGGTCCGCTCGCCGACGCGCAGCCGCACCCGGCCGTCGTCCAGCAGCAGCAGATGGCCCGTGCGCAACGCCTTGAAGATTTCCGGATGCGGCATCTGCACCCGCGTCTCGTCGCCGGGCGTCGGGTCCAGGTCGAAGCGCATCTTGTGGCCCGGCTTGATGTCGATCTCGACATCCTTGAACCGGCCCAGGCGCAGCTTGGGACCCTGCAGGTCGGCCAGCACGCCCAGAGGCCGCTGCAGCGCCATCTCGGCCCCGCGCACCGCCTTCAGGGCGGCGGCATGGTCGTCATGCGAGCCGTGGCTGAAGTTCAGGCGGAAGACGTCCACCCCGGCCTGGGCCAGGGCCTTCACCGTGCCGGGCGCCCGGCTGGCGGGCCCCAGGGTCGCGACGATGCGCGCGCGTCGTGCTCTGATCATTGAACTGTCCCGTTCCGTCGTCTTCGGTCGCGTTTCCTGATCCCTTGCCGGGAATCTGTGGCCCTTCTGGCAAGGTAACACGCGGGGCGGTAGATCAGACCCCGCCGGGAAACACGATGTGACGCCCTGTAACGATCAACCCAAAACCCGCTTCAGGGTTTGGGTTGCGGCTCCGCCTCGACGACCGAACAGGCCGGGACGTCATAGAGGCCCAGGTTCTGGCAGACGCCGTCGACCGTATCCGGCGTCGGAACATTGACCAGATTGGCCAGGGTCGGGGCGATGTCGACGGTGCGCAACGGCCAGAAATGCTCCTCGCCGCGCTCGCCGGGCCGCCAGAAGATGATCGGCACGCGGCGGTCATAGTCCCAGGGCGAGCCGTGGCTGGCGATCGAGCCGCCGATCCGGGCGTTGGAGGTCAGGTTGTAGGCATAGGCCCGCAGGATGTCGGCGCCCCGCCCGGCGACGGCGCTCAGGCGCAGCCGCTCGCGGATCGTCAGCTCTTCCGGATTGAAGCCGCGGGGCGGCATCGGGTCCTGCAGCAACTCGTCGCGCGGCACGGCCAGGACGATGTTCGGCTCGGCGTTCAGCAGCGGGATGGCGGCGGCGATGATCTGGCTGCGCAGCGGCTCCGGCAGCTCCTTGTGATCCTTGTCGGCGACGATGAAGCCCGTGCCGCCGCTCTGCAGGGGGTTGTCGGTCAGGTTGAACTGGGTCTTCAGCCGGGCATTGATGCGCGGCAGCATGGTGGTGTCATAGCGGCCGGCGACCGCGCCGCGATCCGTCATCCGCTCGGGGAAGTCCGAGCCGCCGTGGTCGGCGGTCAGGACCACGATGGCGCCCGGCGTCGCCGCGACGCGGCCGAGGAAGGCGCCCAGAGCCTCGTCCATGCGCAGCAGTTGCTCGCACATCTCGGGGCCTTGGGTGCCATAGGCGTGGCCGATCTTGTCGGTGCCCGACAGGCTGACGCCCAGCAGGTCGACGACCCCGCGCCGGCCCAGTTGCTGGCTGTCCAGCAGATAGGTCGCGGCGTCCAGGGTGGTCTCGTCGAGGTAGGGCGAGTCCTCGAGATTGGCCTCCATAGGCGGCAGGTCGGCGTGGAATGTCTGGCCGCCGACGGTCGAGGTCGACCGCAGGGTACGGCACTGGTCGTGCTGGAAAGTCCAGGTCGGGTTCGGATCCGCCGCCAGCTTCGCCTTGTAGGCCGCATTGAAGGCCGCGATCGGCGCCAGCCGCGCCTCGGCCGTCTGGCCCGGCTCGACATAGGTCGTCAGCATCGGCCCTTCGATCCAGAAGGTCCCGTCGGCGTGGTGACCCGCCAGATTGATCGCGCCCCGATCCTTGCCCGAGACGGCGAAGACGCGGCTCCGCGGGCTCTGCGCCTTGACCCAGTCCGGCAGGTTGGTGACCAGCAGGGCGTTGGAGCCGACCCGGCCGTTCTCGCCATGCGCCGGTCCGGCGATGGTGTTTTGCGGCGCGGCCAGACAGTAGAGGTCCTTGCCGGTCGCCGGATCGATCCACTCATTGGCCGGGATGCCGGTATGGGTCGGATGGGCGCCGGTCAGGACCGTGGAGTGGCCCGGGCAGGTCGTGGTCACGCCGTGGCTCTGGAAGCCGTTGGTATAGACCAGCCCCTGGTCGGCCAGGATCTTCAGACCGCCGGTGAACCGGCTGCGATACTGGTTGAACAGATTGGCGCTGAACTGGTCGATCACGATGGTGACCACTAGCGTCGGACGGCCCGGGGCGACGTTCGACGGCGGCAGCGGCGCCCGTTCCGGCGCGGGAACTTCCCCTGGGGTTTGGGCGAGAGCCGGCGCGGCTCCCAGCATGAGAAGAGCCGAGACGATCGCGGTGGTGGACTTCACAGGGGGACGCTCCGATGACCTGACGGCCCCTTAGCGTCCGCGCATGGCGGATGCGTGACAGTTAGCTGGACCGGGCGGCTCTCGTAGCCCGACGCGGCGTTTTGTCTAGGCTTCCCCGGAAGTCCGCCGGCGCGGGTCGCCATGTACGGTCGTATCGTCGGGCGCGTTCTCCTCGGCGTCCACCACCCAGAAGCTCCAGGTCAGGGGACACATATCGGCGGAGAAAACGCGCTCACGCGTTTCGTCACGCTTCACGGGCGACAGGGGTGCGATCCAGTCCAGGAAAGCCATGGTCTTGTTCCTCCGGACGGTTCTTCGACCGTTCCAGTGGACAGAATGGCGCGCGTCCGGACGAAATTGGAAGCCCCCTGCCCCATCCCGTCCCTCACACTTTCGGCAGATCCTCTACATAGCGGCGCAGGTGCGCCAGGGCCGTCTGGTCGCGTCCGTCGCTGCGCGAGGCCACGGTCTGGAGCAGGACCTCCAGCATGGCCCCGGCCTCTCCGGGGCTCGCGGGCTCCCAGTCCAGCAGGAACTTCTCGGCCGAGGCGAAGCGCTCCCAGACCGGCTCGAGATCCTGGACCGACCACTCGCGCCAGAAGGCGGCGGCGGATTCGAACGTCCATTGGGTGTCGGATTTTTTCATCGGGTGATTTCTGTCGAAAAAGGTCGGGCCTGGGCCCGGGAATGGGATTGGGAGTTCCGGCGGGCCGACACGGCCTCCGCGATGCCGAAGCCGCAGGCGACCATCTGAAGCATCCAGAGCACCAGCCGAAGCGACACGCCGGTCCAGATCAGCAGCTCAGGCTGTGCGATGGCGATCGCGTAGCTCGAGGTCGCCGCCAGCTGAAAGCCCGCTGCGGCGATGATCCACCAACGGCGGGACACCATGACCAGGGCGATCAGGGACGTCAGCAGGCCGATGGACATCAGCCCCAGCCCCCAGCGGACGTTTCCGATCACCAGGGGCTCGAGCACAGGCGGGGCCAGGATGGCGGTGACGAACACCGCCGCCCCCAGGCGATCCTCGCGCTGGCCGAACCACAGCAGACCGGCCAGGACGAGGACGGTCGGCGCCATGAGGAGGTACTGAAGAAGATTCATCCCGGAACGCCGACTCTACCCTGCCTTGGCCCTGAGCGGCCCGACTTGTGTGACCGCCCGCCTGGCTCTGGTCAGGCCACGGCCGAGGCCAGCGGAGCCGTACTGCCCGGCTTGGTTTCGGTGGGGCTTTCCATTCGCCACGGCACGGAGAACTCTTCGGCGGTCTGAAGCAGGCCTTCATGGGCGCGAATGGTCGCGCCGCGGGCCTCGACCGCCAGGCCGATGGCCCGTGTCAGTTCGGCCAGGGCTTCCTGACCTGCGGCCGCCGCCACACCGATCTCCAGCCGCCCCATGATCAGGGTCTGGGCCAGGGCGAGGTGCGTGGCCAGGGCGTGATCCAGCTGGTGTTCGGCCGTGCGCAGTTCGCGAGCGGCCCTGGCCCCCAGGGCGCGCTTCGCTTGCAGGGTCGACCGGGAGGAGGTCGGCAGTGTGCTGATGTTCGACATGAAGGTATCCCTCCGCCCCATGGCGGGATGAGTATGTTGGCGTCCGCCTCAGCGAGCTCCGGCCGGCGCCGACCTCTGGATGAGCTCCATGCCCATGCTCAGGATCGCGGCGCCGTCCACCGCCAACACCGTCCCTCCGATCGCGAAAGCGAGCACCAGCGCCAGTCGGAGAGCCCGCCGCTCCGGAGCCGGAGGGATGGACCATCCTTGGGACGAAGGAGCCGCATCACGGTCCGTCGCGACGAGGTCGTTGACCGCCTCGGCCCCGGCATCAGGGGTGGAAACGGCCGCCCCGGATATCGGTATTGCGGCGCCTAGGTATTGAATGCCGAGGCGCTCGGCCGCCCGCCGTCGGTCCCGCACGCCCAGCTTTCCGAAGATGCTCTGGAAGTGCGCGGCCACCGTCCGCCGGCTGATGCCCAGCCGGTCGGCGATCTCCTGGTCGCTCAGCCTTTGCGCGGCCAACTCCAGGCACTGCATCTCTCGCGCGGTCAGCGGCTGGTGAGACATTCGGGATTCCTCTGTCCGACAAACTAGGCTGCGAGTCAGACGGCAGTCCAGCGCGGCCGCTGCATGCAACTCACGGAAAGCGCGAGGCTTCGCGCTCTACGATTGAGGGAATTCCGGGTTGGAGCGGCCGGATCGGAAAGGCGGTGGTGCGGGCGGCCGGGATCGAACCGGCATGGGCGATGCCCGACGGATTTTCATACCACCTCGGCTTTCGCCGCCGCCCCGCAAGAACAGGCCGTTCGTGGTCTGGACTATCCCTTCGTCATGACCCCGGCCGTTCGGCCGATGGCTTTAGACGCCGCCCGTCTAGTCTCTACACCTTCCCGGGACGCGAACGTCGGCGGGCTTGGCTCGGGATCGCCAGTTGAAAGGGTTCCCCGAATTTGAGCGGTTCTACGTCCGGGATTTCCCCCGGCGCACTCAATCCTCAGCTTAAGTCCGTTGCGTCTACCGATTCCGCCACGCCCGCAGGCTGAGCCCCCGGTATAGCCAGCGCCGGCGGTCAGGCCAAGGCGAACGCCCCTCCCCTCCCCTTTTCGACTAAAGTAATAGAGCCCTGTCCCATTTTAGAACAACGGCATGGTATACGTGAATTAACCTTACTTTACGATCAACCAACCCGGTACATTAACCAGCAACAACGTTCGTAAAACTCATCTTTTACTTCTGATGGCATTGTCTCCGTGGGGATCGGAGAACACCTATGTCTCGCTACCGTCTGCGCAGAAGCGCGGCACTGATGATTTTTGCTGTCGGAGCCTTGGGGGCTTCTACCGCCTTGGCCGGTGAAGCCGGTCAGGCCACACGCGTCGCCATGCCGCTCGGCGTCGCGGCGCCCGCGCCCGGCGGCTTCCTGGATTTCTGCCGGCGTGAGCCGACGCAGTGCGAGCGATCCGCCGCCGATGCGCGCGATCCGGCCGCGGTGTCGCGTCTGGCGTCGCAGCTGTTCTGGCAGCAGGCCTTCACCCGGCCGAACGCCGCCGCGCCGGCCGCCGGCCGCGCCACGCCGGTCTCCGCCCCGGCAGCCGGTCGCGGAAACTATGACTGGAGCCGGGTCTTCCCGAACGCCCAGACTGCCGCCTCACAACGGAATATGCCGGCGCGCCCGGTCGCCACGTCGCGTCCCATGCGCATTGTCTCGCAAGGCGCGGTCTCCGCCGAGGACTTCGGCTCCCAGGCCGTGGACGCCTCGGCCGATGGCGTGGCTTATCAGGCCGCCTCGGCCGCCGAGGTCGCCGGCAATCCGATGGCCCGCACCTTCGCCCGCCTCGGCGTGCCGGCTCCGCGCATTCATCCCACGCCGCTGCCGGACGCCGCCGGCGCCGCCTCGGCCGACGCCTTCACCGCACCTTCGTCCAGGATCCAGGACCGCGCCGAACAGCGCGCCGACAATGATGTCGCCGTCCTGCCCCTCGACGCGGACACCTGGGCCCTGCTCAACCGCGTCAACCGCACGGTCAACCGCGGCATCCGCCAGACCTCGGACCAGTCCAACTACGGCAAGCCCGACTTCTGGGAAGTTCCGACCGGCCGCGTCGCCCGGGGCGATTGCGAAGACTACGTCCTGGCCAAGCGCCAGGCGCTGATCGCCGCCGGCGTGCCCGCCGAGGTCCTGTCCATCGCCATCGTCGACACTCAGTGGGGTGAAAGCCACGCCGTCCTGCTGGTCGCGGGCGACACCGGCGAGGTCGTGCTGGACAACCTGTCGTCCTGGATCTCCCGCTGGGACCGCACGGGCTACACCTGGCGCGAACGCCAGGCGCCCGGCAGCGTCTTCGAATGGGTCAGCGTCGCGGCCTGAGGGCCGCCGTCTGAGGGGTTGCCGCCTGAGGCGACACACGTCCCAAAAATGAAACGCCCGGTCACCGCAGTGACCGGGCGTCGCTGTTTCTGGAGAGCCGCGCTCTTTCGGAGTGGCTAGATCGCCCGGCGCGAGGTCTCGATCGTCTTGCCGATGGCGCGGGTCTGCAGCAGCTGGCGCGTCTCGCCTTCAAGCCTCAGCCCGGTCAGGACGCCGGTGGCGTAGGCTCCGGTGTCGATTCCGATGCGGCGGCCGTCGGCGTGGACAGCCTCCTCCGGCGTGTGGCCATGCACCACCACCTTCTCGAACGGCGTGCGGCCGCCCAGGAAGTCACCGCGAATCCACATCAGATCCTGCTCCGACTGCTCGGCCAGGGCGATGCCCGGACGCGCGCCGGCATGGGCGAAGAAATAGTCGCCGATCTCGAACGACGAGCGCTGGCGCGCCAGGAATTTGCGGTGGCTGTCCGGCAGGGCCGCGCCCAGATTGGCCGAGGCCTCGACCCAGCCTTCGATCTCGCCC
>DBBK01000243.1:6997-15286 GCA_002292165.1 Brevundimonas sp. UBA986
CACGCCGTAGGACAGCAGCGCCTCGCGCCCGCCGTACTCGCACCACGACGGCCCCAGCTCGGGCTCGCTCAGGAATGCCTCGAAGCGTTCCTCGTGATTGCCGCGCAGGAAATGGGTCTCGATGTCCTCGACATCGGACAGCTTGCACAGAAGGTCGATGACGCCCTTCGAATCGGCGCCGCGGTCGACATAGTCGCCCAGCATCACGATCACCGGCCGCGCCGGCTTGGTCGCGCGAAGGTCGCCGACGATCTCGGTCAGCAGCGGAAGCAGCAGGTCGGCGCGGCCATGCACGTCGCCGACGGCCCAGACGACCGAACCGTCCGGCACGCTCGCGGCGCGCCGGACGGCGGGTTTGGCCTTGCGGAAGAGGGATCCGATCATGAACGCCACATCGGAGCTTTCAGCCCCGACGGCAAGTCCCCAATCCGAAGACGTCGATCCCCAGGTCCTTGATCGGCGATCAGAAGAACCTCTCGCCGATCCGGATGGTGTCGCCCGGCGCCACCTGGGTGACGGCGTTCAGGGGGAAGACCTGCTCGCTCGCCGAGTCCTGGCGCTTGATATAGACGCGGCGCGTATCGGCCCGATAGGTGAAGCCCTCGGCCGTCGCCACGGCGTTCAGCACCGTCAGATTGTTGGTGTAGGGGTACTCGCCGGGCTTGTTCACCTCGCCGAGAATATAGAAGGGGCGGTAGTTGAGCACCTCGGCGCTGACGCGGGGCTCATTGATATAGCCCTGGCGCAGGGCCTGGGCGATCTCTTCCTGGAACTGGGCGATGGTCAGGCCCGCGGCCTGGACCTCGCCGATCAGCGGCAGGGAGACCTTGCCAGAACCGCCGACCAGGAACTCGCCGGTCAGGGCTTCTTCGCCGAAGACGTTGACGCGCAGCTTGTCCGCCGGGCCCAGCTTGTACTCAGGAACTGTGCGCACCGGCGCGTCCTGAAGATCGGCCACGGTGACCGGCCCGCCGGTTCCCGGCAGGGGGCCGCCGCCGCCGCATCCGGCAACGCCGAACAGCAGCACCAAGCCCAAAAACATTCCCCGAAGCCACGTCATAATCAGAACCCCTTGCTGCAGCGCAATATTAGCCGATCGGTCAGCCCAGTCCAACCGCTACAAGCCCCACGCGAAACCCCTCGCTCTTTCACACAAATCCATCAAGAAGATATCAATGTAACGCTTGAAGAGCGTAAGAATGTGACGACAGGGAGTTCGCGGTGAAAGCCTCCGACAGCTACAGGATCAAACTCGGCGCTTGCGCGGCCCTCGCCGCGACGACTCTCATGTCGGGCGCGGCCCTGGCGATCGGGGCCGGCTCGCCGGCGACACCCCTCCCCGTTCTCGCCGGCCTGGGCGTCGGCGCCGAGGCGCGCGCGGACCTCGCGGCGACCTCGCCGGAAACCCCCGCGGCCGAGGCCATGGCCGCCGACCGCGCCGCGATCAAGGCCGCGCCCCTGTCCGCCGCCGCCTGGCTTCGCATCGCATATATAAAGTCTCGCGACGGTCGCCCCCTCGACGCCGAGGCCCTCGACGCGATCGAGCGGTCCTATTCCGTCGCACCCTTCGGCGCCGACGTCACCGGTTGGCGCCTCACCTTCCTCTATGATCACTGGGGCGAACTGACGCCGCAGATCCGCGCCGAGGCGACCCAGGAACACACCACGCTCATCGCGTGGCAGCAGCCGGTCTGGAACATTGATTCCATTAACGATCCCGCCGGACGCATGGCCGCGACGTTCACACATGCCCACGCCCTCACCCTGCAAGCGAAAAACCTCGCTCAAAAGCCGTAAGACGTGACCGGCAAGACACAGACGATCCAATGTTGCGCCGCAAAACGGCGATATAACACGGATCGGCTTTACGATTGACCCATGTTTGGGCATTCTGTTTCCAAGAGCTTAAAAGGGACTCCAACATGATGAAATCCATGATTTTCGCGGTGGCGTCCCGGACGCTGGCCTCCGTCGGCGCTCTCGCCGTCGTCGCGGCTCCGGCCGTCACCCTCGCCGCCTCGGTTCAAGCTGACGTCGCCGCCCTGGCCGCCAGCATCCAGGCTGCTGTCACCCAGGCCCAGACGGCCGCCGCGGCCGCCGGCCTCAGCGGCGACGCCGCCTCCGCCCAGGTCCAGGCCGCCGTCCAACAGGCGATCGCCGCCAGCGGCGCGACCCCGGACCAGGCCCTGGCCGCCCTGTCGATCGCCCGTTCGAACATGACGTCCTCGGGCGCCCTGTCCGCCTCGGGTTCGGCCGCCCTCGGCGCCGTTTCCGCCCAGGTCTCGTCGCTCAGCAGCAGCAGCGGTGGCGCTCCGGCCTCCGGCGGTTCGTCCGGCGGCGGCGCTCCGGTTCCCCCGCCCGCTTCGTCGGGCGGCGGCGGCGGCGGTTCGGACTACCGCCCCACGACCTAAGTCTCGGAGGGGCCTGTGGAAACACAGGCCCCATCCACGAGAGCTATAATCTTTTCAAACTTTGGGGCCCGCCATCTCGGCGGGATAGATGATCCATGTCGATTGTTAGCAGAAGTCTGACTGTTCTGATCGCCATGGGCGCCGCCGCCCAGGCCGGTTCGGCTCTGGCTCAGTCGACGTCCGGCAGCCTGGCCCAGGCCCAGGCGCAATCGGGCGATATGTTCGCGCGCGACCGCAGCGTCGCCGTTCGCGACCGGCCCCACCCCGAATATGAAGCGATGGGCCTGCCGATGGGCGGCTTCACCGTCTATCCCAAGCTCGACATCGTCGGCGAGTACAACGACAACGTCTTCGCGACCGCCACCGGCGCCGTCGACGACGTCATCCTGCGTCTTCGCCCCGAAGTCGCGGTGTCCACCGACTGGAACCGCAGCTCGATCACGGCCTACGCCCGCTCGACCATCTCGCGGTACTCCAACTACACCAGCGAAAACACCACCGACTACGATCTGGGCGGCGCCGCGCGCCTGGACGTCTCGCGCGCCATGAACATCGTGGGCGGCGCCAGCTACGGCCAGTTCCACGAGCCGCGCACCGCCGCCAGCTCGGGGGCCCAGGCCGCCGAGCCGATCGAGTACGACGCCGCCTCCGGCTATATCGCCGCGACGCGCACGGCCGGCCGGGTCAAGCTCTCCGGCCGCGGCGACATCCGCAGCTTCGACTACAAGGACGGCTTCACCTCCACCGGCGCCGTCGTCGATCAGGACGACCGCGACCGCGTCAACAGCAGCCTCACGGGTCGTGTCGACGTCGCCCTCAGCCCGGCGACCGCCCTCTTCGTCCAGGCCAGCGCCAACGACCGCAACTATGACGTCGCCTCGACCCCGACCATCGCCGCGCGCGACTCCTCGGGCTATGAAATCCTGGCCGGCGCCAACTTCGAGCTGGGCGCCGTGGCCCGCGGTGAAATCGCCGCCGGCTATATCGAACAGAATTTCGACGAAAGCGCCTACAAGGACCTGAGCGGCCTGGGCGCGCGCGTTTCGCTGGAATGGTTCCCGACCCAGCTGACCACGGTCACCTTCACGGGCGCCCGCACCATCGAGGACTCGGCGATCGCCGGTTCGGGCGGCTACGTCTCGACCAATGCCGCCGTCCAGGTCGATCACGAGTTCATGCGCAACGTGATCCTCAGCGGCCAGGTCTCCTACGGCAACGACGACTATGACGGTATCGATCGCACCGACAAGCGCTTCGGCGCCCAGGCCAGCGCGACCTATCTGATCAACCGTCACCTCGGCGCCAGCGTCACCGCCAGCCACTACGAGCAGAACTCGGACGGCGCCGACAGCGGTGTGAACTTCGATCTCAACAAGCTGATGGTCTCGCTGGTCACCCAGTTCTAACGGCTTATCAAGAACTAGACTGTAAAACCGCGTCCATGACCGTCAGCACCGATCCGCGCCCCGCGCCCGAGAACAACTCCTTTGGGCCCGCGGGATGGGGCGGAGGCGCGCGCGGCGCCCTGGGCGAGATCGCCCAGATCGTCGACATCCACCGCCTGATCGCGACCTTCCGCCGCCGGCTGAAGCTGTTCGCGGCCATCGCCGTCCTGGTGCTGGTGGTGACCGTCGTGGTGACGGCGCGGGCGACCCCGCTCTACACCGCCACCGCCAACCTGATGATCGACACCCGCAAGGAGAATGTCGTCGACACCCAGGCGGTTCTGTCCGGCCTCTCGGCCGACACCGGCGTGGTCGATACCGAGGTTGAAATCCTCAAGTCCCGTCACCTGGCCGAGCGCGTCGTGGACGTGCTCAAGCTCCAGAACGACCCCGAGTTCAACCCCGCCCTCGGCAAGCCCGGCCTGGTCCGCTCCGTGGTCAACGGCGTGGGCGCCCTCTTCGGCGCCGCGGCGCCGGACGCGGCCCGCGCCCGTATGAGCCAGGTCGACGCCCAGAAAGAGAAAGAAAAGGTCGTCGACACCGTTCTTGAACGCCTGTCGATCCGCCGCGCCGGCCTGACCTATGTCATGAGCGTCGGCTTCACCTCCGAAGATCCGACCAAGGCGGCCCAGATCGCCAACACCTTCGCCGACCGCTATCTGCTGGAACAGCTGGAAGCCAAGTTCGACGCCACCCGTCAGGCCAACACCTGGCTGAACGGTCGCCTCGGCGAGCTGCGCGGCGAGGTCGAGCAGGCTGAAACCGCCGTCGCCCAGTACCGCGCCAGCAACAACCTGCTGAGCACCTCGGGCGCCTCGCTGACGGAACAGGAAATCTCGGCCTACAACCAGCAACTGGCTGGCGTCCGCACTCAGCAGGCCGAGGCCGAGGCCCGCCTGCGCACCGCTCGCCAGCAACTGGCCAAGGGCTCCACCGGCGAAGACGTCGGCGAAGCCCTGGGTTCGCAGGTCGTTCAACAGCTGCGCGCCCGTCGCGCCGAGGTCTCGGGCCGCGTCGCCGACCTGTCCAGCCGCTATGGTCCGCGCCACCCCGACATGCTGCGCGCCCAGCGCGAACTGGCCGACATCGACAGCCAGATCCAGGCCGAGATCCAGCGCATCATCTCCAACCTGGAAGCCCAGGCCCAGGTCTCGCGCGAACGCACCGCCTCCATGGCCGGCAGCCTGGGCGGCGCCCGCGGCACCCTGGCCGCCAACAACGCCGCCGCCGTTCGGCTGAACGAGCTGGAACGCAACGCCGAGTCCGTCCGGACCCTGTATCAATCCTTCCTGGACCGTTTCAAGGAAACCAGCTCGCAGGAAGGCATCGAACAGTCCGACGCCCGCATCGTGTCGCGCGCCGCCATTCCGACCGGCCCCAGCTCGCCGAACATCGGCCTGAACCTGGCCATCGGTCTTATCCTGGCCATCGCGGCCGGCATGGCCGCCGTGGTCCTCGCCGAGATGCTCGACTCCGGCGTCACCACCGGCGACGACATCGAGCGCAAATTCCACCTGCCCCACCTGGGTTCGGTGCCGATGCTGTCCTCGGTCGCCGACGCTGTCGACCGCGACGAGACCCCGGCCGACTACATCCTCAAACGGCCGCTCTCCAGCTTCGCCGAGGCGGTCCGCGCCCTGCGCGCCTCGATCCTCTACTCGCGGATCGGTCAGGACATCCGGGTCATCACCATGACCTCCGCCCTGCCCGCCGAGGGCAAGACGACGACCTCGGTCAGCCTGGCGCGTATCGCCGCCCAGTCGGGCGCCCGCGTCATCCTGGTCGACTGCGACCTGCGCCGCCGCAACGTCAACCGTCTGCTGGGCGTCGAACCCGAGGTCGGCCTGCTCGAGGTTCTGAACCGCACGGCCTCGCTCGAGTCCGCCATGCACCTCGACGAGCCGTCGGGCTGTACGATCCTGCCGCTGGCCAAGAACAGCTTCACGCCCAAGGACGTCTTCGGGTCGCAGGCGATGGCCCAGCTGCTGACGCATCTGCGCGGCCAGTTCGATCTGATCATCCTCGATACCGCGCCCGTCCTGGCCGTCGCCGACACCCGCGTCCTGGCCGGCCAGTCCGACGCCGTCGTCTTCCTGACCCGCTGGCGCAAGACCCCCGAGAAGGCCATCGCCACCGCGATCAAGCTGCTCGAACAGTCGGGCGCCCATGTCGCCGGTATCGCCCTGACCCAGGTCGATATGATCGCCCAGTCGCGCTACGGCTACGGTGACGCCGGCTACTACTATGCGGACTACAAGAAGTACTACGCTTCCTGAGCCTTAAGCGGCGCCGTATAGTCGGACCATGACCGACACCTCGTCCCCGCGCCGTCGCCGGCGATCCAGCACCAGCTTCGCACCGGCGTCGACGTCCGGCACGGGCGGCGGCGGCGGCGGCGGGAGCGATTCCCTGGGCTGGAAGACCATGGCGGCGCTGGGCGCGGCGCCGGCCCTGCTCTGCGCGGCCCACCTGACCTTCGGGGCGAACCAGCCGATCGCGGCCCTGTGGTTCACCGTCCTGCTGGCGCTCAGCCTGTGCGTGGCCCTGGCCTTTCCGACGGTGCGCCGGGGTCTGCACGACATCTCGCCNNTGACGCCTCTGGCGATCCTGTTCGGCCTGACCCTGGCAGCGGCCCTGTGGAGCTTCACCGACCTGGCCCCCGGCGGCGCCCACCCGATCTGGGCCTGGGCAGGGGTCGAAAAGGGCTCGATCACCGTCAATCCGCCCGCCACCCTGTTCGAGATCGCCAAGCTGCTGGGCCTCGGCTGCATCTTCCTGGTCGGCTGCCTGCAATCGGCCCGCATGTCCTGGGCCCGGGCCACGGTGCGCGTCGTGCTTCTGGTCGGCGCCGGCTACGGCCTGATCTCCCTCCTCTCCTTCGTCTCGGGCGCCCAGCTCATGGTCGGTCCGCGTCTGTCGGGCGGCTTCCTCAGCGCCAACAGCGGCGCGACGGTCTTCGGCATGCTGACCGTCGTCGGCCTGGCTGCCCTGCTGCGCGACTGGCGCCAGACCCGCGGCCTCGACCCCGCCAGCACCCTCGGCAAGGTCGCCGTCTCCCTGGCCTGCGTCCTGATGTCGATGACCTGTCTGCTGCTGACGGCCTCGCGCATGGGGCTGACGGCGACGGTCGTGGGCGCCCTGGTCCTGATGATCTGGGAACTGTTCGACGCCAAGCGCGACCGGATGCCCCTGCTGATCGCCGGCGGCGTCCTCGCGGTCCTGGCCCTGTTCCTGGCGATCGGCGGCAACGATCTGCTGTGGGACCGTCTCCAGACCGTCCAGACCGACAAGGTCACGCGCGGCGACATCTTCGTCGCCCACTGGCAGGCCTTCACCGCCTCCCCCCTGTTCGGCTACGGCCTCGGCTCCTTCTCCGACATCAACAGCCAGATCACCACCGACCAGAACTACCACGCCCTGTGGAGCGTGCGGGCGGTCCACAACGTCTATCTGCAATGGCTCGAGGAGGCCGGCATCATCGGCGCCCTGCCGATGTTCCTGCTGATCGCGACCATCCTGGTCGCGGCCGTCTGGCGCACCTTCAACCTGCGCAAGGGCCAGACCCTGCTGCGCGGGGTGATCGCGGCCAGCGTGGTCGTCCTGGTCCACGGCACGGTCGATTTCGGCCTGCAGGTGCCGTCGATCGCCGCCTTCTGGGCCTTCCTCCTGGGCTGCCAGTTCAGCTTCGGGCGACGCTGACGGGCCTCGACCGCCTCTCAGGGTTCGTCCCTATCGTGGCACGAATGATGCTCTGCGACCGTGAATGAGGTTGGCCTCGTCGCGAGACGGTTCTAATCGATCCTCGCACGGTCCCCCATCGGCAACCTGTTCGGAACTCCATGACCCTGGACACCAATCTTCCGGAAGAACCGTTCGCGCGCCTGCCCGGGCCGCTGGCGGCGTTTCTGAACCGTCTGCTGGGACTGCGCTTCCTGGACCTGGCCCCCAGCCTTCTGGCCGGTCTCGGCTGTCTGCTGATCGTCGCCGCCGCCCTCACCCTGGTCCTGACCCAGCGTCTGGCGCAAATCCAGCAGGAGAGCCGCCTGGCCGCCGCGCCGGGCGTTCACAACACCCGCGCCCCCCTGTCCGGCCCCCTGACGCCGGACGAGTTCACCCTGGCCCCGGACGCCGTGCGTCAGCTCGACGCCGCCGCGGCCCAGATCTTCAACGACTCCATCCCCTTCTCGGACCTGCCGCTCCAGGCCGCCAAGCCCTTCATCATGTCGCCCGACGACATCGTCCAGTACTCACGCGCCGTCGACTGCATGACCGCCGCCATCTATTACGAGGCCGGAAACGAGACGCCCCAGGGCCAGGCCGCCGTCGCCCAGGTCGTCCTGAACCGCATGCGCCACCCGGCCTATCCCAACACCATCTGCGGTGTGGTCTTCCAGGGTCAGGAGCGGTCGACGGGCTGCCAGTTCAGCTTCACC
>DBBK01000258.1 GCA_002292165.1 Brevundimonas sp. UBA986
GGCTTCGTCCAGTCCAAGCCCGCCAGCGCCCTCTCGCCCGTCTTCGTGACGCCGGATGCGCTGGGCGACCGCTTCAGGGACGGCAAGCTGCACGGCGAACTGACCGTCCAGCTGAACGGCCAGCCCTTCGGCCGCGCCGACGCGGGCGTGGACATGACCTTCGACTTCGGGACCCTGATCGCCCATCTGGCCAAGACGCGGTCGCTGGCGGCGGGGACGATCATCGGATCGGGCACGGTGTCCAACAAGGGCGCCGACGGCGGCCCGGGCAGGCCGGTCGCCGAGGGCGGCCTGGGCTACAGCTGCATCGCCGAGGTCCGCACGGTCGAGACCATCCTGCGCGGCGCGCCCGAAACACCCTTCCTGACGTACGGCGACACGGTCCGCATCGAGATGCTGGACGACAAGCATCACTCGATCTTCGGCGCCATCGAACAGACGGTCGTGAAGGTCTAGACCCCTTCCCCGAAGCCGGGTTCCCGTCATAGTCTGAGCCCTGCGGCGCCCTGCCGCAGGGGGACACCGGGCATGACGCCGCAACAGTATATTCCGCTCATCGCCGTGGGCCTCGCCCTGTTGATGGTCGTGCTCCGCAACCGGGCCCCGAGAACCCTGCGGCCGCAGTATCTGTGGGTCGCTCCGGCCATCATCGTGCCCCTGATGGCCCTGGCGATCTGGGGAACCAGCAAACAGCCCGGCGCCAGCCACGCCCCCTTCGCGGCGCTCGACTGGGTCGTCCTGACCGTCGGCCTGATCCTCGGCGGCGTCGCCGGCTGGTGGCGCGGCAAGATGACCACGATCGAAAAACATGCCGACGGCACGCTGAAGGCCCAGGCCTCGCCCATCGGCATGATCCTGATCGTCATCCTGCTGCTGGGCCGCCGCGCGCTCAGCGCCTTCCTCGAGCCCCATGCCGCTGCCTGGGGTCTGAACGCCACGGCCGTCGCCGACGCCTTCCTGGTCTTCGTGGTCGGAACGATCATCGTCCAGCGCGTCGAGATGTACATCCGCGCCCGCCGCGTCCAGCACGGCGGCACGGACAGTCACGTCGAGGCGACGGCCTAGAGGTCAGTTCGGGCGGATGACCTGGGCGGAGAAGCGTTCCATCTCCTCGGCCTGGGGCGACATCTGAAGCAGGACGAGGTCGAGGCCGGCGGCTTCGAATTCCTCGATCCGTTCCCGGACGGTTTCGGGCGTGCCGACGAAGCCGGGGCGCAGACCGCGGTTGGAGACCGAGTATTCGCGGATCTTCAGCTCCCGCTCCAGCTGGGTGCCCGACAGCCACTGGTCGAAATTGGCGAAGCCGGCGGGCGGCGTGCCTTCTGCGAGACCCGGGATGGTGGTGATCCGCGCCAGCTCGCCTTGCGCCTCGGCTTCGGTGTCGCGAACGATGGCGTAGCCGGCCATGCCGAATTGCATCGGCGGCAGGCCGAAGCCTTCGCGGCGCGCCTTCATGTCGGCGATCTTGTCCCTGATCACCTCGGGCGTATCGCCGTGCATGACATAGGCGTCGCAGTGGCGGGCGATCAGGGTCTTGGCCGCTTCGGATTCACCGCCGGCGTAGATGACCGGACGGCGGCGTTCCGGCGTCGACAGGGGCTTGGGTTCGACGATGGCGTCCTTCAGTTCGTAGTAGGACCCCGAGAAGTCCGTGCGCGGATCGGACCAGAGCTGGTCCAGCACCTGAAGCCATTCGGTGGTGCGGGCGTAGCGGTCGTCGTGCTGGTCGAACTGCAGGCCATAGCTCTCGGCCTCCTTCGCCCACCAAGACGAGACGACGTTCAGGGCCAGACGGCCGCCGGAGATCCGGTCGATATTGGCGGCCTGTTTGGCGAACAGGGCCGGCTGGTGGAAGTTCGGCCGCACCGCCGTCATCAGCTCGATCTTCGAGGTCACGGCCGCCAGAGCCGCCGTCGACGACCAGGCGTCCAGGGCCGGGGCGTCGATGCCCTGGATGTCGTTGAGGTTCAGCTCGGCGACCAGAGTCAGGTCATAGCCGATCTCCTCGGAGCGTTTGACGATGGCCGACAGATGCTCCCAGGAGGCGCGCGGCTCGTCGGCGACATTCCTCAGCCAGCCGCCGAAGACCGGGGCCCAATAGCCGTACCTCATGCCGCCTTCTCCGCCTTGAGAGTTTGTTCGGCGACGATGCCGACCAGCCATTCGACCAGATTGTCGTGCGGGTCGAAGCCCAGCACCTCGGCCGGCTTCGCCACGAAGTTCGACAGGCCGTTGATGTCGTAGAACAGGACCGACCCGTCGCGATCGTCGATCAGATATTCGATGCCGCCGATCTCCAGCTCGCCCGCCACGGCGAGCCGCTCGACCGCATCGATGATCTCCGGCGACGGCGTCGTTTTCGTCATGGTCAGGGTCGGGGCGCCGGGCCGCACCAGACAGGCGTCGGCGGGGCACAGGTCGAAGGCGTCGCCCGGGCTCTCGATATCGATGGCGTAGAGATATTTGCCGCCCAGGGTCTCGACCCGGGTGATCTTGCCGTCGCGGCGCGGGGCGTATTCCTGGATCAGCGACAGGCCGTTGACCCCGACCGGGCACCATTTCTCTCCCGCGGCCTCGGCCAGCTTTTCGGGGCTCTCATAGCGGGTGATGCCGGCCCCGGCGCCGCCGATGTCGGCCTTGACCAGAACGGGGAAGCGCAGGCCCTCGGCCGCCGCCGGGATGTCGGCCTGACGGTGCGCCACGCGCGTCGCCGGCCCCTTCAGCCCCAGCCGGGCGATCAGTGACATCTGCCGCGCCTTGGAGGTGTCGATGTTCAGGGCCGAGGCGTTGACCACCCGCGTCCCCTGCCCCTGCCAATGCTCGAACAGGCTCTGGGCGTAGAAGATCGGATGCTCAGGTTCGCGCAGGAAGGACGACATGGCCACCCGGCTGAACACCACCTTCGCCGGCGCGGGCGATCCCGCCGGGTCGAAGGTGTTCCCGGCCAGCGGAACCTTCACATAGGAAACGCCGTGCCGGTCCAGCGCCGCAAACAGCGGCTCGAACCATTCGGGATGCTCATAGACGATGGCGAGATCGGGCAGGCTCTGATCGGTCATGCGGAGGCAGATGCGTTACAGCGCGTTGAAACGCAAGGGCGGACGCCGAATTCTCCGAAAGACCTCAAGCCGGATCGGGCGGGAGGGCGGCGAGCCGGGCGGCGGCGGCCGTCGCCGAGGGGTCGTCGGCCAGGGTGCGGCGATACCAGGCCCGGGCGCTCGCGATCTCCGACCGCGCCTCATGGCGCCGCCCGATCTCCAGACCCAGCTCGGCCTGCCAGGGCCGGACCCGGACCGGCTCGGCGGCGTAGGCCCGGTCCATCCCCTCATAGGCGCGCTCCAGCGTTGACAGGGCCTCATCGCCACGCCCCGCCATGTCGAGAAGATCGGCNNCGTCGGGGTGTTCGGCCAAGGCCCGGTCATAGACCACCGCCGCCTCCGCCAGACGGCCGCTCGCCGACAGGGCCAGGCCGAAGGCGCGCTGAACCTCCGGATCATGCAGCCGCGCCGCCGCCGCCCGCCCGGCAAGTTCGACGGCGCGTTTCAGGTCGGCGACGGCGGCGGGCTCGGCAAGCCGTCCCGAGGCCAGGGCCGCCCTCAGGGCGCTGCCCTTCGGACGCGGCGCGTCCCGCCCGTCGGGCCAGCGCATATGCTTCTGGACCAGGGCCCCGGCCAGACCCGCCTGGGCCTCCGGCGCGTTCGGATCGGCCTTCAGCGCCCGCTCATAGAGGACGATGGCGGCGTCGTTGTCGGCGCGGGTGAACTGGTAGTAGCTGTCGGTCGCCCGGGCGACGGTCCGGTCGACAACGGGCGTGGGAGCGGGCCGGAACATCGTCACGCCCAGGGCGACCGCCCCCGCCACGACGCACAGACCCACGGCCGCGCCGATCACCGCCCTGCGCGACAGACGCCGGTGAGGCTGGCCCCCGCGAAGCCCGCTCCCGCCACCGGGCGCCGCGACCAGCCGGTAGCCGCGTTTGGGAATGGTCTCGATCCGCCCGCCGCCCTCGGCCTCGTCCAGCACCTTGCGCAGCTTGAAGACACACCGCGACAGGGCGTCCTCGCCCACGGTGGTGTCGGGCCAGAGCGCCGCCGTCAGGACCTCGCGCGAGAAGACATGGCCGGGGCGCGAGGCGAGGAGGAACAGCAGGTCCATCACCTTGGGCTCCAGCATCCGGCTCTCGTCGCCACGCCGCAACCGCCCCTCGTCGCGACGGGCGCGCCAGCCGCCCACCTCGATCTCGGCGATGTCAGACGCGGGCTCGGACACGGTCGGAAGGCCTCTCGGTCAGGAAAAGGTCAGGGAAAAGGGAGGCCGCCGTCATTCCGGACCGGGGCCGACGCCCCTACCCTTGCGGCCTGACTTCAGGGACAGCTTCAGGGGTATGGACGTGCGGATCAAGACGTTTGGCGCGGCGATGGGACTGGCGGTAGTGGTGGCCGCCGGCGGGGTGGATGCGGCCGTGGCGCGCGAGGGTCAGGCGACGACCGCCTCCGCCGAGGCCACGATCTCCGCGGAAGCGATGCGGCAGGATTTCGCAGACCTCTACGCCGGGCTGAAACAGGCCCACTACGACCTCTTCGCCCGCACGTCGCGCGCCGACTACGACCGGCTGTTCGCCGCGATGAACGCGGAGCTCACCGGCCCCATGAGCCGGGCCGAGGCCGCCGCCTTCTTCCAGCGCTTCATGGCCTATGGCCATATCGCCCACGCCCGCATCGACGCCGCCTCCGAGGCCTATGGCGCCTACAGACAGGCTGGCGGCCGGGCCTTCCCGCTCGACGTCCACATCCGCGACGAACGCATCTTCGTCGCCCTGAACGGCTCCGGTTCCGCCCTGATCGCGCCGGGCGACGAGATTGTCTCCATCAACGGGATCTCGGTCGCCGACTGGTTCGCTCGCGCCTCGACCCTGATGTCGGCGGACACCCCCTACATGCTGGGCACGATGATGGAGAGCGGGTTCCGCCGCCTGTTGTGGAGCGACCTCGGCGACGTCGCCGGCTTCGATCTGGTCCTGAGGCGTGGCGACGGCGCCCCCTTCGCGGTCACGGTGCCGGCGCTAAGCCCGACCGATCTGACCGCCGCCCAAGCCGGTCAACCGCCGCGCCTCGAGCTCAGCTGGACCGCTCGCGAGGCGCGGATGCTGGGCGACGGCGTCGCTTATCTGCGCCCCGGCCCGACCTATAATGTCGAGGCCCAGACCGAGGCGACGGCCTATGACAACACCACCTTCAAGGCCTTCGTCGACAGGGCGTTCGCGGACTTTCTGGACGCCGGGGCGACCGACCTGGTCCTCGATCTCAGAGACAATCCCGGCGGCGACAACAGCTTCAGCGACCTCGTGCTGGCCTGGTTCGCCACCCGGCCCTTCCGCTTCACCTCCTCCTTCACCATCCGGGTGAGCGCACAGACCACCGCCTCCAACGCCGCGCGGCTGACGGTGGCCGACAACGATCCGACAGGGATCTCGGCGGCCATGGCCCGGGCCTATGCCGGGGCGATGCCGGGGACGGCCATCGACTTCCCCATCCCCATGGTCGATCCCCGCACCGGGCGGCGCTTCACCGGAAAGGTTTACGCCCTGATCAATCGCCGCTCCTATTCCAACACCGTGGCCATGGCGGCGACACTGCAGGACTACGGCTTCGCGACCCTGATGGGCGAGGAGACCTCGGATCTGGCCACGACCTATGGGGCGATGGAGACCTTCGCCCTGCCCCGCACCGGGTTCGTCGTCGGCTACCCCAAGGCCTTCATCGTCCGCCCCGACGGCGACCGCACCGCGCGCGGCGTGGCGCCCGACGTCGCCATCGAAACCCCGATCCTGGAGGGGCCGAACGACCCGGTGCTGGAACAGGCCCTGGCCCGGGTGAAGGCCTCGCGCGGCTCGGCGACCCGCTGAAAACGCCGTTATGGATGCAGCGGAGACACGGTTGCCAACACAGGATGCGCCGCAACACAAAAGTCATCTTGCCGTCATGTAACCGAAGCTGCGCCGTTACAGGCCAAGCCTAGAGCCTCCCCCGACCTTGGGGGGGATCGCGTCATGTTGTCACACATCAAATACACCCGGCTGGCCGGGCTTCTGGCCGGAACCATGCTGGCCACGGCGGCCGGCGCGGCCTTCGCCGGCGACGTCGCCGCGCCGGATACGGCCCCCGACCTGGCCATGGCCACCGCGCCTGACGCCGCCGCCCCCGAGGCCGGGCCGGACACCGTCGACGATATCGTGGTCATCGGCTCTGGCCAGACCCGCTCGGTCTCGACCCTGACGCCGCAGAACCTCGACACCCTGCCGCCGGGGACCAGCATCCAGAAGGCGCTCAACATCCTGCCGGGCGTCATGGCCCAGTCGATCGACGCCCTGGGCGTCAACGAACAGTCGCTGTCGCTGCAGGTGCGCGGCTTCTCGACCACCCACCTCGGCTATTCGCTGGACGGCATGCCGCTCGGCGACGGCGCCTATAACAACTACAACGGCCTGACCATCAGCCGCGCCCTGATCTCGGACAACCTGGGCCGCGCCGATCTGGCCACAGGCATCGCGGGCCTGAGCATTCCGTCGACCAGCAACCTGGGCGGCGCGATGATCTACACCTCGTCCAACCCAACCAGGGACATGAACTTCCGCGCCAGCCAGACGATGGGCTCGGAGTCCTCGCTGCGCAGCTTCCTGCGCTTCGACACGGGCGAACATTACGGCTTCTCGGCCTATGTGTCGGGCCAGTACGCCCGGCAGGACCTGTTCGTGAACCAGAAGGACCAGAACACCTCGGACGGCCGGCAGATCAACGCCAAGGCGATCTATGATTTCGGCCGCGGCAAGATCACCGCCTTCGCCGACATCTCGCGCACCAACCAGGCCGACGACGCCTATCTGTCCAAGGACATGCTGGGCCGTCTGGGCTGGGACTGGGCCGGCTATGCGCCGAACTGGGCCGACTATCTGAGCCGCGCCTCGTGCTCGGTGGCCTCGCTGGCCGCGAAATGCGCGACCTCGACCGCGCCCGAGAAGCTGTCGGACGTGACCTACACCAACGGCCAGATCCTGCGGAACGACGAGCTCTACTACCTGGCCGGCGACTACAACATCACCGACGCCCTGAGCGCCCATCTTCAGGTCTACAGCCACACCGACAAGGGCGCCGGGAACAACTTCATCGCGGGCCTGTCCAACCAGGGCACGACCTCGACCGCCGACGACCTGCCGGTCCAGATCCGCGACACCCGCTACACCATCGACCGTGACGGCGTGGTCGGCAGCCTGAAGTGGAACATCGGCTTCAACGAGATCCAGGCCGGCTTCTGGCTGGAGGAGAACACCTCCAGCGCCGCCCGCTACATCCGCACCGATGTGAAGGGTCCGATCGATCTGGGCCGCTTCTTCGGCGGCACGCCCTCGACGGCGCAGTGGGTTCAGGAGACCGACTGGGAGACGCGTCAGTTCTACGTCCAGGACACCGTCCGCCTGCTCGACGACCGCCTGACCATCGATTTCGGCTTCAAGAGCACCTATTCGAAGTCCGACGCCGAGGCGATCCGCGGCATCGCGACCAACGCCCCGCCGGCCACCAGCCAGTTCGCCACCGGCAGCCTGACCGCCGAGGACAACTTCCTCCCCGAGGTCGGCGTCCACTACCAGCTGGCCCCCGGTCATGAGCTGTACATCAGCTATGCCGAGAACATGGCCATGTATCAGGGCGGCTTCAAACTCGGGCCGCAATCGGTGACCCAGACGGTCTGGGACGCCCAGGGCCAGTATCTGGAGCCGGAAACCTCGCGCAGCTGGGACGCCGGCTACCGCTATGTCAGCGGCCCGCTGCAGGTCTCGCTGGCGGCCTATCACGTCAATTTCGAGAACCGCCTGCTGCAGTACAACCCCTGCCCGACCAACCAGCAGCAGAACCCGGGCTGCGGCAACTCCTTCCACAACGCCGGCGGCGTCACCTCGAACGGCGTCGAGCTGGGCCTGCTGTGGAAGCCCCTGCCCTGGCTGACCTGGTACAACTCGGCCTCGTACAACGAGACCACCTATGACGACGATCTGAACTGGTGCACCACCACCTGTGTGGTCAAGGCGACGGCCGGCAAGCAACAGGTGGATACGCCGAAGGAACTGATCGCCTCCGTCCTGACCGTCCGCAACGGGCCCTTCTCGGCCTCGCTCCAGGGCAAGTACACGGGCGAGCGCTTCTATACCTATACGAACGATCAGGGCTTCGACGCGGTCACCACCTTCGATCTGGGTCTCAGCTACGACCTCGACGCCGAGGTCTCGGGCGCGAAGTTCGCGGTCAACATCACCAACCTGACCGACGAGCGCTACGCCTCGAACTTCGATAGCAGCGTCTTCGCGCCGGACGATGCGGCCGGCTCGATCCTGGTGTTCCACGCCTCGGCCCCGCGCCAGGTGTTCGCGACGATCAGCTTTGACTTCTAGGCCCCGTTCGGGCTGACCTTCTCAGGGCCCTTCCGCGTCGGCGACGGCGCGGGAGGGCCTTTCTGCTTTCGGGAGAACCCCTCGGTGAAGACCCACAAGATCCTGCCGATCATCGGCGCCGCCGCCCTCCTGTTCACGGCAGGATCGGCCCTGGCCCAGAGCTTCACCGTCGCGGTCGTGCCCGACACCCAGAACTATTCCGACATCGCCCTGCCCCAGCCGCGCGGCGCCGAGACCTTCGCGCGCGAGATGCAGTATCTGGCCGATCAGAAGGGGCCGAAGAACCTCGCCTTCGTCACCTTCGTCGGCGACATCATCCAGCACGGCGACGGCCAGTTCCGCCTGCCCGCCACCGACACGGCGCCCGCCCGCGTGATGGACACCCGTGAGGAGTGGGACATCGCCAACCACGCCATCTCGATCCTCAGCCGCTCGGGCGTCCCCTTCGGCATGGTTCCGGGCAACCACGACTACGACAATTACAGCTGGTGGGCCGAGGACGGCGGGCCGGGCGCGGCGCGGCCTCTCGCCGGCGGCCGGGCCTTCAGCTTCTACTTCGGTCCGACCTCGCGCCACTTCGCCGGCAAGGCCTGGTACGGCGGGGCGACCGACAACGGCCTGAACAGCTTCCAGATCTTCGAAGGCGACGGCAAACCCTTCCTGCATCTGTCGCTGGAGATGGACCCGCCCCCGGCCGTGCTGGACTGGGCGCAAGGGATCATCGACGCCCATCCGGACACCCCGGTGATTATCTCCACCCACGAATGGCTCGCGCCGTCGAAGACCGGGGCGACCGATCGCGCCAACTCGACCGCCAGCCTGTTCGCCGGGACCGACCACCTGTCGCCCGACCAGATCTGGGACCGGTTCGTGAAGAAGAACCCGATGATCTTCATGGTCCTGAGCGGCCATGCCTATACCCCCGCCGTCGAGGGGGTGTCGCTGGGCGAGAACCTGAGGATCGACCGCAATGACGCGGGCCTGCCCGTCTATCAGGTGCTGCAGGACTTCCAGGGCAATACGGTCGGGCTGGACGGTCGGGCGGGTTCGGCCAACGGCGGCGGCGGCTGGCTGCGCTTCATGGAGTTCGACGTGGAGCGCCGGAAGATCCGCTTCTACACCTACTCCCCCCTGCTGGACCGCTATGCGGGCCGCAACGGCGAACAGACCTTCGGCGTCGCCGCCCGCTACTCGGAGTTCGAACTCGACTTCCCGGCCCAACTGCTGAACCGCCACTGACCGGGGGCGGGACGGTTTCTCTGGACACCAGCCCGCCCTCTGGCTAGGTCACAGCCTCTTGCGGGCCCCGGTGGTGGAACTGGTAGACGCGCCGG
>DBBK01000003.1 GCA_002292165.1 Brevundimonas sp. UBA986
CCGAACCTCACGATGATGTCGCGATGGATGACGGCGAACCGGTCCACGTCCGGGATTTCCGCGCCCAACCCCTGATCGAGCACGACCCGCAGTTCGTCATGATCGGCCAGCCGCTCGGAATGCTCATAGGGCGTCAGGAAGAACTGCCGCATCTGCGGATCGACCGCGTCCAGATAGCCGCGCGCCACCGCCACCCTGGCGAACATCAGCGCCAGCCCGTCGGTCGCGAAGGCGTGCCCGGTCTCGCGGAAGCTGTTCCGGGGATACTGGTCCAGCAGGATCATCAGCCCCAGCGCCCCCTCGGCCGTCTCCATCCAGCCGTCCAGCGCCCGCCGCGCCGCTGCCCAATGACCGTCGGCCAATGTCGTCCGGCACTGGTGGTCGAAGGCGTCATCCTTGGCGTACCAGAGCTTGGGTCCCGCCTCTTTCCAGAAGGCGATCACGTCGGAAGGCGATAGAAGACCGGTCATGACCCAATCTCTACCCGCTCCGCTCCCCGTCTTCCACGACCGCGACTGCGACCTGTCCATCATCCGCGGCAAGCGCGTCGCCGTCATCGGTTATGGCAGCCAGGGGCGGACCCATTCCCTGAATCTGCGCGACTCGGGCGTCGCCGACATCGTCATCGGCCTGAAGACCGGTTCGGCGACGCGGGCCAGGGCCCTCGCCGACGGCTTCAGGGTCGCCACGGCGGGAGAGGCCGCCTCGGGCGCCGAGGTCGTCGCCGTCATGGTCTCGGACGAGGCGCACCGCGATCTCTACCGCGACGAGCTGGAGCCGAACCTCAAGCCCGGCGCCGCCCTGATCTTCGCCCATGGCCTGTCGGTGCGTTTCGGCCTGGTCACGCCGCGCCCCGACCTCGACGTCATCCTCGATTCGCCCAAGGGCATCGGCCCGCGCATCCGCGATCTGTACGAAGCCGGGGAGGGCGTCTTCTGCCTGTTCGGCGTGCATCAGGACGCGACCGGCGGCGCCCATGCTCTCGGCCTCTCCTACGCCGCCGCGCTCGGCTGCGGCCGCAAGGGCATTCTGGAGACCACCTTCGCCGCCGAATGCGAATCGGACCTGTTTGGCGAACAGGTGGTCCTGTGCGGCGGGGTGGCGGAGCTGGTCGACGGCGCCTTCATGAAGCTGGTCAACGCAGGCTATCCGCCCGAGGTCGCCTGGTTCGAATGCTTCTATGAGCTCAAGCTGGTCACCGACCTGATGTATGAGCGCGGCATCGCCGGGGCCTTCGCCAGGATATCCAACACGGCCGAGTACGGCGCCTATCTGACCGGCCCCCGCGTCATCGGCGAGGCCTCGCTCAAGGCCATGGACGGCGTCCTGGCCGACGTCCGCGACGGCTCCTTCGTCAAGCGCCTCATGGCCGACTACGACGCCGGCTCGCCCGAGCTGCTGGCCAATCGCAAGGCGCTGGGTCAGCGCACCATCGAGGCCGTGGGCGCCCACCTGACGGAGGTCGCGTCCAAAGCCGGTAGCTGAAACGAAAAGAGCGCCCCTTGCGGGGCGCTCTTTCGATCGTATCCGGGGCTCGGGAACCCCTTCGTGCTCAAGCAGCGAACCCCCGAGGGGTGAGCGTTAGCACACCAAGTTCAAATGGTCGGAGTGAGAGGATTCGAACCTCCGACCCCTGCCTCCCGAAGGCAGTGCTCTACCAGACTGAGCCACACTCCGACTTTGAAGCGCGGCTTATAACGACGGGGTTTCGCCGCCGCAAGCAGCCAAATCGCAGAAGCGAAAATTGTCTGTTCTCTCGCGTGGAAGGGGCGGAGATGACGAGAGATTCGCTCCGTGGACAGCGTCCCGGGTCGCGTCAGAGGCCCGCCAATGCTGGAGTTTGAAGCAAGTTCAAAACCCCTGTTGCATCCCGGAACGGCTTGGCGTATCTGACCGCCTCCCGAGGGGGCAGCCCCTCTGGAAACGCCGGACCTGCTGGGGAATGGTGTAATGGTAACACTCCGGTTTTTGGTACCGTCATTCTAGGTTCGAGTCCTAGTTCCCCAGCCATCCGCCCTTCCGGCGCCGTTTCCCGACATCCCTGCGTCCCGTTCTGACGGACCTGTCTGCTAGACGGGATATGCACCGGCCTTTGGGCGGCGTCTTGCACGTGCCGCCTTTTTCCGGGGGCGAACCGAAGAGGCTGAAGTTCGCGTTCAGCGTTCGATGTTCTCTGTAATCGACTGATTCTCTTATTTTCTGGTCCGGACGCCGCGCGGTCGCCAGTCCTTGGCCCGGGCGATCCATCGCTCGCCGCGCAGGCGCAGCCGCTCGCGCTCCTCGGGGCTGTCGGCGGCCACGGCCTGGGCGAAGCAGATCCGGGCCTGCTCGCGGCAAGCCTCGACGTCCAGGCCCTGGTCGTCAGGGTCCTTGACGTCGCGACGGTCGGGGCCGTCGTAGCGGACCTTCGGTCCTGTCATCACCAGCACGCGGTTGCTCCAGAGGGCCAGCCCGACCCCCGGGATATCAATGACATAGGCTGGACGCCGCGGCTGTAGCACCTTGGTTAGGTCCGTCCCGCGCGGGCGGCCTCTATAACCAAAGACACGATGCGAGCCGGGACCGGGCGCGGTATCCCTGATGCGCCGTCGGGGGACGGCGGGCGAGCCTGCGCCGCCGCGTCGCTAGTCTGGCGGCCGGCTCGCCCATTAGGCCCCTTCAGGAGCCCCCTGACAGCGCTAGTGGACGGCCTCGCCGGTCAGCGGCAGGCGGACCCGCACCCCGACCCCGGACCCCGGCGCGGTCTCGATGGCCATGACCCCGCCCAGATGCTCGACCAGCCCCTCGACCAGGGCCAGTCCGTCGCCGAGCGTCAGGCTCCCGGCCCCCACGCCCGAATCGCGCACCACCAGGCTGACCCCGCCCGAGGCCTGGGAGCAGGCAATGGCGATCGAGCCCCGCCGGCCGTCGGGGAAGGCGTGGCGCGCCGCGTTGGAGACCAGCTCATGGACGATGATGGCCAAGGGCAGGGCCTGGGTCTCGGACACGGCCGCATCGGCCGCCCGGACGTCTATCCGTACGCCGCGGTCCTCCAGCGAGCGCCGCCAGAAGCCCGCCGCGTCGTCCAGATAGGCCGCGAAGTCGACCGGCCCCGCGTCCCCGATTCGGCGGTTCATCAGGGTCATGGCGGCCGTGACGTCGCTGAGCCAGGTCAGGTGCCGCCGGCTCTCCGGGTCAGTCACCCGCCTGAGTCGTATGCCCACTAGGGCCTGCAGCAGCTGGTAGCCGCCCGCCAGGCGGCGGCGCAGCTCGGCGATCTGGACGTCCGCGTTCGCGGTCATTCGCCCCCCGGGCGTTGAAAACTCGACATTTTCAATAGCCCAGCTTGAACCCTTTCGCCACGTCCGCGTTCCAACTGTTCGGTAACCGACAGAGTAGTGTTAACGGGTCTGTCGCGTGCGTGCGTACTGGGGCTGAAGTGGCAGACACACCCGACCTCCGGGTCATGATCGTCGAAGACCAGGCCATCCTCGCGATGGAGCTGGAGCTGGTGCTTACGGACGCCGGCTGCGACGTCGTGGGCTGCGCCATGGACCGCGCCGGAGCCTTCGCCATCGGCGACCGCGAGCGGCCCGACCTGGCCCTGGTCGACGTCAACCTGCTCGACGGGATGACGGGGCCCCAGATCGCGCATCGGCTGGTCGAGGAGTACGGCACGGCCGTGGTCTTCCTGACCGCCAACCCCGAGCAGATCCCGGAAGGCTTCGCCGGGGCCCTGGGCGCGGTGTCCAAGCCTTTCGACGAGACCACCATCCGCGCCGTGGTGGCCTTCGCCCGGCAGTTCATCTTCTTCAAGACCGTGGGACAGGCCCCGCGCCGGTTCCGGCTGGNNNGCCGACATCGCCCCCCACTAGAGGTCAGTCGAGCGGCATCCCCGGGGCGTCCGGCGCCGTGGCCTCGCCGCCGTTCAGTCGGCGCTGCATGAAGACCACGTCCAGCCAGTCGTCGAACTTCCAGCCCACCCCCTCGATGGCCCCCATGGGCGCGAAGCCACAGGCGGCGTGGAGCCTGATGGACCCGGTATTGGCGCTGTCGCCGATGACGCCCAGCATCTGGCGCAGGCCCAGGGCCTCGCAGCGGGTGATGAGCTCCAGCAGCAGGGCCTTGCCGACCCCGCGTCCGTGGGCCGAGGCCAGGACATAGATCGAGTCCTCGACGGTGTAGCGATAGGCCGCGCGCGTCCGGAACGGCCCGGCGTAGGCGTATCCGACCACGACGCCGTCCAGCTCCGCCACCAGCCAGGGCAGGCCCAGCCTCAGGATCGCCGCCCGCCGCCCGGCCATCTCGACCGCGTCCGGCGCGGTCAGTTCGAAGGTGCCGGTCCCGGTCAGGACCCCCTCGGCATAGATGGCCGTGACGGCTTCCAGGTCCGCGTCGACGACGTCGCGGACCCGTACTCCAGCCTCGCTCACGCCTGTTCCCAGCCCTTGCTCACGGCCCAGACGGCGAAGGCGTAGTCGTGGGCGATCTCCTTGAGGTAGTCGAACCGGCCCGAGGAGCTGAAGTGGCCCGCGGTCATGTTGATCTTGAGCAGGATGGGCTTGCCCGAGGTCGTGGCGGGACGCAGCTTGGCGACCCACTTCTCGGGCTCCCAGTAGGTCACGCGCGGGTCCGACAGACCCCCCGTCGCCAGCACCGCCGGATAGGCCATGGGCGCGACCTGGTCGTAGGGGCTGTAGCTCATCATGTAGTCGTAGTCCTCGGGCGACTCGATCGGGTTGCCCCACTCGGGCCACTCGGGCGGGGTCAGCGGCAGGGAGGTGTCCGACATGGTGTTGATCACGTCGACGAAGGGCACCCCGCCGATCACCCCGGCCCAGAGGTCGGGCCGCATGTTGGTGACCGCCCCCATCAGCATCCCGCCCGCCGACCGGCCCTCGGCGACGATGTTCCCGGCGGTCGTGTAGCGCTCGGCGATCAGATGCTCGGCGCAGGCGATGAAGTCGGTGAAGGTGTTCTTCTTGGTGTGGCGGCGGGCCGTCAGGAACCAGTTCCAGCCCTTGTCCGAGCCGCCCCGGATGTGGGCGATGGCGTAGATGAAGCCCCGGTCCACCAGGCTCAGCCGGTTGGTCGAGAAGCTGGCCGGGATGGGGTTGCCGTAGGAGCCGTAGCCGTAGAGCAGCAGGGGCGCCGAGCCGTCGACGGGCGTGGTCTTCTTTCTCAGCACCGTGATCGGCACCATCTGGCCGTCGGGAGCCGGGGCGTTCAACCGCTCGACCACATAGTCAGCCGGGTCGTGGCCCGAGGGGACTTCCTGGGTCTTGCGCAGGGTCCTGGTCCGCGTCGCCATGTCGTAGTCGAAGGTCTGGTTCGGCGTGGACGGCGAGTTGTAGGCATAGCGCATCGTGGTCGTGTCGAACTCGGCCGAGCCGCCCAGCGAAAGGGCGTAGGCGGGCTCGTCGACGGCGATCTCGTGCTCGTCGCCGGCGCGGTCGCGGACGATGACGCGGCTGTTGGCCTCGGCCCGTTCCTGACGCACCAGATAGCCCTTGAACAGGCCGAAGCCCTCGATGAAGCGACCGGGCGCATAGGCCACGATGTCGGTCCAGTGGGCGAGGCCCGGCGTCGCGGTCGGGGCCTCGACGATGCGGAAGTCGACGGCGTCCTCATTGGTGCGGATCGCCCAGCGGTCGCCCCAGTGGTCGGCGTCATAGAGGCGGCCGGTGTGGCGCGGCTCGAGCACGACAGGCGTCGCGGTCGGGTCCGAGGCCGGGATGTAGCGGTACTCCGAGGTCTCCTGATTGGCGATGGAGACGCCGATGAAGGCCTCGTCCGAGGTCACACCGACGCTGATGAACATGCCGTCGTCGGCCTCTTCATAGACGAGGGTCGTCTCGCCGCCTCGGGCCGGGCGGCGGAAGATCTTGTCCGGGCGGCCGTTGTCGTCGCGGTTGGTCCAGAAGATCCACTGGCTGTCGGGCGAGAAGGTGAAGTTCTCGGTCGCGCTCTCGATCACCGCCGGCAGGACCTCGCCGGTGGCCAGGTCCTTGACGTAGATGCGGAACACCTCGGAGCCCTGGGCGTCCTCGGCATAGGCAAACAGACTGTGGTCGGGGCTGTTGGAGGTGGCGCTGACCTCGGAATAGGCCTTGCCCTCGGCCAGGACGTTGGCGTCGAGGAGGAGCTCGATCCTGCGATGGGACTCCTCGCTGGTGATGGTCACCTCGCCCACGGTGTAGGGCAGGGTGCGGGGCTTGCGCATGTAGCGAGGGTGCTGCTCTCCCGTGCGGTACTCGACGTAGTACTCCCACGCCCCGTCGCCCATCGGGACGCTGCTGTCGTCCTCCTTGATGCGGCCCTTCATCTCCTCGAACATCGCCTCTTGCATGGGCAGGGTCGGGGCCATCATGGCCTCGCGATAGGCGTTCTCCTCGGTCAGGTGTTCCTTGACGTCGGCCTTGATGATCGAGGGGTCGCGCAGGACCTGCTGCCAGGCGTCGTCCTTCATCCACTGATAGTCGTCCGTGCGGACCCGGCCGAGCTGTTCGATCCGCACGGGGACCTTCTTGGCGACGGGCGGAACAGGGCGGTCAGTCATGCGGGCAGGGCTTTCAGCAGAGGCGAGATCGGGCAGGGCGGCGGTCATTCCAACGGCCGCGCCGGAGGTGATCAATTGGCGACGGTTCATGATATGGGGTCCCCACAGAGTCGGCGCGACCTTGTGCGACAGCCGACCCCGCCGTCAAACCGGAAACGTCCTGAATGCTCGCCTTACAGACCCCGCCGGCGATCGAAGCGCCGGCTCCCGCACAGGCAAGGCACTGGGACCTGACCGTCGGCCTGATCAACGCCACCGTTCAACTGGACCAGCCCACGGGCGCCGAGACCCGCACGGTCGGCACCGGCTTCCTGATCGACGCCCCCCGGCCTGACGGCACGCCGCGCGTCGTCATGGTCACCGCCGGCCACGTGCTGGAGAAGATGCCCGATCCGGACATGCGGGTCGGCTGGCGCATCGCCATGCCCGACGGCAGCTGGAAGTTCGATCCTCAGCCGCTCGAGATCCGCAACGAGGCCGGGACACCGCTGTGGACCACGCTGGAGGGCCGCGACGTCGCCGTCATGGAGGTCGAGGCGCCCGAGGCCTTCGCCAAGGCCGCCATTCCCCTGGCCTGGCTGGCCGACGCCGACAGTTTCGAGACCCTGGACGTTGGACCCGGCGACGAGCTGCTGGCCCTGGGCTTCCCGCGCGGCCTGTCGTCGAACCGGGCGGGCTTCCCGATCCTGAGGGTGGGGCGCGTGGCGTCCTACCCGCTGGCGCCGGTCTCGGCCTTCCCGACCTTCCTGATGGACTTCACCGTCTTCCCGGGCAACTCGGGCGGGCCGATCTTCTGGACGCCCACGGCGCGCCGCCGCCCGGGCACGACCGAGCCGGACCATCCCTTCATCGCCGGGATGCTGAGCCAGGAGGTCATCGTCGGGACCGAACGGCTGGAGCTGGGCGTGGTGGTCCAGGCCCAGTACATCCGCGACGCGATCGCCCTGCTGGACAAGCCGAAGGCTCCGTGAGGCTGGACCCTCTCCCGCCGGGAGAGGCAAGGCCTCAAGCCCCGAGGGCTTCCCGCGACATGCGCTTGAGCAGGTCGCCGCCCTGACCCACCGCCGCGAGGCGGCTAGAGACATGGCCGAGGACGTTGGCGGCATAGACCTCGTAGAGGCCGAGCTTGCCTTCCAGCCAGGCCGGGTCGCCTTCGTTCGCATCCAGCTTCGCCTTCGCGGCCAGCGCGCCCCTGGCCAGCATCCAGCCGCCGACCACGTCGCCCAGCAGCTTCAGATAGGCGTCGGCGGCGGCCAGAACGTCGGCGGCGCGATTGGCGTCGGCCTTGGCGTCCAGCAGCCACAGGGTGGCGTCCTCGACGGCCTCGATGGCGGTCCTGAAGCGTTCGACCGGCTTGCCGGAGTAGAGCTTGCCCAGAGCGGACAGGGTGGTCTTCATCTCGGCGATGACCGCCCTGGCCGCCTCGCCGCCGTCCATCGACAGCTTGCGGCCGACGAGGTCCATGGCCTGGATGCCGTTGGTGCCTTCGTAGATCGGGGTGATGCGGGCGTCGCGATAGTACTGGGCCGCGCCTGTCTCCTCGATGAAGCCCATGCCGCCGTGGATCTGCACGCCCATGGAGGCGACGTCGCAGCCGACGTCGGTCGACCAGGCCTTGGCGATGGGGGTGAACAGGTCCTCGCGGCCCTTCCACGCCTTGCGGGCGTCTTCCGAGGCGGCGTGCTTCGCCATGTCAGCGGCGACGCCGGTCGAGAAGCAGATGGCGCGGGCGGCCTCGATTTTCGCCTTCATCACCGACAGCATGCGGCGCACGTCCGGGTGGTCGAAGATCGGGGCGTTGGCCTCTCCGGTCCAGATCGAGCGGCCCTGACGGCGCTCCAGCGCATAGGCGAGGGCGTGCTGATAGGCCATTTCGGCGATGCCGACGCCCTCGACGCCGACGGCGAGGCGGGCGGCGTTCATCATGACGAACATGTGCGACAGGCCCTGATTGGGCTGCCCCACCAGAGTGGCGCGCGCGCCCTCATAGGACATGACGCAGGTGGGCGAGGCGTGGATGCCCAGCTTGTGCTCGACCCCGACCGGGCGGAAGTCGTTGCGGGCGCCCAGCGAGCCGTCGTCCTTGACCTCGAACTTGGACGCCAGGAACAGGCTGATGCCCTTGGGCCCGGGAGGGGCGTCGGGCAGGCGGGCCAGCACCATATGGACGATGTTGGGCGTCGCGTCGTGGTCGCCCCAGGTGATGAAGATCTTCTGGCCGTTCAGGGCATAGGTCCCGTCGCCGTTCGGCGTGGCGGTCGCCGTCAGGGCGCCGAGGTCCGAACCCGCGCCCGGCTCGGTCAGGACCATGGCCCCGGTCCACTCGCCGCTGACGAGCCTGGGCAGGTAGACGGTCTTCTGCTCCTCGGTGCCGTGGGCCTCCAGCGCCTCGATGGCCGCCAGCGACAGCATGGGGCACAGGCCGAACGCCATGTTGGCCGAATGGACGGTCTCATAGGCGGCCAGCTCCAGCGCCTTGGGCAGGGCCTGACCGCCGGCCTCGACGGAGGCCGTCAGACCGGTCCAGCCGCCGGCCGCGAACTGCTGATAGGCGTCGGCGAAGCCGGGGGCGGCGGTGACCGCGCCGTTGGCGTATTTGGCGCCGTTCAGGTCGCCGGGGCGGTTCAGGGGCGCGAGGACCTCCTCGGAGAACCCGCCGGCCGCCTCGAGTACGGCGTTCATCAGGTCCAGGTCGAAGTCGGGGAAGGCCCCGGTGGCCTCAAGCTGTTCGACGCCGGCGACGGCGGTCAGGCTGAAGGCGAGGTCGCGGACAGGGGCGCGATAGGGCATGGCGGGCTTCCGGTGATCACAGACTTTCAGGCCTTTTGCCGCCATGCCGTCACGGCACGCAAGACGTCGGCGCAAGAAGAGGCGTCTTGGCTCCGCCGACAGTCTGGGTCAGTGTGCGGCGTCTAACCGACGGGGTGCCCCATGGCCGAGCCCACTGCGCTGACGTCAGGTCTGAGGATGCGCCGACGGGCGGTTCTTCTGGCCCTGGCCTTCCTGCCGGTCGCCCATCCGGCCGCGGCCCAGGTTCGGCGCTGGACCGTCGATGCGTCGCGGTCGTCGATCACCCTGCGCATCCGCGCCGTGGGCCTGAACCAGACCGGCCGGTTCGAGGACTGGACCGGCGACATCCGCTTCGACCCCGCCGCGCTGGAAACGGCCCAGGCCACGATCGACGTCCGCGCCGCGTCCCTGAGGATGAAGGAGCCCGTCCTGACCTCCCGCGCGACCGGTCCCGACTTCCTCGATGCCGCCCGCTGGCCGACGATCCGTTTGCGCCTGAGCCGTCTGGAGCAGAGCGCGCGCGGCGGTTTCAAGGCCTGGGCCGACGTCACGGTCAAGGGCCGCACGCGCCAGGTCGTGTTCCCGGCGGACTTGCGCGTGACGGGCGACGCGGCGCAGATGAGCGGCGGCTTCGTCCTGGACAGGGCCGCCTTCGACATCGGGATGCAGGGACCGTGGAACGCTTTGATGGCCAGGCAGGTGAGGGTGGACGTGGCGCTGGCCGCCAGAGTCGCCTGAATGGCGGCCGTTTGAGCGACTCCGTCGAGGCCGCCGCGGCCGCGCTCAAGGCCGGCCGGCTGGTCCTGCTGCCGACCGAGACCGTCTATGGCCTGGCCGCCGACGCGTCCGACGCCACCGCCGTCGCCGCCATCTTCGAGGCCAAGGGCCGGCCGCGCTTCAACCCCCTGATCGCCCATGTGCCCGACGCCGTGGCGGCCGAGACCGTCGCCGTCTTCGACAACGCGGCACGGGCGTTGGCCGAAGCCTTCTGGCCCGGGCCGCTGACGATCGTGGCGCCGGTGCGGGATCGCGGCGCGGTCTGCGATCTGGCGCGGGCGGGGCTGGACAGCGTCGCGGTGCGGGCGCCCGGCCATGCCAGGGCGCGGGCCATCCTGTCGGCCTTCGGCGGGGCGGTCGTGGCGCCCTCGGCCAATCGCTCCGGACGGCCCAGCCCGACGACCTTCTCAGACGCCGTGGAGGAGACCGGCGCCTTCGCCGCCGCCGCCGTCGACGGCGGGCCCTGCGCCGTGGGGGTGGAGAGCACGGTCGTCTCGGTGCTGGACGGCAAGGTCGCCTTGCTGCGTCCCGGCGCCGTGACGCGCGAGGAGATCGAGGCCCTGGTCGGGCCCCTGTCCGACAGCGGGGAGGGGCATCGCTCCCCCGGCCGGCTGACCCTGCACTACGCCCCCGACGCCCCGGTGCGGATCGAGGCGGAGGCGGCGAAGGCCGGCGAGATCCTGCTAGGCTTTGGCGAAGGGATCGGGGATCCGCGCTGGAGCCTGAGCCCGACCGGCGACCTGCGCGAGGCCGCGGCCAACGTCTTCCGCCTGCTGCGCGAGGCCGACCGCGAGCATCCGGCGGGCATCGCCGTGGCCCCGATCCCCCTGACCGGGCTGGGCGAGGCGATCAACGACCGCCTGCGGCGAGCGGCGGGGTATGTAGGGTAGGGCTATGGGGACTTTGAGGCGCGGGTCTTTGATGGTCATTGCCGCAGCATGTCTGACCATCGGGGGATGCAAGGCGTTGGGCGCCACCGACGACCACTTCCCTGATCCGACGGGCGCGGCGAGGGACGCTGTGGCGGCGCATGATTGCCGCTTGGTCGCGCTCTATGGGTATTCGGTCTACTTCCCGGGTGTCGAGCTGGGTTGGAACGAGATCGAGGCGAAGTACGGCGGGATGATCATTCCCTTCACCTCCGACGACCCCCGCGGCCCGAAGGAGCAGGTTTTCAACGAAGCAGCCCGGCGGTTCGCCAGGGACTACAACGCCGAGGTTGTGAAGGCCCACGGCAACGGCAAATGCGCCACTGACTACAAGCCCCCGTTCAGCGAACTGCCGGTCTGGGCCAGCCCGAGGCCTTGAAGGGTAGGGCGCATCGTCGCATCCCCGGCGGCGTCGAAGACGCTAGTGTCCGGCGACCAAGGAGTCGTCCATGAAGCCCGCCGTTCTGATCCTCGCCGCCTTTGCCCTGATCGCGACCGGCGCCTGCACCGACAGCAAGCGGGCGCGCAACGCCGCGACCTTCGGCGACAAGCCGGCGGACATCACCTGCTGGACCTATGGGACCGAGACCTTCAGCGGCCGGTCGACCGGCAAGGTGGAGCGGGACGACGGCCGCATCGCCTTCGTCGACGCCGCCAACGGCCGCTACACCACCGTCGATGGCGAGTGCCGGGTCATCTATTCGAAGTAGGGCCTACGGCCGGGTCTTGATCTCCCAGTCCAGGCTCCAGCGGCCGGGACCGAAGGGCTTGAGCTCGGTCACCGAGGCCGTGACCTGACGGTCGAAGCCGTCCAGCACCACCGTGCGGCCCGCCACCGAGGCGATGGTCGCATTGGTCTGCCAGAAGGCGCCGCCGTCGTGGCGCATCGACAGGCGAATGTGGACGGAGTCGTTGGCTTGCGGCGTCTTGGAAGTCGAGGGGGCGGGCATCTGTGGTCCTTGGGGAGGCGAGGCGGTTTGGGCCGTGTCGGCCGCAGCCGTCAACTCACATCCTGAGGCCCGGCAGCTCGGCCGCCTGGCGGATCCAGTCCCTGAACTGGTCCTCGTCGAGGACGTCGGTCTCGCGGACATCGAGGTAGCGGACATCGGCCTGTTTCGACGTTCCCGGTGGCATCGGCTCCAGCGCGGCGCCGCGGAAGAAGGCGACCTTCACATACTTCGCATAGCCGTGAAGGCTGACGAACCACTCGCCGGGGACCGTGCCGTAGAAGGGAGAGTTCCACTTCACCGCCTTGGCCACGCCGGGCACGACCTCGACGATCAGGGCGTCCAGACGCCGGGCGATGGGCTGTTTCCAGCCGGGCGTGGCGTCGATCCAGCCCTGAACGGGTTCGTCGCCGTATCCCTTGGGGATCTGCGGATTGCCGCCGGAGAGGAGTTTGGGCTGGTCGGACATGGCGTCCAGCTCACGCGAACCGGGCCTGAAGGTCAACGCTGGAGCGGACGCCGACCTGGTCGAAACAGGTAGCGAGCCATTCCTCCGCCGCCTGACGGCCCTTGGCCTTGAGGCCGTTGAGATAGGTCCATTCGGTGTTGAACTTGGAGCCCAGAGACTGGTCGCCCAGCCAGCCGTCGGCCTCGATGGCGTGCATCAGGATGTGGCGGTAGCGGCCGCGCGCGTCCTCCTTCAGCCGGCCTTCCTCGATCAGCTCCTGGACGAAGGCCACGGCGCGCAGTTCGGCGGCGAGCGGGGCGTTGAAGACCACCTCGTTCAACCGGTCCATGATCTCCCCGGCGGCGCGCGGCGCCTCCTCGCGTTCGAACGGGTTCAGGGTCATCAAGAGGACATCGTCGGGCGTGTCGGCGTAGAACAGGGGCCAGAGCGGCGGATTGGCCAGATAGCCGCCGTCCCAATAGGGCTCGCCCTCGATCTCCACCGCCTGGAACAGATGCGGCAGGCAGGCCGAGGCCATCAGGACCTGATCGGTGATCTCGGCCGTGGTGAAGACCCGCGACTTGGCGTGGCGGACGGCGGTGGCGGCGACGAACAGCTTGACGTCCGAGGCCCTGAGCGCCTCGAAGTCGATCGTGGCGTCCAGCACCCGCTTCAGCGGGTTCAGGTTGAAGGGGTTGAACTGATAGGGGCTCATGGAGCCGGCCAGGGTCTCCATCGAGCGCCAGGCCGTGGTCTCGGTCAGCCATTGCGGCGTCAGGGCCGAGGACCACATGGAGCTGTCGCCGAAGACGTTGCGCCCGCCCGACTGGTTGGTCTCGCGCCACAGCTTGTCGAGGGACTTGCGGGCCTCGGGGGCGCCGCCTTTCGCCAGACCGGAGACGAGCGCCGCGCCGTTCATCGCCCCGGCCGAGGCCGCCGTCACCGCGCGGATGTCGAGGCGGTCGTCCTCCAGCAGCCGGTCCAGAATGCCCCACTGGAAGGCGCCGTGAGCCCCGCCGCCCTGGAGGGCGAGAGCGATGGGCTTCTTGCCGTTCGGTTCAACAGGCTCGGCGACGACCGCGGCCTTGGCGGGGGGCGGAGCCTTGCGTTTGAACAGCGCCATCGGCCCTCGGGGTTTCGGTTATCGGGCGGTCCAGCCGCCGTCGATGGAGAAGCTGGCGCCCGTCGCCGAGGCGCCGAGGTCGGAGACCAGATAGAGGAAGATGCCGGTCAGCTCGTCCGTGGTGACGAACCGCTTGGTCGGCTGGGCCTCGAGGATGATGTCCTTGAGCGCCACTTCCTTCGAGACATTGTTCAGCCGGGCCTGATCGGCGATCTGGGCCTGGACCAGCGGGGTCTCCACGAAGCCGGGGCAGATGGCGTTGCAGGTGATCCCGTCCTGGGCCAGCTCCAGCGCCACCGTCTTGGTGAAGCCGATGACGCCATGCTTGGCCGCGACATAGGCCGACTTGAACGGGCTGGCGACCAGGCCGTGGGCCGAGGCGATGTTGACGATTCGGCCGCGGCCCTGCGCCTTCATGATCGGGATCGCGGCCCGAGTGGCGTAGAAGGTCGAGGACAGGTTGATGGCGATGATCTTCTCCCACTGGTCGGCGGGGAATTTCTCGACGGACTCGACGTGCTGGATGCCGGCGTTGTTGACCAGGATGTCGACGCGGCCCAACTCGTGTTTGCCATAGGCCACCATGTCGGCGACCTCCTCGCCACGCAGCATGTTGGCGGCGTGGTAGCGGACCTTGACGCCGCAGCTGGCCTCCAGCTCGGCGCGGGTGCGTTCGATCTCGGCCGGATCGCCCAGACCGTTCAGGACCACGTCACCGCCGCGCGCGGCCACGGCGCGGGCCAGGGCCAGGCCGATGCCGGAGGTCGAGCCGGAGATGACCGCCACCTGACCCTTCAGGTCATTGGGGTCACGATAGACGGGACGCTGGTTATCCATCGCGGCGGGCTTGGTCCGGTTGAACATGGCGACGTTTCCGAAGGCTCAGTTTCTGCTTTGACGACAGCCTAGCCGCTCGCGGCGGCGATGGCGACAGGCCGGACTATGAATTTCCCGTTCGGGTGAATATCCAGTCCGTTTCGGTCGAGAGCGACTTGTCGAACCGGTATCCGTCCCGGTCGAACGCCTTGAGGTCCTCGGGGTTCTCGATGCGCTCGTCGATGGCGAAGCGGGCCATGGTCCCGCGCGCCTTTTTGGCGAAGAAGGAGATGATGCGGCTTTCGCCGTCCTTGTTCTCGCGGAAGTTCGGGGTGACGACGGGGATCTTGAGCGCCTTGGCGTCGACGGCGCCGAAGTATTCCTGGCTGGCCAGGTTGATGAGAACCGCCGTCGCTTGCCCCTCGGCGTCGAGGTTCAGCTGTTTCGAGATACGGTCATCCCAGAAGTCGTAGAGGCTGTTGCCGCGCCGGGTCTTCAGCCGCACGCCCATTTCCAGACGATAGGGCTGGATCCGGTCCAGCGGGCGCAGCAGGCCGTATAGGCCCGAGAGGATGCGCAGGTGGCCTTGCGCCCAGTCGAGCGACTTCGCATCGAGGCTGCGGGCGTCCAGGCCCTGATAGACGTCGCCGGCGAAGGCCATGACGGCCTGGATGCCTGCGTCCGTGTCGGCCGGGTCGAAGGCCTTGAACCGCTGCTGGTTCAGCCTGGCCAGATCCTCGGAGATACCCATCAGCTTGCGCAGATCGGCCTTGGTCTGGCGCTTGGCCGTGCGTGACAGGCTTGCGATGTCGTCCACGAAGCGCGGCGCGGTGGCCGGCAGGGCAGGGTCGGTCTCGGTGAAATCCAGCCGCTTGGCCGGGGACAGCACGATCAGCACGATAAGGCGTCTCCAGTCTTCAGAGCCGCGAGATAGGCCGCTTCGACGACAAATTGAACCGCGCGGGACAATCTGTCCTCAGCGTTCGATCATCTCGCGGACCTTGTCGCCGAGGGCGGCCATGACGAAGGGCTTGGTCATGACCTCCATGCCGGGGTCAAGATGGCCGTTGCCGACGGCGGCGTTCTCCGCATAGCCGGTGACGAACAGGATCTTCAGCTCGGGCCGGACCTCGCGGGCGGCGTCGGCGACCTGACGGCCGTTCATGCCGCCGGGCAGGCCCACATCGGTGATCAGCAGGTCGATACGCGCCTCGCTGCGCAGGATTTCCAGCCCGGACGGACCGTCGGGCGCCTCCAGCACATGATAGCCGGCGTCGCCCAGCACCTCGGCGACCAGCATCCGCACCGTCTCCTCGTCGTCGATGACCATGACGGTCTCGCCGTGGCCGCCGTGGATGACGGGGGTCAGGCCGTCCTCTTCCGCGATCTCCATCTCGCCCGTGTAGCGCGGCAGATACAGGCACATGGTCGTGCCCTTGCCGACCTCGGAATAGATGCGCACCTGGCCGCCCGACTGGCGCACGAAGCCGTGGATCATCGACAGCCCGAGGCCGGTACCCTGTCCGAGCGGCTTGGTGGTGAAGAAGGGATCGAAGACCTGGGCCTGGATCTCGGGCGTCATCCCCGTGCCCGTGTCCGTGACGCAGAGGGAGACGTACTGGCCGGGCAGAAGGTCGCGATGGCGGGCGGCGCGGTCGTCCAGCCATTTGTTGGCCGTCTCGATGGTCAACCGGCCGCCGCCCGGGGCCATGGCGTCGCGGCCGTTGATGCACAGGTTGAGGAGGGCGTTCTCCAGCTGTGGCGCGTCGATGCGCGTGGTCCACAGACCGCCGGCGCCGACCACCTCGACCTCGACGTCCGGACCGACGGTGCGGCGGATCAGGTCTTCCATCCCGCCGATCAGGCGATTGACGTCGGTCGGCTTGGGATCGAGCGTCTGGCGGCGGGAGAAGGCCAGCAGACGCTGGGTCAGGGAGGCGGCGCGCTGGGCCGACCCCTGGGCGGCGTCGATATAGCGCTCCATGCCGTTCAACCGGCCTTCGCCGAGGCGCTTGCCGAGCAGTTCCAGGCTGCCGGAAATCCCGGCCAGCAGGTTGTTGAAGTCGTGGGCGATGCCGCCGGTCAGCTGGCCGACCGCCTCCATCTTCTGCGACTGGCGCAGGGCTTCGTGGGCGCGGCTGAGCTCCTCGGTGCGCTCGACGACGCGCTCCTCCAGGTTGGCGTTGAGGGACTGAAGCTCGCGCTCGGCGATCTTCTTGGCGGTGACGTCCTGGAACAGTACCGCGACCTGACGGCGCTCGGGCGGCTCGATGCGGAAGGCGGACAGTTCCAGCCAGCGGCCGGTCGCGACCAGTTCCTGCTCGAAGCGGATCGGCTGGCCGGTGTGCAGGACCGCGCCGTAGCGGTCGACCCAGGCCTGGGCCTCGTCCCCGACCATTTCGCGCAGTTTCTGGCCGACGACGTTCTCGATCCCGGCGTTGGCGGCGTAGGCGGGGTTGGCCTCGATGTGGATGTAGTCGCTGTCCGGGCCGTGGGGACCGTCAAAGAACTCGATGACGCAGAAGCCCTCGTCCATGGTGTCGAACAGGGTGCGATAGCGGCTTTCGCTCTCGCGTCGCTCGGCCTCTGCGCGGACGCGTTCGACGTGGGCCCAGGAGCGGGTGACCACCTCGCGGATGGTGGTCAGCTCCTCCTCGGTCCAGACGTGAGGCGTGCTGTGATGCACCGCCATCAGGGCGATCAACCGGCCTTCCTTGAGAAGGGGCATGCAGACGGTGGCGGAGATGCCGATGCCCTGGAAGGTGGCGGCCTCCTCGGGAGGCAGTTCCTTGAGGTTGTCGTTGACGATCAGGGGGCGACCGGCGCCCAGCTCCTGCAGCGCCAGCTTGCCGAAGTCGGCGAGGTCGTAGTGGCCCACGATGCTGGTCGCGCCGGGCGCGGCCCAGTCACCGCGGATGGTGAAACCGTTCTGGTCCTCGTCCATGTCGGCATAGGCGACGACGGAAGCGCCCATGTGTTGGCCCGTCAGCCGGGTGATGATGGCCAGGATGTCCGCGGCGTCCACTTCGCCCTGGGCGGCCATGGACAGGGAGTCGAGGAAGCGCAGATGGGCCTCGGTGCGCCGCAGCGCCTCTTCCTGGGCGCGGGCCTCGGTCACATCCTGGGCGGTGCCGGTCATCGTGACGGGGACGCCCGCCACGAAATGCACCTGGCTGGTGATCCGGACGACGTGTTCGGACCTGTCGGGCCAGACCACGTGCAGATCATAGTGCAAACGCCCGTCCCCTCGCGGATCCAGGGCCTGCTGGACCGCGGCGGCATAGGAGGCGGCGTCGTCGGGGTGGATGCTGCGCTCCAGCGCGCCCGTCAGCGTCAGGTCGCTGTCGGGGGCGAGACCGAACATGGCCATCATCCGGGGGTCGGCTTCTGAACGGTCCTCCTGGGGGTGCCAGACGAAGGCGCCGAGGTCGGCGGCGTCCAGCGCCAGTTGAAGACGCCGTCCGCTTTCGTGCAGCGCCTCGTCCGTTGCGCGGCGGTCGGTGATGTCGAAGGAGACGCCGGGCAGGCGGGCGGGCTTGCCGTTCTCGCCGGAGATCACGCGGCCCTCGGCGGCGACCCAGCGGATGGAGCCGTCGGGCTGGACCAGCCGGTATTCGGAGCGGAATGGCGAGCCGGTGTCGAGCGTCTCCTGGACCGCCTGGCCGACGCGGACGGCGTCGTCGGGGTGGATGGCGGTGAAGAAGTCCGCGATGGGCGCGCCGCGTCCGGCCTGATCCGGATCGACGCCGTAGAGTTCGGCGAAGCGGGCGTCGGCGACGACGCGGTCGGCGGCGATGTCCCAGTCCCAGGTGCCGACGCCGCGCCCGGCGGACAGGGCCAGATCCAGCCGTTCATTGATTTCGGACTTGGCGCGGTCAGCGAGGACCCGGTCGGTCGTCTCGGTGACGAAGACCATGACGCCCGCAGGGCTGCCGCTCTCGTCCGGCACGGGGCCGTAGTCGAGGTCCAGCCAGGCCGGCTCGGGCACGCCGCGCCGGTCCAGAACCAGCTCCTGATCCCGCAGCGACCAGCTTTCGCCCGCCAGGCCCCGGCGAATGTTGCCGTCGTTGAAGTCGGCGATCTCGGGCCAGCCCTCGCGGGCGCCCATGCCCAGCAGCTCCGGGTGCCGCCCGCCGGCGAAACGGGCATAGCCGTCGTTGTAGATCAGCACGCCTTCGGGCCCCCACAGCAGGACCATCGGATTGGGCGCGGCGGCCAGCATGCCGACGACGGTCTTCAGACTCTGCGGCCAGCCGTCGATCGGACCGAGCGGCGTCGAAGCCCAGTCGAAGGCGCGGATGCGCGCCGCCATCTCGCCGGATCCCCTCGGGAAACCGTCGTCGGCTACGGCTTGGGCGGCATGTTCGGACAGCGACGTATTCCCCAACGCTTCAGGATTCGGGAATCCCGATTTCGGTCAACGCGGAATGCCCGAAAAGGCTTCACCATGAAACATCAGAAGTTTCCGACAGATGTCAGAACAGCACGGCGGGGTTCATGATCCGCTTCGGGTCGATGGCGCGGCGGATGGCGGCCATGGTCTCGACCTCCAGCGGCGACTTGTACTTGCGGACCTCGTCGGTCTTGAGGCGGCCCAGGCCGTGTTCGGCGGAGATGGAGCCGTCGTAGTGGGCGACGACGTCGTGGACGACCTGCGAGCCTTCCTTCCAGCGGGCGATGAAGGCGGGGACGTCCTCGCCCACGGCGGGCAGGATGTCGTAGTGCAGATTGCCGTCGCCGACGTGGCCGAAGACCGAGACGCGGGCGCCGGGATGGAAGCGCTCCACCGCCGCCGTGGCCTCGTCGATGTAGTCGGCGATGCGGCTGATGGGCACGGAGACGTCGTGCTTCCAGCCGCCGCCCTCGGGCTTGAGCGCCGCTGAATGCTCTTCGCGCAGACGCCAGAAGGCGGCGCGCTGACTGTCGTTCTGGGCGATGGCGGCGTCGGTGATCAGGCCTTGCTCGAAGGCGACCTCCAGCAGGGCGTCCAGCTGGGCCTCGGCGCCGCCGGGCGTGCCGGAGGCGATCTCGATCAGCACCGACCACTCCGGAATCGGGTCCAGCGGCCAGCGGGTGTCGGGGATGTTCTTGATGACAAGCTCCGCGCCCAGACGCTTCATCAGTTCGAAGGCCTCGACCCCGCCGCCGGTCTCGGCGCGGGCGCGGGCAAGAAGCTCGACCGAGGCCGCCGCCGTCTCCAGCGCGACCATGGCGACCGCGCGCGAGCGCATGACCGGATAGAGCTTCAGCGTCGCCGCCGTGACCACGCCGAGCGTGCCCTCGGCGCCGATCAGCAGTTGCTTCAGATCATAGCCGGTGTTGTCCTTCCGCAGCCGCTTCAGGCCGTTGAAGATCTCGCCGTTGGGCATGACCGCCTCGATGCCGAGGACCTGATCGCGCATCATGCCGTAGCGC
>DBBK01000148.1 GCA_002292165.1 Brevundimonas sp. UBA986
CGCTTGGCGATGGCGATTTCGCCCTCGCGGGAGAGCAGCTCGACGCTGCCCATCTCGCGCAGGTACATGCGCACCGGGTCGTCGGTGCGGTCATAGGTCGGTTTGGCGTTTTCGTCGGAGATCTGGGTCTCGGCGCGCTCGGCGACTTCGCCGCCCGAGCTCTCGGCCGCGTCCTCTTCCGCCTCGACGACGTTGACGCCCATTTCGGACAGCATCGCCAGGGTGTCTTCGATGGCGTCGGGCGTGACTTCTTCCGACGGAAGGACCTTGTTCAGCTCCTCCATCGTGACATAGCCGCGGGCCTTCGCCTGCTTGATAAACTTCTTGACGCCCGCATCCGTAAGGTCGAGCAGCGGCCCGTCGGACGAGGTCTCAGCAGGTTCCTGCGTATCAGTCATTCAGTCTCTGTCTCCAGCCGGTTCGGAGGCCGCCAGACCCCTCGGCAAAAATGCAACATCCGTTCGAAAAGAGAACGCGCCGGGCCTTCGTTTGTTACGAAGAAGCCTCGTCTTCCCAAATCGTCCCGGTCTTGATGGCTCGTCGCAACGCGTCGCGTTCCGCCTTCAGACGACTGAAGGCGGAGGCGTCGAAGGCCTGTTCGGCATTCGACTTCGCTGACGCCAGCGCCTGCTCAAGCCCCGCCACGCGGGTCAGAGCGTCGAACGCTTGCGACCACCGGACCCTTGCTTCGGCGAGGGGCGCATTTGCGGCCAGGAAAGGCGCGCCGGACTTTGCCGCCGCCTTCTCGACCTCGCGCACTAAAGCATCGTGTCCCGAAGCGGCCAGATGGCGTCGCAATGCCGCACTGTCAAGGGTTTGGCCGCCCCCCACGTGACTGAACCGGAGACGGACGAGTTCCTGCGCCAGTCCGTCGAGGGCGTGATCGCCGAAGCCGTGGCTGGCGATGGCCTCCAGATGGTCGTCCATCCGTTCCGGATCATCGATGGCCCCGTGGGCGAGGGCGGCCGCGACGGGCTCGATCGAGCGGCTCAGCGACTGCATGGCCTCGGCGCCCTCGGCGGTCTGGCCGAGCTTGGGCGGCGGACCCCGCCAGCGCCCCCCTGCCCCGCCCTGCTGGGGGCGTTGCGACTGCGGGGCGTTGCGACCGGAGGGAAAGAGGGCGTCGAACCGCTCGAACATCTCGCGGCGGTATTGCTCGGCCAGATCCTTGTCCTGGATGGCCGCCGCCGCCTGACGCAGCCGCCCCTTAAGCCCGGCCTTGCGCTCGGGCGTATCCAGGGGTTCGGCCTCGACCTCGCGCTTGAACAGAACCTCGGCGAAGGGCTTGGTCTCGCCCATCGCCTGACGCAGGGCCGGCGCCCCCTTGTCGCGCAGGATGTCGTCGGGGTCCTGACCGCCCTCCAGCAGGGAGAAGCGGAACGACCGGCCGGGTTTCAGCAGCGGCAGGGCGCGTTCGATGGCGCGATAGGCGGCGCGCTGGCCGGCGCCGTCTCCGTCGAAGCACAGCACGGGCTCGGACGAGACCCGCCATAGCCGCTCCATCTGCTCCTCGGTCAGGGCTGTGCCCATCGGCGCCACGGCCGGCAGGCCGGCGCGCTGGCAGGCGATGACGTCCATATAGCCCTCGACCACGATGATGGCCTGGGTCGATTTGGATTCTGCGCCGAGGATGCGTCGCGCCTCGGGCAGGCCGTACAGGGTCGCGCCCTTGTGGAAGAGCGGACTCTCGGGCCCGTTCAGATATTTGGCCCGGTCGTCGGGGTTCATGGCCCGGCCGCCGAAGCTGACGATCCGACCCCGCGCGTCGAGGATCGGGAACATCAGCCGGTCGCGGAACCGGTCATAGGGCGCGCCGCTGCCTTCGGGCGAGATCAGCATTCCGGCCTCGACCAGCTCGCCCGGCTTGGCGCCGCGCTGGATCAGGGCGTTCTTCAGCCCTTCGCGGTCGTTGGGCGCATAGCCCAGACCGAACCGCTCCCACTGGTCCTCGGGCAGGCCGCGTCGTTCCAGATATTCGCGCGCCGCCTTGCCCGCCGCGCGGCGCAGATTGGCCGCGAACCATTTCTGCGACAGGTCCATCCAGTCCGACAGGCCCTGACGCTTCTGCTCACGCTCGGCGGCCTGGGGGTCCTCGGCCGGCATCTGCATCCCGGCCTCGGCGGCCAGACGCTCGACCGCCTCGGGGAACGACAGCCGCTCGACCTCCTGCAGGAAGGAGATGACGTCACCGTGCTTGCCCGAGGAGAAATCGTGGAAGAAGCCCTTGTCGTCGTTGACGAAGAAGGACGGCGACTTCTCCTTCGAGAAGGGGCTCAGGCCCACCCACTCGCGTCCCTGACGCTTGAGCTTCACCGACCGGCCGATCACGTCGGACGGGCGAAGGCGGGCCTTCAACTCCTCAAGAAAACGCTCGTCGAAACGCATGGAGCCAAACTAGGCCGGGCGTTGCGATTAAGCCATCCAAAGCCGGGGCCGCACCGCGTGAAACCCGGAAAGACTCGACACAATCGTATTCAGATGACAGCGTTATTTTATGAAAACGCTTCTGAACATTCTGCTGGTGACGGCTCTTCAGGCCGCCGGCCCCGTGGTCACGCCGCTCGGCCGGCACGACACTACGGCGTCCGGACAGCCGATCGAGCCGCCCGCCGTCGCGATCGTCAGCGCCTTCATCACCGAACTGGCCCCGGGGGCCGTCTTTCCCGAACACCGACACCCGTATCAACGCTTTACCTATGTGCTGGCGGGTCAGTTGCGGGTCGAGAACCTGGACACCGGTCAGATCTATGAGTTGAAGGCCGGTGACGTCTTCATCGAGCCGCGCGGGCAATGGCATCGCGGCACGGTCATCGGCGCTGAAACGGTGCGCATGTTCGCCGTCGACCAGACCCCCGACGGCGCCTCGAACGTCGAGCGTCGGCAGAACTGACCTCAGAGCTGTCCATGAACGGCAAGCGGAGCCGTTAACCTTTGCCGCAGCCGAACACGCGAAATTCAACCAAAGACATAGGAAAATTCGACCTTAACAGTCGCAAGTAGCGTCACCGTTAAGAGATTTTTAACCATAAAGTTCAAAGCGTGTCCGTAACGGCCTGATTTAACGCATATTTTTATCCGACACCGGAACTGTCCACAGGCGTTGTGGATTAACCAATCGACCGGCCCCGGAAGAGGGCGGGCTAAACGGGGCCAGGACGCGGTCGGCGTCGCAATCTCGATCTGCGTTCAAGGACTTCCCATGTTCATCTCTATCGCCCGTCCGGCGGTGGAGCCCATCGGACCCGACACCGTCGCCGTTCCCGGCTCTCCCGCCATCGCCGAACTCTCGCCCCGCGCCCTGCATGCGCGGCTGCTCGAGAACGCGGCGCTCAGGCGACTTCGCGGGCTGGAGCGAAAACACGCCCATCGCGACGACGACGCCCAGTACTGGTTCAGCGCCGCCCCCGCCGCGATCCGCAAGGCCTGCGCCCTGCGCCGCGAAGACCGCAGCTTCGCGCCGATCCCCTAGCGCAGTTCCGGCAGGCGGCGACGAATGGACTGGGTCTGTTTGTCGAGCCGTTGGGCGAAGGTCTTCTTCTGCACCCGCACCCGGTGCTCCAGCCCGCCGCCCCAGCGGGCATGGACGGCGGTCGCCAGCGCCGGATGCCGGTCGTGCTGGTGGACGATGGCGCTCCAGCCTCCGTCGGGATTGGTCACGCGGCCGTCCGACCAGCCGAGCGTCTCCGTCTTCGTCAGACCCAGGGTGGCGATGCGTCCGTAGTTGGGGCGGATCTCCGCCTCGACCAGCCCCATGTGAACCGCCAGATTGCAAGCGGCCTGATCGGCCCCGAAGGCGCCGCCCAGCTCCGACCGCGGAATGGCCGCCAGCATCATCACCGTGCGGCAGAAGCGGATCATGATCTCGCGCGGGGCCATGACGGTGCCGACGCAGACACAAGGGCGGTCGGCGATGGCCTCGGCCAGATCGTCTCCGGCGAGGGCGCGCAGATACTTCATGTTGAAGGCGTGGTCGCCGAGAACCCCGTCCTCATACTCGACATAGGCCTCGAGCCCCCGGGGGGCGGGCGCGAACGGCGCGGCCTGAAAGATCACGTCGCGGACATCGGTGATCAGGACGCTTTTCGCCTCGGGCCACAGGCTCAGCAGCCGGTCGAAGGCCGCGAACCGGGCCATGACGGCGTGGGGCTCCCAGCCGCCCAGATGTTGCGGATGGACGGCGATGACGCCGTGCTGTTCGAGGAAGGCCTTCAGGTCCGGCCGGTCGTCGACGACCAGGGCCACCGCCCCGTCGAACACGGCCCGCAGCGACAGGACGAAGGGGGCGATGTCGGCCGCATCATAGCCTGTGCCGTAGCCCAGAACGACGTCGCCCTTCACCGGCGGCAGGGCGGTCTGATCCGGCTTCAGCGCGCGCGCGAGCCAGCCCAGATAGGCCGAGCTCGCGGACGGCAGGGCCATCAGGCGTCCATCAGGGCGGAGAACCGGTCGAACAGATAAAGGCTGTCGGTCGGTCCGGGCGAGGCCTCGGGGTGATGCTGGACGCTGAACACCGGACGGCCCTTCAGCTCGATGCCGCAGTTGGTGCCGTCGAACAGGCTGACGTGGGTCTCGGCGACGGCGTCGGGCAGGCTGTCGCGGTCGACGGTGAAGCCGTGGTTCATCGAGACGATCTCGACCTTGCCTGTCGTCAGGTCCTTGACCGGATGGTTGGCGCCGTGGTGGCCCTGTTCCATCTTCACGGTCTTCGCCCCGAGCGCGAGGGCCAGCATCTGGTGGCCCAGGCAGATGCCGAAGACGGGCTTGCCGCTCTCGACCAGCTTCTGGATCTCCGGCACGGCGTATTCGCCGGTCGCGGCCGGATCGCCCGGGCCGTTGGACAGGACCACGCCGTCGGGATCGCGGGCCAGGATGTCCTCGGCCGAGGTCGTGGCGGGAACGACGGTGATCTTCGCGCCGGTCGAGGCCAGGGCGCGCAGGATGTTGCGCTTCACGCCATAGTCGACGACGACCACATTCTTGCGGCCTTCGGTCTTCGGGTGGCCTTCCGGCCAGGCCCACAGGCCCTCGTCCCATTCGAACGACTGAAGCGTCGAGGCGGGCTTGGCGAGGTCGAGGCCGACGAGGCCGGTCCAGGCCTTCGCTTCAGCCACGAGAGCGTCCAGATCGAACCTGCCTTCCGGATCGTGGGCGATGACCGCGTGGGGCGCGCCCTTGTCGCGGATGATCTTGGTCAGGGCGCGGGTGTCGACGCCGGCGAGGCCGACGACGCCGCGGCGCTTCATCCAGGCGTCGAAGCTGGCCTCGCTGCGCCAGTTGGCCGGGTCGGTCGGCAGGTCGCGGAAGATCGCGCCCCGGGCCGAGGTGTCGGACCCACCGCCCAGCTGTTCGATGTCCTCGACGTTCACCCCGGTGTTGCCGATGTGGGGGAAGGTGAAGGCCAGGATCTGGCTCATGTAGGAGGGGTCGGTCAGAATTTCCTGATAGCCCGTCATGGCCGTGTTGAAGACGACCTCGCCCAGGGCCGTGCCGACGGCGCCGACGCCGATCCCTTGCAGGATGGTTCCGTCGGCCAGAGCGAGGACGCCGGTGCAGCCGGGAAGCAGTTGAGTGGTCATGGCCGTTCCTTAGCACCGAATCCGGGCGGACAAACGGCGGCGTGACTACAGAGGCGCGCCGCCGGGGTCAACGCCGCATACGACCGAAGTCCGTCCGCGCGCCGACAGTTCCCACTAGAAGTCGGCAGGGAGCCGGCTGCCCTCGGGCGCTTCGCCATGAACATTCGCCGCGGCGTCGCCCTTCTCACAGTACCAGATCAGCAGCAGCAGCCAGCCGATGATCGGAATCCACCAGAACAGCACCAGCCAACCGGACTTGTTGGTGTCGTGCAGCCGCCTGACCTGAAGGGCGATCCAGGGGATAATGGAAACGAGGTTGAACAGCCCGCCCAGGACGTCGCGGTCGTAGGACATGCGCCAGCCCTGATCGCTGACGATGGTGTAGTTGCCGCCGAACAGAATGCCGTCGAGCACTGACAGGATGCAGCTGACCACCAGATAGAAGATCACATAGTACCAGAACTCCTTGCGGTCCGACCGCCCCTCGAACTGGGCGTAGCGCCTGTACGGCTTGATGAAATCTTCCATGGTGTTCCCCCTGCTCCGATCCAACGCGGTCGATCCTGATCGGCGCCCCCGCCGTATCGAAAAAGACGCTAACACGGGTCTCCGAAAGCGCCAGTGACGACGCCGTAAGGTTTGCCGCCTGAGGGAGAGGCCGGTTGACCGGCATTCTACTTTGTGATGTAAAGTTCTTCATCAACGGAGAACGACATGCCCGCCACCCTGTCCATCACCTCTTTCGTCGGCACATCCGCCGCCCTGTCGGCGGCCTTGCTCGGCGCCTTCGTCCTGACCGGAACGGCCGTCGCCCAGACGGCGCCCGGCGCCCCGTCCGCGCCACAGCAGGCCGCGCCACAGCAGGCCGCGCCCGCCGCACGGCCCGCGACCGTGGTGGTCCGTGAAGAAGGTCTGGTCGCCGACTACTTCGCCCCCGTCGCGGGGTCGCAAGTCTCTTCCGGTGCGGTGATCGTTCTGGGGGGATCGGAGGGCGGTCTCAACGGATCGCGGGGTCTGGCGCGGCATCTGGCCGACGAGGGCTTCGTCGCCATCGCCGTCTCCTATTTCGGCGAACCGGGCCAGCTCGAGAAGCTGAACGAGGTCCCGATCGAGCCCATCGGCCGCGCCCTGGCCTGGCTGAAGGCCCGGCCTGACATCCATGGCCCGATCGCGGTCATGGGCATTTCCAAGGGCGCCGAACTGGCCCTGCTGACCGCCAGCCGCGAGCCGCAGATTCAGGCGGTCGTCGTGGGCGTCCCCTCCAGCGTCGTCTGGGCCGGGATCGACATGGCCGGCGGCCCGGTCGGCTCGTCCTGGACCGCCGACGGCCAGCCCCTGCCCTACACCCACTACGACCTGTCGAAGGGCTTCACCGGCGTCTTCAATCTCTACAACGACAGCCTCGCCGCCGCCCCCGCCGAGGCCCGGATTCCAGTCGAGAACATCCACGGCCCGGTCATGATGATTTCGGGTCAGGCCGACGGCCTGTGGCCCTCCTCGCGCATGGCCGCCGAGGTGGAGCAGCGGCTCAAGGACCATCACTTCGCGTATCCGGTGGTCAACATCGCCTATCCCGACGTCGGTCACGCCGCCTTCGGCATTCCGGTGTCGCCGGACGCTCCCGGCCTCCAGCGCGCCACCTCGCTCGGCGGCACCGTCCCGGGTCTGGTCGCGGCCCGCAACGACGGCTGGCCCCGCGTCCTCGCCTTCCTGCGCGAGGCTCTGAACTGACTTGAAACGAGGCGGGTCTTGAAGAGAGGCGGGTTGGGGGCCTAGGACCCGCCTCATGACCATCACGACCGTAGGCCTCGATGCCGATGACACCCTCTGGCACAACGAGACCATCTTCCGCCTGACCCACGCCCGGTTCGTCGACCTGCTGGACGACCACGGCGACCTGGAGACGATCGAGACCCGGCTGGCCGAGGTCGAGCGGCGCAATCTTCGTCTCTACGGCTACGGGGTGAAGGGCTTCACCCTGTCGATGATCGAGACGGCGATGGAGCTGTGCGACGGCGGCGCCCCGCCCGAGGTGGTGCGCGAGATCCTGGCCGCCGGGCGCGAGATGCTGGCCCATCCGGTCGAAACCCTGCCGGGCGTCACCGAGGCCCTGGGCGCCCTGTCGGAAAAGTACCGCCTCGTCCTGATCACCAAGGGCGACCTGATGGATCAGGAGCGCAAGGTTGCGGCATCGGGCCTCGGCGACCTGTTCGCGGCGGTGGAGATCGTCTCGGAGAAGGATCGCGGAACCTATGACCGCATCTTCGATCGCCACGGCACGGGCCCGGCCGAGGCCGTCATGGCCGGCAACTCCATGAAGTCCGACGTCCTGCCGGCGCTGGAGGCGGGCGCCTTCGGCGTCCACATCCCCTATCACGTCACCTGGGCCCACGAACTGGCCGACGCGCCGGAGAGCCACCCCCGCTACGGCGCGCTCGACACCATCGCGGCGCTCCCGGCGTGGATCGAAGGCCGCGATGCGCGGACCCGTCCATCGACGAATGAGGTCCTCTCCGGTCAGGCCATTTCGGTCGCCGGATCATAGACGGGCGCGGGATCCATGAGTCCGAGCTGGACCAGCATTCCCGTATCGTCCCGGTTCGCCCAGTGATGGGTGATCAGCCCGTCCTCCAGACGGAACCAGTGCATGTGCTGCACCGAGAAGGCGCGGCCGGTCGGCGGGACACCGATCATGAAGCCGCCGTCTATGGGGCGTCGCCCCACGCCCCGATGGGTCCCGCTGTAGCTGACGCGGATGACCACATCGTCCTCGGCCGCGACGATGTTCGCGACCTCCTGCCTGCAATCCGGAAAGCGGGTGAAGATGTCCTCCAGCACCCAGCGCGCGCCCGCCTTGCCCACGCGCCGCCCATGATTGCTGAAATCATCAGTGCAGTGCCGGGCCAGGGCGTCGGGGTCCTGACGGTTGAAGTCTTCGAGATAGGCTCGAATGGTGCGGATGTTGCGGTTCTGGACAGTCATCTCGGCGGTCATTCCAGTTCAAGGCGGCGTTTGACGCCCCCTACTCCCAGCTTCCGTGGATCAAATCTTGAACCTTTCCGACATTGGGCAGCAGTTTGCGGGGCGTCTGGCCCGTCAGCCGCCCGCTCTCGCGCGTGAGATGCGCCTGATCGGCGTAGCCCGCCGAACTGGCCGCCTGGGACAGGCTCTGACCGCCTTTGGCGGCGAAGACCGCACGGCGGAAGCGAACCACGCCGGCGAACCGCTTGGGCGTCAGTCCGGTGTGGTCGAAGAAAATCCGCTCAAGCTGACGTTGAGAGAGCTCGAGCCTGTCCGCGACGCGCGCCACCGACCGTCCGGCGCGCAAGGCGGCCGCGGCGAACCGGACGCGATCATCTCCGGAAGACGGCGCAGCGGGTCCGGACGGAAATCCGGCGACGCCAACCGTTTCGAACAGCGTCGATATTTCTGATGCGCGCCGCTTGTCGATATCCGCCAGATCAAAGACCTGATTGGTCAGTTCGGCCATGGGAACTCCGAGCCATGCTCCCGCGGCCAGTGGATCGAGGCAGACGATGGTCACCGAATGTCCCGCGAACGGCGCGACCGTCGCGGAGGTCGCCGGACCGGCGAACTGCAGGCGGCCATCCCACCAGTAGAGATCGCAGCAAACGTCGGGTAGGCCGATATGGCCATGGGGCGCCACGGTCTGCAGAACGCTCTTGGCGCGAAGGAACGGGACAGGAGAAGCGTTCACAGCCGGTCTCCAGCGGACGGACCGAACAAGAACACAGTTCTTCGAATTTGTCGCCCTGGGCGATCCTTGGCCGGTGGTGAACGGTTGCGATTACGGGTTGCTCCCCAGCCCCCCCGTCTTTAGACGGGCCGCTTAACCGACAACCTGAACGCCACCGGCCGCGACTCCCGCGCCGCCGGTCGTTCGCGCGAGACCGATCCATGTCCGAGCATGACGAGAAAGACGCCGCCGTCCGCGCCGCTCTCGCCACGCATGGCGACACGGGCGTCACCCCGCGCCACACGCTTTTCTACTTCTACGGCGAAGGCGACCACGACGACCTGAACGAGGTCGCCCGCCGCGCGGGCTTCGTGACCCGGGGCCAGGACGAGATGACCGTCCTTGAAACGACCATACCGGTGGACGAGGAGGCCTTCGCCCCCATCTCCGCCATGATGCAATCCTGGGCCGCGGCCTTCCAGCTCGACTATGACGGCTGGGAGTGCGCGGTCATTACGAACTAGTTCAAGACCAAGAGGCCCCGATGCCCAAGCGTACAGACATCCAGTCGATCCTGATCATCGGCGCCGGCCCTATCGTCATCGGCCAGGCGTGCGAG
>DBBK01000015.1:0-4139 GCA_002292165.1 Brevundimonas sp. UBA986
CCGACCACGAAGCCGGAGTTGGCGTTCCGCTCATTGCGCGAATACTGGCTCATGCCGTTGGTCACGACGCGGCCCGGCTCGCTGGTCGCCGCCAGCACCGTCCCGCCCGGGCACATGCAGAAGCTGTAGACCGTCCGGCCGTTCGAGCAGTGGTGCGACAGGGAATAGGCCGCCGCCCCCAGATCCGGATGCCCGGCGCAGGGACCGAACAGGGCCCGGTCGATCCACGATTGCGGATGCTCGATGCGGAAGCCGATCGAGAAGGGCTTGGCCTCGATATGGACGCCCCGGTCGTACAGCGTCTGGAAGGTGTCGCGCGACGAATGGCCGATGGCGAAGACCACATGGTCGGCCTCAAGAAACTCGCCGGTGTGCAGATGCACGCCCCGCAGGACTCCCTTGTCCAGCTCCACATCGACGACCCGGTGCTCGAAGCGGTACTCCCCGCCCAGGGCCTCGATCTTCTCGCGCATGGCCTCGACCATGGTCACCAGCCGGAAGGTGCCGATGTGCGGATGGGCCTCGGTCAGGATCTCCTCGGGCGCCCCCGCCGCGACGAACTCGGTGAGCACCTTGCGGGCGAGGAAGCGCGGATCCTTGATCTGGCTGTAGAGCTTGCCGTCAGAGAAGGTGCCCGCCCCGCCCTCGCCGAACTGCACGTTCGACTCGGGATGCAGCTTGCTCTTCCTCCAAAGCTCCCACGTATCCTTCGTCCGCTCCCGCACCACCTTGCCGCGGTCGAGAATGATCGGCCGGAACCCCATCTCGGCCAGGATCAGCCCGGCGAACAGGCCGCACGGCCCGGCCCCGATCACCACCGGCCGCCGCGTCTCCCCCTTCGGGGCCGTCGTCACCGGGCGATAGGCCACGTCCGGCGTCGGCTTCAGGTGCGGATCGTCCCTGAACCGGGCCAGCACCGCCGCCTCGTCCCGAACCTCGACGTCGAGGATATAGACCTTGAGGATCGCCGACTTCTTGCGCGCATCATGCGCCCGCTTCCACACCGACCATGAGATCAGATCACGGGCCGCCACGCCCAGACGCGCGGCGATCGCTTCGGGCAGGGCCTCGGGCGTATGGTCGAGGGGCAGTTTGAGTTCGGACAGGCGCAGCATCCGCGCCTTCTAGCCGGTCATGACGCTGAACGCATGGGGCAAGATCCGGCAAGGTTGCAGACAGTCGGTAAGCCCTTAGTCTTCGCGGGTTCATTCCTCCCGCGAGACCATGTCATGACCCGCATCGGAAGCCTCGCCTTGCTGGCTGTGATGGCGACTGGCGCCTGCGCGCACCGGCCTGAGATTCACGACCGCGCGCCGCTCGCCATTCAGGCTGAACGTGTTCGGGAGCGATGCACGTTTGTCGATGACGATGACTATTCGGAGAACGCCATGCGCTGCGTCGACGCCTATTTCATCGTATCCATGACATTCGAAGACCTCGCGGACGAGGTAGGCCAGGGACGGCGGCTATCGCGTCGCGAACGGGACAACGTGATCCACGCGGCCAACGTCATCGTTCGCTATGAAAGCTTCCAGTCCCAGGAAGCCGTGGACAGTGTTCGGTCTAGGCTGGTCGCGCTTGTCGGAAATGATCCCGCCGCCGCTTCGCTCGACGCAAGGTATCGAGCCCCGCAAAACCCGACCTAGCGCCGCCCCCTCAAACCGCCTCGGCCGTGATCGACTGCCGCACCATCTGACAGTTGCCCTGGGTGCTCAGGAAGGCGATGTCGGCGGCGTCGCGGCCGCAGGCGATGCGGACCAGACCCTCGATCGGCGCGAGACCCGTGGGGTCGACCAGCCACCAGCCGGCGTCCAGATAGACCTCGAAGATGGCGTGGAAGTCCGGCGGCGTCAGCTGGTGGGCATAGGCGCTGACCGCCCGCGCCGGAATGCCTGACGCCCGGCACAGGGTGATGCCCAGATGGGTGAAGTCGCGGCACACCCCGGCCCGGTCGATGAAGGTCCGGGCCGCCGTCGTCTCCGAATCCGAGACGCCGTGCTCATAGTCCACGTGGCGCTGGATCCAGTCGAGGATGGCCAGCACCCGCTCCCCGCCCGTGCTCTCGCCGAACTCGCGCTGCACGAACCGGCCGAACTGGTCCGACGGGCAATAGCGGCTGGGCAGCAGATAGGTCAGGGCGTCGGCTGGCAGGTCGTTCCAGTCGTGCTGGCGCACGCCCAGCGGCAGCCCCTTCAGCGAGCCGTTGTCGACCACCGCCTCATAGACCAGCGCCACCTCGCCCTCGAGGTGGGCCCGCAGCGTCCGGGCGCCGAAGACGGCGTCCTTGTCTTCATGGAAGACGACCGGCGGGTTCGTCGTCAGGCTCTCTTCCAGAATTTCCTGTCCCGGCCAGTGCGCGACCTCGATCTGATAGATGGCGTCCGTGGGCGGATCGAAACGATAGACCAGCTCGGCGCGGACACGCAGCTTCATGGGGGCACTCTGCAAGGGGTGATACTGGCCGCTGCTCAACGACGCGCGGGCGCGCGTGTTCCGCCTCGGGCGGGCGCATAGACACGAGGAATGGGACGAAAGCTAGAGGGGGCTTCCACGCACCTCAGGCCGCGATCCCGAACGCCGCCTCCACCCGCCCGATCCACCCCCTCAGCGCCGGATATCTGGACAGGTCGAAATCGCCTTCATGGGCCATGCGGGTGTAGGCGACCAGCGCCAGATCGGCCAACGACACCGCCGTCCCGACCAGCCAGTCCCGCCCCGGTTCCGACAGCCTCGCCTCCATCCGGGCGAGCGCCCCGTAGCCCCGCTCCACCAGCCGCGGCTCGATGTCCTCGGCCGATTTGCCGAGGTAGGCGCGCTGGAAGCGGACCACCGCCACATAGGGCTCATGGCTGTACTGCTCCCAGAACAGCCACTCCAGCATCACCGCCCGGTCATAGTCATCCACAGGAATGAGGCTCGTACTTTCGGCCAGGTGCAGCAGGATGGCGTTCGACTGCGCCAGCGGCCGGCCGTCGGCGAATACCAGTGTCGGGACCTGGCCCGCGGTGTTCATGGCCAGGAATTCCGGTGTCCGGCTACCGCCCGTCAGGATATCGACCTCGATCCAGCGATAATCACGCCCGAGCCAATCCAGCAACCACTTGACCTTCAAGCAGTTGCCCGAACGAATATCTCCATAGAGAGTAAGCATCGCCCCCAGTCCAAGGATTAAGAATTGCGATATACTGATATCGCAATCTCAGCCTGTGCCCAAGCCGGATTCGGAATCACTCTGGATAAGCCACGCTTATCCATCGCGCCTGTGGGCGAACGGGTTCCGCCACAGTCTTCGCCACATTCTGGTCACAGGTTCAAACGAGACAGCACGCGCCGCCATGGTTCCCGGTCGGCGCCGCCATGAGCCCTGCCCGTGCGTTTCGCCGTCGCCGCCATCGTCTCTCTTGCCGCCCTCGCCTCTTCGGCCATGGGCGAGCCCGTCGCTTATGACGCGGTCGTCGCCCACGAGCGGACTGCTTCGGAAACCCCGGATACGACGATCGGTTCCAGCGGCGATGTGGATACGGATGCGGTGGCGGTCGCCAATCTGACGCCGGAACAGGCCGAGCTGATGGCCGAGGATCCCGACTGGAACGCCCACGCCAGCCTCTATCATGCAGGCGGCGGCGGAGCGACGGGCAACGACAGCCTCGGCTGCCGTCCGGTCGCCATGCGCACCGTGGCCACCGACCCGCGCGTCATTCCCCGCCGCACCCGCCTGTTCATCCGCGAGACGGTCGGCATGCGTCTGGCCGACGGCACCATCCACGACGGCTACTGGTACGCCTCCGACACGGGCGGCTCGATCAAGGGCCAGCGCGTCGACCTCTACACCGGCAACGGCCGCGTCTCGATGCAGCAGGCCCGCCGCCTCAACCAGCGCACCCTGACCATCGTCCGCGCCGGCACCTTCGATGGCTGCCCGCCGGCGACCACCACCCCGGCGGCTCCGCTGCAGATGGCCTCGAACTAGCCTCTCTCGAGAGGCGACACGGAAAAGGGCGGCCGGTGCGAACCGGCCGCCCTTTCTGTTTTCAGCTCTATGCCTAGACCTTGAACGCCAGGAACCCGTCGTCGACCGCGACCGTCGAGCCGTTGATGGCCGAGGCGGCGTCGGTGAACAGGAAGGCCACCACGCTGGC
>DBBK01000015.1:4270-17277 GCA_002292165.1 Brevundimonas sp. UBA986
CGACCCGGATGCCGTATTCGGCCAGCTCCAGCGCCCCCGACCGGGTCATGGCGATCACGGCTGACTTGGCGGCGTTGTAGTTGAAGCTGCCTTTCGCGGCGACCGAGCCGTAGATCGAGGCGGTGTTCACGAACACCCCCTTCACCCCCAGCTTCACCATCGCCTTGGCCCCGTAGTGGAGGCCGTAATAGACGCTGTGCTGATCGACCTCGATGACCTTCAGGTAGGAGGCCGGATCCATCTCCAGCAGCGACTGCACCTTGCTGACGCCGGCGTTGTTGAACATGCCGCTCAACGTGCCGAAGGTCTCGACCGCGAAGGCGACCAGGGCCTCGACCTGATCAGCCTTCGACACATCGACCTTGAAGGCCTCGGCCCGGATACCTGAAGTGCCGCCGAGCGCCCGCACCTCTTCGGCGACGGCCTTCGCGCCCTCTTCGTTGAAATCCGCGACCACCAGATCGGCGCCCTTGCCGGCCAGGGCGAGGCAGGCTTCGCGCCCGATGCCGCTGGCGCCGCCGGTGACGATGATGACCTGACCCTTGAGTTCCTGTTCCATTCGATACGCTCCTTGAGTGGGGGAGCGTTTGATATGGACCTGTCAGACAGCTGGCGTAACCGCCATTCGGAACACTTACGGTTTCAGAATTTCCGCTTGCCGCTGACCGTCTCGAAGAACAGGCGGAAGTCGCCCATCAGGCTCCACAGCGGATATTTGAACGTCGCCGGCCGGTTCTTCTCGAAGAAGAAATGCCCGACCCAGGCGAAGCCGTAGCCCACCACCGGACTGGCCGCGAACCACCACAGACTGACCGTCAGCCCCAGCACCCAGGTCAGGATCACCAACCCGGTCCCGACCACATGAATCCGCCGGCACGTCCGGTTGGAGTGCTCGTGGATGTAATACGGATAGAAGGCTTCGAACGAGGCGTAGCGCTCGCCGGGTGCGGGTTGGGTGCTGCTCATGCCTGAAACCTGCGCTCCTCTGGGGCCCGATGCAATCAGGCGGCTTCCCCGCCTGCGTCCCTGCCCGGCTCCGGCCCCAGCACCCGCCGGATGATCGGCCAGATGTTGGCCAGGGCCGAGAAGAAGCCGACGATCGAGGCCGCGATCTGGAACGCCTGCCAGACGCTCTGGAACACCGCCCCGCCCAGTATCCATTCGCTGATCGGGTACAGCACCCGGCTGACCCCGATCTGGAAGCCGGCGTAGACGGTGGAATATTCGATGGCCAGGTCGGCGAAGAAGGCGATCAGCACCGCCGCCGACACCGGCGCCCACAACAGGGGCAACACCAGCAACAGGGCCAGAAGGGCGACGACCAGCTTGGTCCCGAGGGTCTGGTTCGACAGCAGGCTCAGCACCACCCCGGCGCCCAGGGCCAGGGCGACCCCGCCCATGACGAAGGGCAGGACCAGGTCCGCCGCCGCGATGACATCCATGAACAGGGCCCCGATCAGGATGCCCGCCCCCGCGACCAGAAACCCGATGACCCAGACGGCGCCGTACTGGCTCAGCCGTCGTTTCAGATGCGCTCCACTGAACATGGCCGCCCTCTCCTCCACCGATGTGGACGCCCCCCGGCGGATTAACCATGCCTCGCCCGGGCCCGCCTGTCGACTGAAAGAACGCCGGTCAGGATCGCGACGTTCACCACGTCCGCGCACCCGCCCGTAACCCCGACCGCCTAGTCTGTCCTGATGCAAGCCACCGCCATCGCCGCTTCCGGGATCATGACCGCGCTGAACCGCTTCGACGCCAGCGCGCGCCGCACGGCTCAGAACCCTCTCGACGACCTTGCCGGCGAGACCGTGGAGCGGATGGAGGCCAAGACCGCCGTCTCGGCCAACGCCGCCGTCCTGCGCACCGCCGACGAGATGACCGGCGCCCTGCTCGACATCCTGGCCTGACCCCTTAGGCGCCGCCGTTTTCCGTCCGATTTCGCGGCGCTCTTATGGCCAAGGTTAAATCGGTCTCATGACGCAGCGTTAAGTTGAGCCTCCGGTTCGACGACCCTAGTTCTCCCGCCCTCACGGATGTCCCGTGACCAATCCAAACGGCCCGGCCCGACCTTCGGCGGCGAACCCCTTCGCGCGCCCACGGCGGAGCCTTGCCTGCTCAAGGGAGACTACCAAGATGATCCACCACCTGTCCGTCAGCGCCCGCGATCCCGATGCCGTGGGCGACTTCTTCGCCGAACTGATCGGCGGCGTGTCCGTCGACTTCCCGCCCAACCCGGGCAGCCGCATGGTCTTCAAGGCCGACGGCAAGGGCACCGCCGTCGAGATCTATCCGGCCGGAACCGTCATGGTCCCGAACGGCGAGCCCGGCTCCATCTTCGTCCAGAACCCGGCAACCGGACCGGAGCGCTCGCCGACCCACTTCGCGGTCAGCGTCGACCACTCGGCCGAGACCATCCATGAAATGGCCCGGGCCCGCGGCTGGGAGAGCTACGTCTGCGACCGCGGCGGCCATTTCCACGTCGTCGAGGTCTGGATCGAGAACGCCTGGCTGGTCGAGGCCCTCACCCCGGCCTTCGCCGAGGAATATCTGGGCTTCGCCAATGCCGTGACCGACATGGCCGACCCGAACCGCGCCCTGGACTCCCATCAGCCCCAGGAGCGCACGCTCGCGAACGCGTGAGGAGAACGGGATGGAGGCGGCTGCGCGAGATACCGCCTCCATCCCTCGCTTTCGCCCACAGGCGAATCTCCGGCCTCGGCATTGCCGACTTCTAATTTTGAAGACCCGTGTTATTCAAAATCAGAAACTGGAGAGCGTCATGGGCCTGCACATGGATCGACGCGCCGTTCTGGCGGGTCTTGCCGCCACCGCCACCGGAGCCTCAGGCGTCGCCCAGGCCCGGGCTCAGGCCCAGACCGGCGTCACCGCCGCTCGCGACCCTGTCTATCCGAACCTGCTGATCGTCGAAGGCCTCGATCCGGCCGGCGATTTCCGGCCACCGCTCATCGACGCCCTCAACGCCGGCTCCGGGCCGGTTCAGGCCGGATCGCACGACGCCTGGTTCGTCTTTCCCTGGCCCGCCCAGCCCGACACCAACCCCACCTCCGCCAACTTCACCTATGCCGATCTCGACCAGAGCGGACGCCCCTTCCTTGGGGCGGGCGATATGCGCCGCTTTCCTCGCGGGGTCTCGATCGCCGAGATCAAGAACCGCACCGGCCTGATGATCCATGAGGGGACCCACGCCTGGCTGGTCCCCAGCGCCCTGCAGATCCGGCTGGCCGATGGGCGTCTGGCCGCGCCGCTCACCGAGGGAGATCTGACGGCCGCCTACAGCGCGGAGCGACGGTTCGAGGTCCCGCCGCTGCTGGCGCGTCAGAAACGCCACTGGACCTGCTTCATGAACCAGTTCTCGACCCAGGACGGGTCGCGCTGGCGCAGCACTCCCGCCGACGGGGGCCATGTTCAGTGGACCTTCGCCCCGCCGTCCGAGATGCTGGCCCGGGTGCCGAACCTTCAGCCCCTGGCCCTGGCGCCGCTGCTGGGGGATCTGGACCTCTACCTCATGGGACTGAAACCGGCTCGCGACTGTTTCGCCGATAAGCCGACGCCCGGCCGGGTCAGCTGGATCGACCCCAAACTGACGGTCAGCCCCTTCGTCCGCTACGGGGCGGGCCTCTACGTCGAGTTCCAGAGCGGCGGCTTCATCCATTTCGGCTTCCACGACGACCACGGCGTACTGGTGGCCAGAAACCGGGCCGGGGTCGAGCTCGGCCGGGCCACGATCGGCGCCGCCTACCGGCCGCTCAGCAACCCGAATGCGGCGATGATGCTGCGCGCCGTCAAGAAGAACACCCGCTGGTACTTCCAGGCCTGTATCGGCAACAGCGGCCTCGCCGTCCTCGCCAACGCCCTGACCGGCGCCCGGGCGCCGCTGATGTTCGACAATGCGGCGTCTCCCGAGACCGCCTTCATGCGGGGTGACTTCACCAACTGGACCACTGTGGCCTCGGTCGACACCTCTGAGTCCGCCGTGGCGGTGGGCATGATGACCAGCACCCAGACGGCGATCCTCGCGGAAGGCGAGTACTTCACCTTCGACATCCTCAAGGACGGTCAGGTTCTCGGCTTCATCCCGGCCCAGCACACGGCACTGGAGCCCGGCCAGGGCCTCCCGAACCTGACGCCGGATCGCCTCTACCGGCTGTCGCCCAAGCCCGGCGCCCTGCTGCGTCGCCTGCCCCTGTCCTGGGTCATGGGCGCGCCCTACGATAATCTGTTCGACCGGACGGCCTCGATCGACGACGCTCCCCGGCTTCTGACCCGGCCGCCGACCGGCGACTTTGCCGTCGGGACCAGTTGCAAGGTCCGCCGCTCCTTCTTCTCCCCCTGGGCCGGCGGCGCCGCCGAGGGGGCGACGATCTGGGGCAAGGAGTCGTCCATCGCCGTCTCGGACGTCGTCGCCCCCGACTGGCTGGTCCGCCTGCAACGCCCGGCGCCGCGCACTCTGCGCAACGCCTTCATCATCCTCAAACCGCGCGGCGCGACCATCGACTCCAGCGCTCTCGCCTCCGTCGACGTCCTGCGTCAGTACTATGACGCCGCCCTTCCCGCGGTGACCAACCGTCTGCTGCTTTCCGACAGCCGGCTCTAGTCTTCCCAAGCCGGCGCAAAGGCCGACGCTCTTCTCTCTTCAGCCTTCAGTCCTCCACTATTCCGGAGCGGCCAATTGTGGCGGCAACCCGACAGAACTGACGATTACCGCCCCAGCGCAGACCCGGGCGCATCACCCCTTAAGACTAACCAATGATCATATATTCGGAAGTTGTACCGTTACGTAGTAGTACCTAGGTTATATCAAACTCTGAGACGAAGATTAGTTCGGTTAATCGCTGATTATCCTTCTTGTTCCATGTCGCTCGGAAGCGGTTCTTAATCCGGGGGATAAATCATGAAGACGAAATCACTGCTGTTGGCGTTTGCGCCTGTTGTTCTGGCCTCGATGTTCAGCCCGGTCCTGGCCGCCGAACCCGAAGGCCAACCCGCAGCCGGCGAGGCCATCCAGACCCAGGCCCCCGCCGCCCGGCCACCGGCCGCCGCCCCCGCCGAGGCTGTCTTCTCCACCGGCGTCGCCCGCGGCCGCGACCGTCTGGACAGCGCCACCTCGACCAGCGCCTTGAGGCAGAACGAAATTCAGGTCCTCGGCGCCCGGTCCCTGGCCGATATCATCCGCAACATCCCCGGCATCCGCACCGAGTCCTCCACCGGCGACGGCAACTCCGCCTACACCATCCGCGGCCTGCCCCTGGCGTCCAGCGGCTCCAAATACATGCAGATCCAGGAAGACGGCCTGCCGGTCCTGGAGTTCGGCGACTTCTTCAACGTCGCCTCGGACATCTTCATTCGCGCCGACTTCAACCTTGCGGCCATTGAAGCCATCCGCGGCGGGTCCTCCTCCACCTTCGCCTCCAACTCGCCCGGCGGGGTCATCAACCTGCTTTCGAAGACCGGCGACGTCCGCGGCGGCGCTATCCAGATCACCACCGGCCTCGACTACGACACCAACCGCGTCGACTTCGACTATGGCGCTCCGCTCAGCGACACCCTGCGCTTCCACGTCGGCGGCTTCTACCGCTCCGGCGAGGGCCCGCGCGACGTCGGCTATAACGCCTTCGAAGGCGGCCAGCTGAAGTTCAACCTGACGAAGACCTTCACCGGCGGCTACGTCCGCCTGTCGGGCAAATACCTCAACGACAAGTCGCCCCAGTACCTGTCCGGCCCCGTGCGCATCACCGGCACGAACGACGACCCGACCTTCGAGAGCTTCAACGGCTACGACGTCCGCCACGACTCGATGCTGTCCGGCTACCTGCCCGGCGTGATCACCCTGGACGGCTCCAACAACCCGACCGTCATCCCGATGAGCACGGGCATGAACGCCGAGGTCAAGTCGATCGGTCTGGAGAGCCAGTTCACCGTCCACGACTGGACCATCACCCAGCGCGCCCGCTACTCGCAGATCTCGGGCGGCACCACCCGCAACCTGATCTCCGCCGTCTACGCCGGCAACGCCCTGCCCGCCTCCCTGGGCGCCGGGACCGGGACCTTCAGCTACGCCACCGGCCCTATGGCGGGTCAGACGATCACCAACCTTGCCACCATCAACGGCAACGGCCTGGTCGTCGCCAGCTCGCTGAACCGCATCGACGCGACCAAGCTCGACAACGCCATCAACGACATCCGCGCCAGCCGCGCCTTCGAGATCGGCGGCAATGAGCTCACCGTCACCGCCGGCCTCTACAACTCGCTCCAGAACCTCGGCAGCGACTGGCTGTACGGCAACCACCTCCAGGTCGTCGGCGCCGACGGCTCCTCGGCCCTGATCGACTGGACCAACGCCGGCGGCATCCCCCAGACCCAGGGCGGCTACCTCGGCTTCAACCGCTCGGGCAATACCGCCTTCTACCGCCGCAAATACGACGTTCAGTACAATATCGTCGCCCCCTACGGCTCGCTCAACTACCGCTTCGGCCGCATGTCCGTCGGCGGCAGCCTGCGCTGGGACCAGGGCGACGTCAGCGGCCAGCTCTACGGCGCCGACCTCGGCGGCGGCCGCGTCGGCATCATCGGCTATGACTTCAACGGCGACGGCGTCATCTCGGTCGCCGAAGGCAAGACCGCCGTCACCCCGCTCGGCAGCCCCGCCCCGGTGAACTACGACTACGGCTATCTCAGCTATTCGACCGGCGTGAATTTCCGCGTCGCCGAGCCCTTCGCCGTCTTCGCCCGCTACAGCCGCGGCGCCCGCGCCGGCGCCGACAAGATCCTCTATTCGTCCAAGGTCTCGACCGTCGACGGCTCCCTGCCCGACGACGCAGACGGCTATGACATCGTCGAACAGCTGGAGGGCGGCTTCAAATACCGCCGCGCCAACCTGACCCTGAACGTCACCGGCTTCTCGGCCGACACCGAGGACACCAACGTCCAGGCCGGCGCCATCACCACCGACCGCAACTACACGGCTTACGGCGTCGAGGCCGAGGGCGGCTATCAGCACGGCCCGTTCAGCCTGACCGCCGGCGTCACCTGGACCCAGGCCGAGATCGTCGACGACAAGCTGAACCCCACCGTCAACGGCATGGTCCCGCGTCGCCAGCCCGACTTCCTCTACCAGGCCACGCCCCAGTACCAGAACCGCTGGCTCACCGTCGGCGCCAACCTCATCGGCGCCACCAGCAGCTACGCCACCGACAACGACATCATGACCGTCCCCGGCTACCTGCTGGTCAACGCCTTCCTCCAGTACCGCCCCACCGAACGCGTCCAGCTCATGCTCAACGCCAACAACCTCTTCGACGAGGTCGCCTGGATCGAGATCACCACCCCGTCGGTCCCGGCGAACGGCGTGGGTCTGGGACGGGCGGCGAACGGCCGGACGGTGTCGCTGTCGGCACGGATGGATTTCTGATCAGAGAAAAGAGCGGCGGCCTCGGGAGGGGTCGCCGCATCTTTCTTCCTTCTCCCAGTGGGAGAAGGTGGCCCGGCGGAGCCGGGTCGGATGAGGGTTCGCCGCCTCACGAACAATGCATTCCACCCATGCGTGGGCTTGCATGATATTCAACCCGGATGTTCTCTCCTCAAAAGGGGGAGCTGAACATGGAAGACCATCTGCTCAATCGCCTCGGCGATGACCGGATCACCGCACGACAAATCGATGAGCTTGTCGGCTTAGCCAGAGGCGTAGCCGCCGACGGCGACCTCAATCTGGCTGAGGTCGAGTTCCTGCAGAAATGGTTGGCCGCGAATGCGGCCATTAGCCAGACCCCCGTCATCCGCACTCTGTACCAACGGATCAACGACGTCATTCAGGACGGCGTCCTCGACGACGACGAGAAGGTCATGCTTCTCGAAACGCTGAACAGCTTTTCGAGCCGGGATTTCGAACTGGGCGAGGTCCTGAAGTCCTCCACCCTCCCGCTCTGCGATCCCGCACCCACCTTGTTGTTCGCCGGCAGGTCCTACTGCTTCACCGGCACCTTCATCTACGGACAGAGGAAGCACTGCGAGCTGGCCGTCACCGAACGCGGAGGATCCGCCGGAGGCTTGAATCGCAAGACGGACTTTCTCGTCATCGGCGCATACGCGACCGAATCCTGGAAGCACTCGTCATTCGGCAACAAGATCCTCCAGGCCAGCGAATGGCGTGAGGAAGGTCGACCGATCTCCATCGTGTCCGAGGAACATTGGACAAGGCATCTGTGATGTCGTGTTCTGAATCCCCCCGCATGGACAATGCGTGGGGCGACCTAAGGAGCATCATGCCCATCATCGCCGACATACCCAGCTACGATACCTTCATGTGGCCGATCATTGAACGCATGAAGGTGCACGGTCGGTCGATGACCAACGCTGAGATGGATGACGATCTGGCGAGCTACATGGGCTTCACTGACGAGCAAAGAAGCTTGGAACATGGAACTACCGGCCGCTCGGAAGTTGAGTACCGAATGGCGTGGGCGAGAACCTACCTCAAGAAAATCGGGGCACTCACTAATAGCGGCCGCGCGGTTTGGACTCTGACGCCACGCGGCGCCTCCATGACCAAGGAAGAGGTTGACGCAGGGCCGCGAGAGGTTCGCGGTCAATATGCAGAACGACGCGCCGCACGGCCAAGACCGAATGCCAGCGCCACCACCTCGGAACTGGTAGCGGCAGAGTTTGAAGAAGCGGAAGGCTGGAAAGACAAACTACTTTCTCAACTGCTCGATTTAGAGCCCGCTGCGTTTGAGCGGGTATGTCAGCGGCTCCTGAGGGAGTCCGATTTCTCAAAGGTCGAAGTCACCGGGCGCTCGGGGGACGGAGGCATCGACGGGACCGGAGTCCTGCGGATAAATCTGCTATCCTTCCATGTGCTGTTTCAGTGCAAGCGCTACTCTGGCTCGGTTGGAGCGCCCGCCGTTCGTGACTTCCGGGGCGCTATGGTAGGCCGCACGGATAAAGGCTTGATCATTACGACGGGAACCTTCACTGCCGACGCGCGCCGAGAGGCAACTCGAGACGGAGCGCCAGCCATCGATTTGGTAGATGGCGACGCACTCTGTGATCTGCTCAAGGATCGGGGTTTGGGTGTCACCGTTCGGATGGTCGAGGAAGTGACAGTCAGCGAAGCGGCATTCGCCGACTTCTAAAGGCTATTAGGCCATGCCTTATCGCTTTCGGGTTGGAAGAACTGGAAGAGCCGGCGGGCTCGAACTTCAGCCGGTCGCTTTCTCCCGAAACTTGGCCAGTACGCTCCCTAGGCCTTCACAGCCCCCTCCGCGTTCTCCGAGGTGATTGTCCACAACGTCGAGCTTGGCGCCGAAAACGTGAACAAACGCAGCACAGATTCAATATCGTGTGCCATGGACTCCCCGCGCCGCACTAAATATGGTCGGGCTAACCTCACAGCGACGGTTAGCACTTGACCAAGCCGAGCGCCAAAACGCTTTGCCAAGCCTGCGAATCAGAGCTGCAATAGGTGAGAGGGAGGCGCGCCAACGCCTCCCTCGACCCAACCCCTCCATAAGCGGACGGAGGGTTCGGGAGCTCGCGTCGAGCATGTCCAGAGGAATACGATTCTTCGTAGGGCACAATCAAGTCCGCTGAGAAGGAGAAGCCGTCATGGACGGTTCCTACAGCGCGCGTAAACCCATCGGAACCACTGCGACCACCGGGCATCCCTGCCCGGAGTCTGGGGTGTGGAAGGTCGTGGGCTATCCCACGACCACCGCTCCGATCGCCAAGGGAAACATCCTGCCGCCCTATCAGGGTCGCGCAGTGACCTGGCAACTCACGGTTTACGCCTGACCAAACGGGGCGGGCCTCAAAACCCGCCCCGAATTTCAGCATTTGATTGGAGATTTTCGACATGGCCAAGAATACCGGTAACGATTTTCGACGCGGCGCGGTTACGGGCCGCACCCAATTTCAACAACCCAACGGCGACTGGCAAAAGCGCAACGAAGGCAACGGCCAGTTCATGGAGCGGAAGTCGAGCCCCGGCCCTTTCAAGGGGGTCGCGAAGGAGCCGGACGGGCGCGACGGCAAGGACTGATCACCGCCCCTCCCCGCTCCGAATGTCGGCGATCATCGTCTCGATCCCCTCGCGGAAATTCCCGTACTTCCGGGTGATATTCCGGACGGTGATCAGGTTCAGGGCCTCGGCGAGGGTTTCGGCGTCTGGGCACGGACGGGGACGCAGGTTTCCCTCCTCGTCATAGAGGGCCATCAGGTCCTCGCGGCCGGTGTCCCAGATCCGTTCGCGGTCGACGTCGATGGTGTCCGAGTCCGGCGTGGCCCAGCGGGCGCGCCAGTCGAGGTGGAAATGTTCGAACCCCGGCAGGGGATCGACCTTGGGCGTCAGCAGGGCCTCGGCCAGGAAGGCGGCCAGCTGTTCGATGGCGATTACGACGGCGTCGCCGATGCGTGACGCCTCGTGATCGGCCGCCTCCATCTCCTCCATCGTCGGCAGGCGCGAGCCGGTGATCTGGGCCATGGCCTCTGCTGCCTTGAGCAGGTCCAGCGCTTCGCGCGCCCGTCCCTGCGCCAGCCGGCGCCCCGCGCGGCGCACCGCCGCCTCCAGCGCCTCGCCGGGCGAGGCCTTTTCGGGGACGGGGCAATGGATGTCGAAATCGACGAAGGGATCGGCCGGGAGCGGCGAGGCCGCGCCCGGCGCCGTCGCCGGCCTAACCATGATCGCAGCGGGCTCCGCGACCTCATCGGCCCGGCCCGCGATACGGATCGCCTCCTCGGCGTCCGCCTCGGCCCTGGCCGCCATCGTCGCCCTGCGGGTCCAGCCCTCGGCATGGGCCCGGTAGCGCAGATTGCCGTAGCCCACGTCGAACCGCCGCGCGACCGAGGCCGCCGTCTCCCCGGCCAGATAGGCCTCCTTCGCCGCATCCCAGACCTTCTGGGACCTCTGCTTGATTTCACGTCTCTGGGTCATGAAGAGACCCTGATCCGCCGTAACGTCGGTATCGGTCGCAGGTGGCGAGATTGGCGGCATTGGTCAAAACGATTGGCGCGTTTGACCACTTCCTTTCGTCATTCCGGGCGAAGCGTAGCGGAGACCCGGAACCCAGCGGCGCCAGAGCGAAGCGGAGGCGAACTGTTTCAACCGACGCCGCCCTATACAGTTTCGCGCTCTCGCGCGCCGCTGGGNNGCGGAAGATGTAGGATTCGAACCTACGGTACCTTGCGGTACGCTGGTTTTCAAGACCAGTGCATTCGACCACTCTGCCAATCTTCCAATACTCGTGAACCCGGCAGGATTCGAACCTGCGACATAACCGTTATGAGCGGTCCGTTCTAACCAGCTGAACTACGGGCCCGTTGCACCAAGTTGGGAGAGTTTTCTATAGCACACAGCACAAAAGAAAAGAGGCCGGTTTGAAAACCGACCTCCAAATTCTTATCAGAACAAAAACCTAGTGGTCCAGGAAGCTCCGCAGCTTGCGCGACCGGCTCGGGTGTTTGAGCTTCCTGAGCGCCTTGGCCTCGATCTGGCGGATGCGTTCGCGGGTGACCGAGAACTGCTGGCCGACCTCTTCGAGGGTGTGGTCGGTGTTCATGCCGATGCCGAAGCGCATGCGCAGGACGCGTTCCTCGCGCGGCGTTAGGGACGCCAGCACGCGGGTGGTGGTCTCGCGCAGGTTCGACTGGATCGCCGCGTCGATGGGCAGGATGGCGTTCTTGTCCTCGATGAAGTCGCCCAGGTGGCTGTCTTCCTCGTCGCCGATCGGCGTCTCGAGGCTGATCGGCTCCTTGGCGATCTTCAGGACCTTGCGCACCTTCTCCAGCGGCATGGCCAGCTTTTCGGCCAGCTCTTCCGGGGTCGGTTCGCGGCCGATCTCGTGCAGCATCTGGCGGCTGGTGCGGACGATCTTGTTGATCGTCTCGATCATGTGCACCGGGATGCGGATGGTCCGCGCCTGGTCAGCGATCGAGCGGGTGATCGCCTGACGGATCCACCAGGTGGCGTAGGTCGAGAACTTGTAGCCGCGGCGGTACTCGAACTTGTCGACCGCCTTCATCAGGCCGATGTTGCCTTCCTGGATGAGATCCAGGAACTGCAGGCCGCGGTTCGTGTACTTCTTGGCGATGGAGATGACGAGGCGCAGGTTGGCCTCGACCATTTCCTTCTTGGCCTGACGGGCTTCGCGTTCGCCCTTCTGGACCGTCTGGACGATGCGGCGGTAGTCGTCGATCGGCAGGCCGGCCTCGACCGCCACGGCGGCGACGTCCATGCGGATCTTCTGGATCTGGGCGGCCTCGTTGTCCGAGAACTTGGTCCAGCGGACGCCCATTTCCTTGACGTTTTCCGTCCAGTTCGGGTCCAGTTCCTTCGAGAAGTAGGACTTCAGGAACTCGGGGCGCGAGATGCCGTAGCTGTCGGCCAGACGCAGCAGGCGGCCTTCCAGACCGATCAGCCGCTTGTTGATGGCGTACAGCTGCTCGACCAGGGCCTCGATGCGGTTGTTGTTCAGCTTGACCGTCTTCAGCCGGTCCGAGATGCCGGTCGACAGGGCCTCATAGGCCTTGCGGTCCTTGTCGGAGAGGTCCTCGCCCTTCAGGCGCGTCTCGACCAGCTTCTCCTGCAGCTTGCGGAAGGCGTCGAAGTCGGCGGCGATGGCGTCCAGGGTCTCCATGACGCCGTCGCGCAGCTCGGCTTCCAGCGCCGAGATGGACATGCCGCCGCCATCGTCGAAATCCTCGTCCTCGTCTTCCTCGCCGCCTTCCTTCTCGGCGCCGCCCTCTTCGGATTCGGCGGCGGCGGGCACGGGCTGGCCGGGGATCGGGGCCTGGGGCTGGTTGTGCGGCAGCGACGACGGGTTGATCACGCCGTAGGTCGCGTCCAGGTCGATGACCTCGCGCAGCAGGATGCGGTTGTTGGCCAGTTCGTCGCGCCAGACCATGATGGCCTCGAACGTCAGGGCGCTTTCGCACAGGCCCGAGATCATGGCGTCGCGGCCGGCCTCGATGCGCTTGGCGATGGCGATTTCGCC
>DBBK01000055.1 GCA_002292165.1 Brevundimonas sp. UBA986
GCCGTCACCGGCCGGCTGCGCTGGGCCTGGGACATGATGCGCCCCGACATCAACACCACCCCGCCCGCCGGTCAGATCTACACCCTGGGCACGCCGAACATGTGGACCACCGCCTCGGGCGACGAGCGTCTGGGCCTGGTCTATCTGCCGCTGGGTTCGACCGCCGCCGACTACTGGTCCTCGGACCGCACCGGCCCGCAGCTCGACTATGCGACCTCGCTCGTCGCGCTCGACGTCGCCACCGGCAAGCCTCGCTGGCATTTCCAGACCGTCCACCACGACGTCTGGGACTATGACCTGGGCTCCCAGGCGACCCTGGTCGACTTCCCCACGGGGGCTGGAACCACTCCGGCCGTCGTCCTGCCGTCCAAACAGGGCGACATCTATGTCCTGAACCGCGAGACCGGCCAGCCCCTGACCGAGGTCGCCGAACTGCCCGTCCCGCAAGGCGGTCAGGAGCCGGCGATGCGCACGGCCACCCAGCCCCACTCCCTGTTCCACACCCTGCGCCGCCAGAACGACCTGACCGAAAAGTCGATGTGGGGCATGTCGCTGATCGACCAGATGGTCTGCCGGATCCAGTTCCGTCAGGCCAGCTATGCGGGGTTCTACACCCCGCCGACCGTCGGCCGGCACTATATCGAATACCCGGGCTACAACGGCGGTTCGGATTGGGGCGGCATCGCCATCGACCCGAACCGGGGCGTGATCGTCGCCAACTACAACGACATGCCCAACTACAATACGCTGGTTCCCCGGGCCGAGGCGGTCAAGGCGGGCTGGTTCCCGCGTGGCGATCCGCGCGCCCGCAAGAGCGGGGCCGAAGGCGACGGCGACCCGCAGGTCGGCACGCCCTACGCCATCCACGTCAACGCCGGCTGGCGGCTGGAGCAGACCGGTCTGCTGTGCAAGGAGCCTCCCTACGGCGGCATCCGGGCCATCGACCTGAAGACCGGACGCCAGATCTGGGATCGCCCCCTGGGCACGGCGCGCCTGAACGGGCCGTTCGATATCCGCTCGGGTCTGCCGATCAACATCGGGACGCCCAACAACGGCGGCGCGGTGGTCACGGCGGGCAATCTGGTCTTCGTCGCCGCCGCCACCGACGGTCTGATCCGCGCCATCGACATCAACACCGGCAAGACGGTCTGGTCCGACGTCCTGCCCGGCGGCGGTCAGGCCACCCCGATGACCTATGAGATCGGGGGCCGCCAGTATCTGGTCCTCGCCCCCGGAGGCCATCACTTCATGGAGACCCCCATCTCCGACGAGGTGATCGCCTGGGCCCTGCCGACCTAGGGCACGGCTTCAAGGAGAAGGCAGAACGGCCGTCCGGGACCACCCGGGCGGCCGTTTCGCAGTTCAGCGCAACGCGTTGCGGCCCAGGACGATGGCCCCCAGCGGCCCGGCCATCCCGCCCAGTCCCGGCGGGACGACATAGTCATCGATCATCGCCGCGATCCGGCCTGCGGTCGCATAGCCGGCCAGGCTCTCGATCAGGGCGCTGCGCAGGCGCGCGAACAGATGGTCGTTGCCGCCGAAGACGCCGCCGCCGATCAGGATCCGCTCGGGCGCGGCCGTCAGCACCAGATTGTGCAGCAGGCCCGCGAGGGCGCGCACCACCATCTCCCAGGCCGGATCGTCCGCCGACAGGGTCTCGCCGGGCTTGCCGGTGCGGGCCAGCAGGGCCGGCCCCGCCGCCAGCCCCTCGACGCAGTCGCCGTGATAGGGGCAGCTGCCGGGCCAGGTGTCGCCCGCGATCCGACCGACGCGCAGATGCCCCGCTTCCGTATGGCCCAGACCGCTGACCGACTGGCCGTTGATCACGACGCCGACGCCGATCCCGGTACCGACGGTGACGTACGAAAATGATCGCAAACCTCGCGCCGCGCCCCAGACTCCTTCGGCGAAGGCCGCGCCGTTGACGTCGGTGTCGATGGCCATGGGCACGCCCAGGTCCCGGCCCAGCACCGTCAGGTCGGCGTCCGACCAGCCCGGCTTGGGCGTGAAGACGATGGAGCCCCAGTTCGCCGCCCGGTCGTCCAGCTCCAGCGGCCCGAAACTGCCGATGCCCAGCGCCTTGAAGTCATGCTCGGCCTTCCAGCGCTGGAGCACCGCCCGGACCTGCCCCAGGGCCTCCTCGGGTGTCGTGGTCGGCAGGCGGACCTCGTCGCGGATATCGTCAGGACCCGTGGCCAGAAGGCAGACGATCTTGGTCCCGCCCAGTTCCACACCCGCGATCAGGGGCGCTCCTTCAACGATTTCGGTCATGCGGCGTCTCCGGCGGGCGGGCCTCTGCGGGGCGGCTTGACCTGCCTCTAGCCGGTTCTCGCGGCCGTCAAAAGCACCACGCCGTCATCGCTGGACCGAACCGGGTTCCCGCGTGCTAGACTCCCGAAATCCCGCCGCTTTTCCCTCAGCGGCTCCAGACGCCGGCTTCCCCCTTCCATGACCCTCGACGTCCCCGCCGCCGAAACCCGCGTCCAGTTCGTGATGCGCCGGGTGGTCGAACACATCTCGCGCGAGCGGCTGCGCGTCGGCGACGACCTGCCGTCCGAGACCCGCTTCGCCGAGGATCTGGCCGTCAGCCGCCCGGTGGTGCGCGAAGCCTTCGGCGCCCTGGCCGCCCTCAACATCATCGAGACCGCCAACGGCCGCCGCCCCCGGGTCAGCGCCCTGAACGGCTCGGTCCTGTCCATCTCGCTGGATCACGCCGTCCGCACCGAACAGATCTCGATGCGCCAGATCTGGGAGACGCGCCGCTGCCTCGAGACCGAGACCGTCGCCCTCGCCGCCGTTCGCCGCACCGACGCCGAGGCCGCCCGGATCACCGAACTGGCCCGCGCCATGTCGGCGGCCGAGCGCGGCTCCACCGAGCTGATGAGCCTCGACATCCAGCTCCACAAGGCCATCGCCGACGCCGGCCGCAACCTCCTGATGGCCCAGATCATCGCCTCGCTGGAGCCGCTGCTGGAATCCTCGGTGTCCGCCGCCTGGGGCCTGCTGCACTCCGACGCCCAGCACCGGGCCATCCTCGATCGCCATCTCGACATCGCCGAAGCCATCACCCGCGGCGATCCCCAGGCCGCTCGGGCCGCGATGGATCGCCATTTCGACGCCGCCGTCGCCGCCCGCCTGCTGCTGGACGATCCGATCTGACGCATCAGGGCTTGGCGCCGGGCCCGGGCCGCGAGAGGGTAGGCGTTTCCCGTAACGCGGACGCCCTCCCCTCATGGCCGCCAAGATCACTCTGCCCGCCCGTCCCGAACCGCTGGAGATCGATCCGGCCTCGACCGCCGTCATCGTCATCGACATGCAGAACGCCTATGCCTCCCCGGGCGGCTATCTGGACCTCGCGGGCTTCGACATCTCGGGCGCGGCCAGGGTCATCGCCAACATCAAGGGGGTGCTGGAGGTGGCGCGCGGCGCCGGCGTCCCGGTCATCTATTTCCAGAATGGCTGGGACCCCGACTATGTCGAGGCGGGCGGTCCGGGCAGTCCCAACTTCCACAAGTCCAATGCGCTCAAGACCATGCGCGCCCGCCCCGAACTGCACGGCCAGCTGCTGGCGCGCGGCACCTGGGATTATGAACTGGTCGACGAGCTGAAGCCGCAGCCCGGCGACATCCAGCTGCACAAGACGCGCTACTCCGGCTTCTTCAACTCCCAGCTCGACAGCGTCCTGCGCTCGCGTGGCATCCGCAATCTCGTCTTCGTGGGTATCGCCACCAACGTCTGCGTGGAAAGCACCCTGCGCGACGGCTTCTTCCTCGAATATTTCGGCGTCGTGCTCGAGGACGCCACCCACCAGGCCGGGCCGGAGTTCGTCCAGCAGGCTGCCCTCTACAACATCGAGAAATTCTTTGGCTGGGTCTCCAGCGTCGCCGACTTCAAGGGCGTCGTCGGCCAGATCGCGCCCACCGATGGATAGCGTGACGATCGTTCAAATGCCGACCGGGCCCGCGCCGCTTTGGGTTCGCGAGGCGTGGATCGGCCTGACTTTGCCCACCGCCACGACCAGCGGCGGCCCCGAAGGTCATTGGATGAGGCCGGACCGGGACATTCTTGAACCGGATCAATCGGCCATCACGATTCCGTACAGACCCGTTCGATTGACCGCCCAAGGTTTCAGCGTCCCCATCGTGGAAGCACTCGACATCCTTGAGCGCGCCAGCCCGGAAGCCGCGGCCTGGTGGAGGGCGGAAGTCCCGGGCCTGATCGAGGCCAAAGAGATGTTTGTCTTCGACGCACCAGCCTGTCGTCTCAACTCTTCATCCTGAAGGAGCCCCGATGCCCAAGACCGTCATCACCCCGCCCGGGACCGTCACCCCGATCGCCCCCTTCTCGCCCGGGACCCTCGCCGACGGCGTGGTCTATGTCTCGGGGACGCTCGCCTTCGACAAGGACAACAACGTCGCCTGCGTCGGCGACGCCGAGGGCCAGACCCGCATCGTGCTGGAGACCATCAAGTCGGTGATCGAGACCGCCGGCGGGACCATGGACGACGTGACCATGAACCACATCTTCCTCAAGGACTGGGCCGACTACGCCGCCCTCAACAAAGTCTATGCGGAGTATTTCCCGGGCGACAAGCCGGCGCGCTTCTGCATCCAGTGCGGCCTCGTCCGCCCCGACTTCCTCGTCGAGATCGCCACCATCGCCCACATCGGCAAGTGAGCCCGCTCGCGACCCTGCTGATCAAGGCCGTCGTCTCCGCCATCCTGATCGTGGCGGCGTCGGAAGTGGCGCGTCGCCAGCCGGGCGTCGGCGCCCTGATCGCGTCCCTGCCGCTGGTCTCGGTGCTCGGCATGATCTGGCTGTGGTCGGCGAAGCCCGATGCGGAAAACATGGCGAATCACGCCCAGGCGACGTTCTGGTACGTTTTGCCGTCGCTGCCGATGTTTCTCGTCATCCCCGCCCTGCTTCGACGCGGCATGCCCTTCTGGCCCGCGCTGGGCCTCGGCTGCGCTCTCACCATCGGCCTCTATCTGGCCATGACCGGCATCGGCCCGCGCTTCGGACTGAAGCTGTGAAGAGCGGAACCGCCGACGGCCTCTACTGGGAAATCCACGACGGTCCCGAGGACGCGTCCAGCGTCATCCTGTCCGCCGGACTTGGCGGTTCAGCCGCCTTCTGGGCGCCGCAGCTGACCGCCCTGAGCGAACGCTTCCGCGTCATCCTCTACGACCACCGCGGCACGGGGCGCAGCGACCGCAGCCTCAAGCCCGACCACTCAGTGGCTTCGATGGCTGAGGACATCGTCGCCGTCCTCGACGCGACGGGCACGGACAGGGCCCATCTCGTCGGCCATGCGGCGGGCGGCAATGCGGGCCTCCAGCTCGCCCTCGACCACCCCGACTGGCTCGAAAAGCTGGTCGTCGTTAACGGCTGGTCGCGGCCGGATCCGCACGTGGCCCGTTGCTTCGCCGCCCGCACCCGGCTGCTGGAGGCCTTCGGACCCCAGGCCTATGTCGAGGCCCAGAGCCTGTTCCTCTATCCGCCCGACTGGATCTCGGAGAACGACGCCCTGCTGAAGGAGCAGGAGCCGCATCACGTGGCCCACTTCCCGCGCACCGACGTCATGCTGGCCCGCATCGGCGCCCTCCTGGCCTTCGATATCGACGACCGGCTGGGCGAGATCCCGCACCCCGTACTCGTCAGCGCCTCGGCCGACGACATGCTGGTCCCGCCCCGGCTGGCCCTGCGTCTGGCGGCCGGCCTGCCCAATGCGACGCTGGAAGTGGTCCCCTGGGGCGGTCACGCCTTTACGGCGACGCTTCCCGATGTCTTCAATGCCCAACTGATCGCCTGGCTCTCCGGCGACGTCTGAAGGACTGCACCCATGGAAGTCGGCGTCTTCATCCCGATCAACAACAACGGCTGGCTGATTTCGGAGAACGCGCCGCAGTACATGCCCTCGTTCGACCTGAACAAGCGCATCGCCCAGGCGGCCGAGAAGCACGGCCTCGACTTCCTTCTGTCGATGATCAAGCTGCGCGGCTTCGGCGGCAAGACCGAGTTCTGGGAGTACGGGCTGGAGAGCTTCACCCTGATGTCCGGCCTCGCGGCGGTGACCGAGAAGATCAAGATCTACGCCACCTGCCCGACCCTGATCATCCCGCCCGCCTTCGCCGCGCGGATGTGCAACACGATCGACTCGATCAGCCACGGCCGCTTCGGCCTGAACCTGATCACCGGCTGGCAGAAGCCGGAATATTCCCAGATGGGCCTGTGGCCCGGCGAGGACCACTTCCGCAACCGCTACAAGATGCTGGACGAGTACGCCCAGATCCTGCGCGAGTTGTGGGAGACGGGCCGGTCGGACCTCAAGGGCGACTACTACCAAATGGACGACTGTCTGGTCCGGCCGCAGCCGACCGGGGACATGAAGATCATCTGCGCCGGCTCCTCGGACGAGGGCCTGGCCTTCTCGGCCAAGTGGGCCGACTACGCCTTCTGCCTCGGCAAGGGGGTCAACACGCCCAAGGCCTTCGCCTTCAACAACGAGCGCCTGGCCGAGGCGACCGCCAGGACCGGTCGCGATGTGAAGATGTTCGTCCTCGTCATGATCATCGCCGCCGACACCGACGAAGAGGCGATGGCGCAGTGGAAGTCCTACAACGACGGCGTCGACGTCGACGCCATCAGCTGGCTCAAGGACCAGGGCGCCGCCGACAAGGTCAACGCCACCACCAACGTCATCCAGCTCGCCGCTCCGGAAGGCGCCGTGAACATCAACATGGGCACCCTTGTCGGCTCCTACGCCAGCGTCGCCAAGATGCTGGACGAGATGTCGGAAGTCCCCGGCACCGGTGGCGTCCTGCTGACCTTCGACGACTTCGAACAGGGCATCGAGGACTTCGGCACGAAGATCCAGCCGCTGATGGAATGCCGGAAGTAGGTCCCCACTTGGACATCCGCATCGACGACCTCTCCGGCGACCCGACCCGCGCCCTGCTGGCCCTGCACCTTGCCGGGATGCACGCCAACTCGCCGCCGGATCATGTGCGGGCTCTGGACCTGACCGGCCTGCAGCGCGCTGACGTCACCGTCTGGAGCGTCTGGCGCGGCGACAGCCTCGCCGGCATCGGCGCCCTCAAGGCCCTGCCCGACGGCACGGGCGAACTGAAGTCGATGCGCACCCATCCCGACCATCTGCGCGCGGGCGTCGCCGCCGCCCTGCTGGAGCACATCATCGGCGAGGCGAAGGCGCGCGGCTATGCCCGCCTCTCGCTGGAGACCGGCTCAGGCGAGGCCTTCGACCCGGCCCTGGCCCTCTACCGCCGACGCGGCTTCGTCGACGGCGAGCCCTTCAGCGACTACGAGCGCAGCGCCTTCAACCAGTTCCTGCATCTGGAATTGTAGCCGCAAGCGCGGCGCGGATGCTCCGCCGCGCGACTGTCCGGAACAGCAGATACTGACCCGCGAACAGGGCGATCTTCGACCCGATCGCCCAGACCGTCATCACCGCCGCCACCGTCCGCGCCTCGACCGTCAGGGTCAGGACGAGGTTCAGCACCCCGGTTCCGAGGATCAGCCCGGCCCAGACATAGCCCGAGATCACCACCCATCGCTCCGGGATATGGCGCACGGCGATGGGCGGGATATAGCGATGCAGCCAGCCGGGCTGCAGCATGGCGCCGCCGATCAGGGCGTAGACGACGCTGACCTTGATCAGCACGAAGCGCGGATCATGGGTGACAAGCGTCGCCCCGCCCATGACCACGACCAGCCCCAGGCTGACCCACTGCATCGGCGCGATCCGCACGCGTCGCGCCAGCGCCCACACCAGCTGGCCGAGCCCCAGAGCGATGCCGAGGGCGACCGCGACCTCCACCCGGCCGCCGATGATCAGCACCAGATAGAAGACCAGGGTCGCGGCCAGATCGCTTGCGATCGGCTGGACGGCGAACAGGAAGGCCTTCAGCTCCGCCCTCCGGCGCGCCATGGGATCGGCCCGCAGGCCCTCGAGGTCTTGATCGCTCATGACCTGCCCCGGGACCTGTCGTGGATCAGTCCGCGTCAGACCCGTCGTCCTCGCCCGAGCCATGGCCGTGACCGGTCGTGACGGCGACGCCCGCGGGCCCCGCCTCTCCGTCCGACGACGCGAACCAGAAGGGCTGGCGCGGACGGTTGCGGCGGCCCACCTCGTCCATATGGCTGTCATAGACCCGGCCGTTGGCGACCGTGTAGGCGATGTCGCGGGTGTTCCTGATGTTCTCCAGCGGGTTGGAGTTCATCACCACCATATCGGCCAGCTTGCCGACCTCCAGCGAGCCGATGTCCTTGTCCATGCCCAGAGCCTTGGCCCCGTTCAGGGTGCCGGTGCGCAGGGCCTGCATCGGCGTCATCCCGCCCTGGGCCATCATCCAGATTTCCCAGTGTTCTCCCAAGGCCTCGCGCTGGCCGTGGGCGCCGGTCTCGACGTTGACGCCCAGATCCGACAGGGCCTTGGCCTGGCTCGAGATGGCGATGTGGTTCCACTCCTCCATCGGCTGGGTCGTCGGCCGGCGGGCGCGGGCGTCCAGCACCCGGCGCGGGACGTACTGCTGCAGCAGCGGATCGTTCCAGACCGGGCTTTCCTGGTACCAGTAATTTTCGCCGAAGGCGCCGCCATAGGCCACGATCAGGGTCGGGGTGTAGGCGACGTCCGTCTGGCTCCACAGCTGGCGCACGTCGTCATACAGATGGGCCAGCGGGATCGAGTGTTCGATCGTCGTATGGCCGTCGACGATCATCGACATATTGTGCTGGTACAGGGAGCCGCCCTCGGGGACGACGTTCATGTTCAGCTGGCGCGCGGCCTCGATGACCTGCTGACGCTGGTCGCGACGCGGCTGGTTGTAGCTCTTGACGCTGATCGCCCCCAGAGCCTGGGTCCGGCGTAGCGCCGACAGGGCGTCGTCGAGGCTGTCGATCTGGGCCGTGAACGGCGTCTGGGCGCCGTACAGGATCGTGCCCGTCGAATAGATGCGCGGCCCGACCACCCGCCCGGCGCGGGCCAGTTCGGAGTGGGCGAAGATCTCGCTGGAATCGTTCGACGGGTCGTGGATCGTCGTCACCCCGAAGGCCAGGGACGCATAGTCGATGCGGCTCTGCTGCGGGATGATGCCGTCCGCCGCCATCGAGCCGTGCCAGTGGGCGTCGATCAGACCGGGGGTGATGGTCTTGCCGGTCATGTCCATGACGGTCGCATCGGCGGGCACGGTCACCGAGCCGCGCGGACCGATGGCCTCGATCCGGTTCTCGTTGACGACGATGACGCCGTCCTCGATCACCTGGTCGCCGTTCATGGTGATGATGCGCGCGCCGGTCAGGACCAGACGGCCCGTCGGCTTGTCGGCCGTGGCGGTGATGCCGAGGTTGATGCCGTGCTCGGCGGGCTTGGGCAGTTCGGCCGGCGCCCCGTCCTCGAACTTGAAGCTGTCCTGCAGGGTGCGGGTGAAGAACTCCGGCCCGATGGCCCAGCTCAGCCGCGACGAGTCGCCCGACCATGTCAGCCAGTTTCCGGCGTCGCGGGTCACCCGCGTCTGCGGCAGGGCCTCGCCCTTGGCGCCCATCTCGACCGGACGGCCGGTGGCCACGAACGGCGCGACATAGGCGTTGAACCGCTCGGTCCAGGCGACCCAGTGCTCGTCCGGCGAAATCTCGAAGTCCGAGGCCCATTGCGAGGTCAGGTGGGTGCGCGGCTCATGCCCGCCCAGATCCACCGACTTGAGCGCCGAATTGCCCTCCTGACGGCCCAGGAAGAAGATGCGGTCGTTGGACGCCCCCCACTGCGGCGAGGACCCATCCTCGGTCACCAGAGTGGATTCCCCGCCCGCCGTCGGCACGCGATAGATGCCCGGATTGCGGCCCCACAGACCCGTCGTCAGATAGCCGTCGGTAATGGCGCGATAGGCGATCGTCTTGCCGTCCGGCGAGAAGCTCGGCTCGATGAAGTGGCCCGGGTGCTGCGTCACGACGCGGCCCGTCCCGCCCGAGGCGGACACCACCCGCACCGTGCCCAGATCCTTGTCCGACCAGGTCGTATAAACGATCGACCGGCCGTCGCGGGACCAGGACGGATAGAGTTCGAAGTGGTCGCTCTGCGAGGTCAGACGGCGCGCCGTGCCCGTCGGCAGGTCGCGGATCCAGATGTTGCCGAGCGACTCGAACACCACCTTCGTCCCGTCCGGCGAGGCGTGGGCCCAGCGGATCATCTTCGTCTGGAAGGTGTCGGGCGCCACATCGACCGTGGTGCGCACCGCGGGCTCGACCCGGCGGGTGTCGGACACATGGAAGGGGATGTCGGTCACGGCCTGCGAGGCCACGTCGATCTTGTGGAAGGTGCCACCGGCCCAGAAGACGATCGACTTGCCGTCCGGCGTCCAGCTCATCGCCGGATAGACGCCGTGGATCGCCCAGGTCTCCTGCAGGTCGCGGTCCAGATGGCCGTAGATCGGCGTCTCGCGGCCGCTCTCGATGTCCATCACATACAGCGTCGACTGGTAGCGGACGCGGCGGATGAAGGCGATCGACTTGCCGTCCGGCGAGGGCGTCGGGCGGATCGAACCGCCGGGGCCCGACAGGAATTCCTCGGTCTCGCCCGTCTGCCGGTCCAGCCGCTGGATGGCGTAGATCTGGGTGTTGACGTCCTTGGAGTATTCGAACTGACCGCCCGGGGTCGTGTCGTCCGAGAAGTAGAGATAGCGGCCGTCCGGCGAGAAGGCGGGCTCGCCCGTGTCCTTCTGCTGCGTCCGGCGGGTGGTCAGCTGCACGCCGCCGCCGCCCGACCGGTGCCACATCCACATCTCACCGGCGCCCAGCGAACGGCTGGAGGTGAAGTGCTTGCGGCCGACGATGAACTGGCCGTCCGGCGTCCACTCCGGCTGGGTCACCAGACGGAAGCTCTCCTTCGACACCTGCTGCAGGTCCGAGCCGTCGACGGCCATGGTCCAGATGTTGTCGCCGCCGCCCCGGTCCGAGGTGAAGGCGATGCGGGTCCCGTCGGGCGAGAACTTCGGCTGCATCTCCCAGGCGACGCCGGACGCGATGGCCTTCGCCTCACCGCCGCCGATGGGCATGGTGTAGATATCGCCCAGCATATCGAAGACGATCGTCTTGCCGTCGGGGCTGACGTCCAGCGACATCCAGGTGCCCTGGGTGACGTTGATGTTCACGTCATGCGACGGCCCGGGCGGATTGTTGACGTCCCACTTGGGCTTGTCGGGCGTGGCGGCCGGAGCGGGCGTCGCCGTCGCGGCCGGAGCCGCGGCCTCCAGCACCGGCGCGGGCGCGGGCTGGTCCGGCGTCGGGGCCGGCGGGGCGTCTTGCGGAGCGGGGGTCGGCGTGGGCGGAGGGCTCTGCGTCTGGGCCAGAGCCTGCATCGGCCCCTGCATCGCCAGCACGGCCACAGCCGCCGTCGTCAACCACATCCGCTTCATCGAACAGCCCCTCTCCGAACAGGGCGGCATCTAGCGGCATACGGACGGACTTGGCGAGGCCGCCAACCTTACCGATTGTTCATGCGGCGGCCAGCAGGGCCAGAAGGGCGAAACTGGCCAGCCAGTGCTCGCCCATATAGTCGCCGGTCACCTGCGGCAGCGCCACGGTCAGATGGTCGTCGGCGGCCTTCAGGGCGATGTCTTTCCGCCCGTCCGTCAGGGCCGAGGCGATGCCCCGCCAGCACCAGGCCCGGCTCAGGTTCAGCCCGTCCAGATGGGCGATCTTGCCGTCCGAGCGGTCGCTGACGCTGGCCGGGGCGAACAGGGTCGCGGGGCTCAGTTGCGCCAGATTGGGCAGGAAGGCGTCGAACCAGCCGGCGAACTCGGCCGGCGCCAGCACCCGCCGCATCAGCTCGGCCTCCATCAGGGCCGGCGACAGGAACTCGTCCTGCGACGGCTCCCAGGCCTGACAGCCCGCATCGGCCAGATGCCAGTCCCGCGCCTTGCCCTTGCACAGCTCAGCCAGTTCCGCGTCCTTCTCCGCCGCCGCATAGTCCAGCGCCAGGGTCAGGGCGAAGGCGGTGTTGTAATGGGTCCCGACCCGCACCGGATAGGTGGCCAGCGGCAGGAAGGCCTTGAACCGGTCAGCGAAGGCGTCGGCCAGCGGCTTCAGCCTCGCCGACCACCGCAGACCGTCCGCGTTGTCATGCCGCGTCAACTCGCCCGCCAGCATCAGCAGCCAGGCCCAGCCGTAGGGCCGTTCGAACCCGCGGCTGGATGGCTCGGCCAGATAGGCGACCTCAGCCTCGACATTGCGATCCGTGAACAGCTCGTCCGCCAGTTTCCGGATCGCCTCCGCCTCCGGAATCTCCGGATACAAGCGCAACACCGTGAACAGGGTCCACCAGCCGTGCACGCAGGAGTGCCAGTCGAAGCTGCCGAAGAAGATCGGATGCAGGGCGCGCGGCCCCTTCACCGCCTCCGGTCCGGTGATCACGTGATCCAGCTTGTTCGGATATTCCCGCGTCACATGGCCCAGGGCCGTGCGGGCGTACAAGCTGGCGGTTTCAGTCGTCAGTCGCGTCATCTCAGAACCGGAAGGCCAGGGCGTACATCAGGACGATATTGACCAGCAGCATCACCGCCGCCGTCGGCGCCTGGGCCCGGATCACCCCGTTGAAGGCGGCATTGCGGTCGGGCAGGTCCAGCAGATTGGCCGGCACCACATTGAAGTTCGCCGCCATCGGCGTCAGCAGGGTCCCGCAGAAGCCGGCCAGCATGCCGATGGCGCAGACGATGGCCGGATCGCCGCCGAACTGATGCACCACCAGCGGCAGGCCGATCGCCGCCGTCATCACCGGGAAGGCCGCGAAGGCATTGCCCATGACGATGGTGAACAGCGCCATGCCTACGCAATAGGCGATCACGGCCAGCAGCGGCGTCGTCAGGGGGATGACCGCCGTCACCGCCTGCCCCACCACGTCCCCGACGTCGGACGCCAGAAACACCGCGCCCAGCGAGGCCAGCATCTGGGGCAGCAGGGCCGCCCAGCCGATGGAATCCATCAGCCGCCGCCCTTCCTGCGCCGGCGCGGAGACAGGCGGCCTAAGCCAGGCCACGGCGGCGAAGAAGGCGATCAGACAGCCGAGGCCCAGCGCGATCAGCGTCGTCTGGGTCGGGCCGATCAGCCACTTTCCGGCGTCGGTGTATTTGGCCGCCAGCGTCCCTCCGACCGCGACCACCGGAATGATCAGGGCGGGCAGGAACAGGGCGTTGCCGCGCCGCTCGGCCCGCTCAACGCGTTCCTCGGGCCCGGTCGTGGCGGGCTTGGCCACCCCCATCTTCCCGGTCGCGCCGATGGCCACGAGCGCCAGCACCAGAATGCCGTTGCCGAGCCCGCCCAGCCTGGCGCCGAACAGCATCGACACCGCGATCAGCCCCCAGAACAGGGCGTTTCGGATCCGCGTCGGATGGCTGCGGTCCAACGCCGTGAGCACGCAGAAGGCCAGAAACATCAGCCCGACGAGGACATAGGCGTGGTCGAGGGTGATCATGCCGGATCTCCCTTCGCAGCAGCGGCCTTCAGGGTCCGGTCGAAGAACCACAACCGCACGCCATGCACCACGAAGGCCGCGACGGCCGTCGGGATGGCCCACAGCGACACATGCAGGGCCTCGACCTTGATCCCGGCCTGTTCGAGGAAGCCGACGATCAGGACGATGGAGCCGATGGCGATGAAGATGTCCTCGCCGAAGAACAGGCCGACATTGTCCGTCGCCGCCGCCATGCCGCGAATGCGGAAGCGGGTCTCGTCCGATATCTCGCCCTGATCCCGCTCCGCCGCGCCCTCGGCCATGGGCGCGACCAGCGGCCGGACCATCTGCGGATGGCCGCCCAGCGAGACCAGCCCCAGAGCCGCCGTCGCCTGACGCAGCACCAGATAGACCAGCAGCAGCCGCCCGGCCGTCGCGGCCCGCACCCTGCCGATCAGCATCCGCGCCCGCTCCTGCAGCCCTTCGCGCTCCAGTAGACCGATCACCGGCAGGATCAGCCAGGTGATGTGGAAGTAGCGGTTGTCGTTAAACGCCTTGCCGAACAGGGCCAGCGTATCGACGCCCGCCCGCCACAGCCCGGCCGCATCGGCGCCCGCGACCACCGCCGCCAGCACCCCTGTCACCAGCGCCGCCACCACGATGGTCAGCAACGGATTGAGCCTCGCCGCGAACCCCGCGACCACGACCAGAATTCCGAGAAGGACGAGCATAAGGCTACGCTAGCTCCTGTTGTTTCCGGGGAGAAGGCTCAAGCAACGCCAAACCCCCCGCCTCCCGGCGTCTCGATCACGAAGACATCGCCCGGCGCCATCTCGACCTCGGCCGTCGCGCCGAGCCTCTCGACCGTACCGTCCGCCCGCTCGACCCGGTTGATCCCGACCTGCCCCGGATCGCCGCCCACCGCCCCGAACGGCGGCACCCGCCGCCGGTTCGACAGGATGCCCGCCGTCATCGGCTCGAGGAAGCGCACGCGCCGGACCGCCCCGTTGCCGCCGGTCGAGGCCCCGCCCCCGCCCGAACCGTGCCGGATGGAAAAGCCCTCCAGCAGCACCGGGAACCGCGTCTCCAGCACCTCCGGATCGGTCAGCCGGCTGTTGGTCATATGGGTCTGGACCGCCGAGGCCCCGTCGAAGCCCGGCCCGGCGCCAGAGCCCCCGGCGATGGTCTCATAGTACTGCCGCGTCGCGTCGCCGAAGGTGAAGTTGTTCATCGTCCCCTGACTGGCGGCCAGGACGCCCAGCGCGCCATAGAGGGCATCGACCACCGCCTGGCTGGTCTCGACATTGCCCGCCACCACCGCCGCCGGATACACGGGCGACAGCATCGACCCTTCCGGCACGATCAGGCTGATCGGCTTCAGACAGCCTTCGTTCAGCGGGATGGCGTCGTCCACCAGCGTCCGGAACACATACATCACCGCCGCCCGGGTGATGGAGCGCGGGGCATTGAAATTGGTGGGCCTCTGGGCGCTGGTGCCGGTGAAATCGACCCGCGCCGACCGCGTCTCCGCATTGACCGACACCCGAACCCGGATGATGGCGCCGTCATCCATCTCCAGCGCGAACTCTCCGCCGCCGAAGTCGGCCAGTACGCGCCGCACCGCCTCCTCGGCATTGTCCTGGACGTGCCCCATATAGGCCTCGACGGTGTCGCGCCCGAACTCGGCGACCATCCGCTCCAGCTCCTCGGCCCCACGCGCGCAGGCCGCGACCTGGCTCTTCAGATCAGCCAGGTTCATCTCGACATTGCGCGACGGCCAGGCGCCGGAACCGAACAGGGTTCGCGTCTCCGCTTCCCGCAACTGGCCCTGATCGATCAGCAGGAAGTCGTCGATCAGCACCCCCTCCTCCTCGACCGACCGGCTGTTCGGCGGCATGGAGCCGGGCGTGATCCCACCCACATCCGAATGGTGGCCCCGCGCCGCGACAAAGAAGGCCGGGGCCGCATCGTCCGCCAGAAACACCGGCAGGATGACCGTGATGTCCGGCAGGTGCGTCCCGCCATTGTAGGGGGCGTTCAGCATATAGACGTCGCCGCGCCTCAGGCCCCGGCCGTCCCGCGCCTCTCCGCGCGAGCGCACCACCGCCGCGATGCTCTCGCCCATCGAGCCCAGATGCACGGGGATGTGCGGCGCATTGGCGATCAGGGCGCCCGTCCGGTCGAAGACGGCGCAGGAGAAGTCCAGCCGCTCCTTGATGTTCACCGAATAGGCCGTCGCCCGCAGCGCCTCGCCCATCTGCTCCGCCACCGCCATGAAGCGGCTGTTGAACAGTTCCAGCAGGATCGGATCGGCCTCGGTCCCGAGCGCCGTCCGCTTCGCCAGGGCCTCCACCCGCGTCAGGATCAGATTGGCGCGCGCATCTACGCTGGCCCGCCAGCCGGGCTCGACCACCGTCGTGCCCGTGCTCTCCAGAATGATCGCCGGACCATCCACCGCGACGCCCGCCGCCAGCCCCTCGCGCCGGTAGATCGCCGCCTCGCGCATCGCCCCGGCCATCCAGACCGAAGCGTTCTCGACCGGCTCCACCGATCCGCCTGCCCCGGTCGCCGCGACCGGCGCCTCCGCTCCCTCAGGTGGCGCCGACACCGCCTCCACCTGCAACGTTTCAACGATCAGATCGCGCTCGCCGACGAAGCCGAACCGCCGCCTGTGCTGATCCTGAAACGCCGCATGCATCTCGACCGCCGGACCGAACGGCACGGTCAGGGGCGTATCGGTCCCCGCATATTTCACCTCGGCCCGCGCCAGCCTTGAGACCAGGTCCCCGCTCGATCCCTGCCCCGCCAGCGCGGCCTCGGCCGCGTCACCGAGCGCCTCGACCCGCGCCGCCAGTTCCGCGTCCCGTTCGGGCGACAGCAGCGCCCCGACCGTCTCCTGTCGGATGGCCCGCACATCGGCCAGCCCCATCCCATAGGCCGACAGCACCCCGGCGAACGGATGCAGCAGCACCGTCGTCATCCCCAGGGCGTCCGCGACCAGACAGGCGTGCTGCCCGCCCGCCCCGCCGAAGCAGTTGAGCACATGGCGAGTCACGTCATGGCCACGCTGGATGGAGATGGTCTTGATCGCCTGCCCCATGGCCTGGACCGCGATGGCGATGAAGCCTTCCGCCAAGGCCTCGGGCGTCGTCGCCCGTCCGGTCGCCGCCTCGACCTCCGCCGCCTGCGCCCCGAATTTCGCCCGCACCACATCGGCGTCCAGCGGCTGGTCCGCGCCCGGTCCGAAGACGGCGGGGAAGAACTCCGGCCTCAGCTTACCCAGCAGGACGTTGCAGTCGGTCACCGTCAGCGGCCCGCCGCGGCGATAGGCGGCCGGTCCCGGAACCGCCCCCGCGCTCTCCGGCCCGACCCTCAGCCGTGATCCGTCAAAGCGGCAGATCGAGCCCCCGCCCGCCGCCACCGTCTCGATCGACAGCATCGGCGCGCGCAGACGCACCCCCGCGACCACGCTGTCCGAGGTCCGCTCATAGTCGCCGGCATAGTGGGAGACATCGGTCGAGGTGCCGCCCATGTCGAAGCCGACGACATGGTCGAACCCGGCCTCGCGCGCGGTCGTGGCCATCCCGACCACCCCGCCCGCTGGTCCCGACAGGATGGCGTCCTTGCCGCGAAACGCCTTGGCTCCCGTCAGCCCGCCGTTCGACTGCATGAACAGAAGCGGCGCCGCCTCGCCCAGATCGGCGCCGACCCGGTCGACATAGGCGCGCAGCACCGGCGACAGATAGGCGTCGGCCACCGTCGTATCGCCGCGCCCGATCAGCTTGATCAGGGCGCCGACGTCATGGCTGACCGAGACCTGTTCGAACCCGGCCTCACGCGCGATCTCCGCCAGCCGCTCCTCATGCGCCGTCCAGCGCCAGCCGTGGACCAGGACGATGGCCACGGCCGTCAGCCCCCTCGCCCGCGCCGCCGCGAAATCCGCCCGCGCCTTCGCCTCATCCAGCGGCGTCAGGACCTCGCCGTCCACCCCCACCCGCTCGGCGATCTCGACCACCTCTTCATAGAGGGGCGGATTGAGCACGATGTGGCGCGCGAACAGCTCGGGCCGGCTCTGCCAGCCGATCCTCAGGGCGTCGCCGAAGCCTTGGGTGATCGCCAGCAGCGTCGGCTGACCCTTGCGTTCCAGAAGCGCATTGGTGGCGACCGTGGTCCCCATCCGCACCGCCTCGATCAGGCCAGCAGGAATGGGCCCCGGCCCCGCCCCGAGAAACCGCCGGATCCCCTCGACCGCCGCATCGGCATAGTGTTCGGGGTTCTGGCTCAGAAGTTTGGCGGTCTTCAGCGCCCCGCCCGGCGTCCGCGCCACGATGTCGGTGAAGGTGCCGCCCCGGTCGATCCAGAAGCGCCAGCCCTCGCCCGTCACGGCGCCCGTCGCGGCTTCGGAATCCCTGTTGTCGGTCATGGGGAGATTAGACGGGGGAGAGGGAGCGGGAGCAAGCCTCTTCTCCCTTCCCCTCGAGGGGGAAGGGCCGGGGATGGGGTGGAGGCACGGCGTCGAAAATGAGCCCGCAAGACTCCGAACTCCAGCACCGGGTTTCACCCCCACCCAACCCTCCCCCCTCCAGGGGGAGGGCTTAGCGCGTCAGCGTAAACCGCACCGGCGTCCCGACCTGGGCCGAGGGCGCCAGCCACAGATCGAACGCCCCCGGCTCGACGGTCGGCGTGCCCGCGGCCCCGATGAACTCCAGCTGCTCGCGGTTCAGGGTGAAGCGGACCGTCTCGGTCTCTCCGGCCGCCAGAGCCACCTTGCGGAAATCGCGCAGTCGCTGGCCCGGTTGGGTCAGGCTGGCGACCTTGTCGCCGATATAGAGCTGGACCGTCTCGACCACGGCGACCTCGCCGGCGTTGGTCACGTCCACCGAGACCTCCAGCGTCCCGTCCCAGGCCATGGTCGGGCTGGCGACCACCGGCGCGGCGTAGCTGACCTTGCCGTAGGTCAGGCCGTGACCGAACGGATAGAGCGCCGTGTTCGTCGTCTCGCGATAGCGGGCGGTGTACTCCTCCGAGGCCAGGTTCGGATTGGCCGGGCGGCCCGTCCGCTTGTGGTCGTAGGAGAAGGGCTGCTGGCCCGACTTGTGCGGGAAGCTGACCGGCAGGCGGCCCGAGGGTGAGTGATCGCCGAACAGGATGTCGGCGACGCTGTTGCCCATTTCCGAACCCAGGAACCAGGTCACCACAATGCCCTGCGCGTCCTTGACGGCGCCCGACAGCTCCAGCGCCCGGCCGTTGCGGATCAGGACCACAACCGGCTTGCCTGTGGCGGCCACGGCGGCGGCGAGGTTCCTCTGGATTTCGGGGATGGTGATCTCGGTGCGCGACTGGGCCTCGCCGGTGAAGCGCGAGCCTTCGCCGAGCGCCAGCACCACGACGTCGGCCTGACCGGCGGCCAGGACCGCATCGGCGATGCCGCCGTCCAGCGGGCTCTCGATGTCGCAGCCCTTGATCACCGTCAGGTCCGACGGCGTCTTCATCGCCGCGCGCATACCGGCCTCGACCGAGATCCGATGCGTCTCGTCGCCCCAGATGGTCCAGGGGCCGAAGACGTCGAGGTCCGAGGCGAAGGGCCCGATCAGGGCGATCTTTTGCCCCTCGGTCTTCAGCGGCAGGACAGGTTGGCCGTCGGGGCCCTCGTTCTTGAGCAGGACGATCGACTCGCGTCCCGCCTCTCGCGCCAACTCATAGTGTTCGCGCGAACCGCAGATCGCCTTCTCGCGCCGGGCGTCCATGCCGCGATAGGGATCGTCGAACAGGCCCAGCGCCGCCTTGGTGCGCAGCACCCGGCGCACGGCCTCATCGACGCGCGCCATCGGCACGTCGCCCTTGGCCACGAGGTCCGGGATGTGGGCCATGTACAGGCCCGAGACCATGCTCATGTCGACCCCGGCCAGCAGGGCGACGCGCGCCGCGTCGCGGCCATCCTCGGCGAAGCCGTGGGCGATCAGCTCCTGTTCGGAGGTGTAGTCCGAGACCACAAAGCCCTCGAAATCCCACTCGCCGCGCAGGACGTCGGTCAGCATCCGGTGGTTGCCCGAGGTCGGCACCCCGTTCAGGTCGTTGAAGGCGCTCATCACCGACAGGGCGCCGGCCTTCAGCGCGGCCTTGAACGGCGGCAGGAAGACGCCGCGCAGCGTCGCCTCCGACATGTCCGTGGTGTTGTACTCCATCCCTCCGATGGCGGCGGAATAGGCGACGAAATGCTTGGGCGTGGCCAGCAGGGCGTCGCGGTCGTTCAGCCCCTTCGTTCCCTGGATGCCGCGCACCCGGGCCGTGGCCAGGACCTCGTTCAGATGGACGTCCTCGCCCGCGCCCTCGACGACCCGGCCCCAGCGCTGGTCGCGGGCGACGTCGACCATGGGGGCATAGGTCTGGTGGATGGCCGAAACGGCGCCTTCCAGCGCCATGGCCCGCGCCGTGCGCTCGGCCAGGTCGGCGTCGAAGGCCGAGGCCTCGGCCAGGGGCACCGGGAAGACCGTATAGAGGCCGTGGATGATGTCGGCGGCGAACAGCAGGGGGATCTTCAGCCGCGTCTCTTCGACGGCGATGCGCTGGATGCGGCGGCCCGCCTCCGCACCCACGCCGTTGAACAGGGCGCCGCAGTGGCCCGCGCGGATGGCGTCATTGACCTTGGCCGGATCGCCCTGCCCGTCCAGCGGATTGACGTTCTGCGGCCGGAAGCGGAACGGATCGGCCAGCAGGTTCAGCTGCCCCGCCTTATCCTCGACCGTCATGGCCGCGATCAGATCCTCGATCCTCTGGCGGTGACGGGCGACGG
>DBBK01000238.1:0-3279 GCA_002292165.1 Brevundimonas sp. UBA986
CGCGTCGCCGCCGCCGCCGTCGCGGGCGTCGCGAGCGCCGTCGTGAGGACCATCGCGGACGCGCTCGACGGCCGCGACGTTCGCGAGGAAGATGGAACGTCAACCGACGCGGACGACGACGGCGGCGGCGGAGGCGTCCTCTCCGCGGCTGCGGTCGCCGCCGCGGAGAAGAATCGGCGTCGCGGGTTGCGCTCGCCGTTCGAAGACCCGCCGCTCGTGTGCCTGAAATTTCGTCGGTACCGCGACCACGTCAACCCTCGGTAGACGGACGAGACGAATCTATCGTCTCGCGCCGTGCGTTGCAGTCTTCGTGCAGCGCGTGACGTTATAAATACCTTCGTATCATACTGTAACTTACACAGGGTGGTATCATAGCGCGCGCGTCGCGTCAGTCGTCCAGTCTACACGCGCGTCTCCCGCGTCCACCGCACGCGCCTTCTTTCCCCGCGCTCGACGTCCGCCGCCCCCGGGTCCGCGTCGGACGCCGCCGCCCCCGCCGCTCGCAGCGGTATCTTCGCCTCGTCGTACCCTTTCCCGTACACCCCCACGTCGCCCCTTCCCCCTCGCCCGCCCGCGCCGACGAACAGCGACCCCACCAGCGCGCCGAGCTCGAAAAAAGAGAACACGGGCACGAGCGCGACAGTCAACAGAAACAGCGCCGCGAACGCGAGCCCGCTGTTCGCGCGGCCGGACGCGAGCCTCGAGCCGCCCACCGACGCGAAAAACCCGACCGCGTACTCCGCCCTGACCGACGCGGTCACGACGCCGACCGCGGCGTTCATCGCGAACAGCGGCGTGGACGCGCCGTGGCGCAAGAAGGGCGCCGCCGTCGTGAGCAACGGCGCCAGCCGCGCGAACCCGCTCGAGAGCGCGTGCGTCGCGATGAAAATCCTGGGCCACCCGCGCGCGATCGGTCGATCGACGCCGCGGTCGCGGTCGCGGTCGCGGGTCGACCCCGCGCCCTTCCCCACTCTCCCTCCCGAAACGCTCGACCCCGAACGGTTTCGCCACCAGAGCGTCCGCGCCGCGGCGTGAAACCGCGCGCGTTGAATAAAGAACGCGAGCGCGTCCGGGATCACCCTCGCGTGCGCGCCCGCGTCGAGCCACGCGAACTCGGTGCCTTTCGTCCGCGCGCATCGCAGCGCGAACGCGGTGAGCTCCATCCCCGCGCCGGGCGGCGCGCCGGTGGAAGCGGCGGCGGCGACGGTCGCGTTCTCGCTGTCGTCGTCCTCGATCAGCGTCGTCGAGACGTCGCCTCTGCTCTCCCGCCGCCCCCTCGCGCCGCCGCCGCCGCCCCCCGCGATGGACGCCCAACCCCTCCCGCGCTCGAGCTCGCTCGGAAGCACGACGAACGACGACGGCAGCGTCGTCAGCACCGCGCCGAAGTCGCCGCACAGCCGCGTCGACCCCAGCGTCTCCCCCGCGACGCGCGACGCCGCGCACCCGGCGAGCCACGACCACGCCGTCGTCCTGAGAGGCGCGTTCTGTGCGAGCGAACGTCGGGGTGGAGTTGAGAGCCGTCAGTCGGGAGTTGACGGGCGCCGAGGGCGGGGATCAAAAGCGAGGTGTGGGCGGGGAGATGCGCCGGGTGAAGCCCTTGAGGAACGGCGTTCGCCACGCCGACGCGGTCGTATGGGGACCAGTGTAAGGAGAACGCGCCTGATTGCGCGTCAGCTCGCCGGCGCCGCGACCGTACCCGTCGTCTAACAGCCACCCGCCGTCGGCGCCGGAGAGGTGCGACACCCCGGGAAACACGGCGCCGAACGCGCCTCTGCGCGCGTGCGGCTCCGCGGACGACGCGAGCGCGACGAGGCGCGACTCGCGCGCGCAGTGCGCGGCGACGGCGTCGACGGCTCTCTGATTTAAGACGCCGTCGGAGCCCATGTGAATCACCCAATCGCCCCACCCCGCGGCGGAGCGCTCGGACGCGAACGCGAGGAGGTCGCACGTCCCGACGCGGCCGCCGCCGCCGAGCGCGACGGACTCCGGGTACGTGTACTCCCTGACGCTCGCGGACGCGACGGAGAGGGGCTCCTCGCCGACGAACTCGATCTCCCACGTCGTGTTCGGCAGCGCCCGCGATAACGTCTCGCGCGCGGCGTTCACGGCGAAGCGCGTCCGCGCGGCGCCGCCGCCGGCGTTCCCGCCCCTCCGCGCGTCCCCGCCGTCGGCGCGCGCGCGGCAGAAGCGGAAGAAGAGCTTCCCGCCGAGCTCGCCGATCTTCTTCTCGAGGTCCGGAAACGTCTCGGGCCACGCCGCGGGCAACAGCGCCCAGCCGATAGAGACACCCGCACAAAAAAACAATCAGACACGCACGCGCCCGAGTAGTTTGTCAAGTTATAACGCGAGCGATATAAGACGTGGGGAGCCCGAAGCGGTAGATAAGAGGTGGGACGGTGTAATTTGAGTGATGCAGACGGAACAGACTGATGATCGAAGTTCTGGGCCATGCCGATCCCGAGGACGACGCAACCGATGCCAACCGAAGCAGTTTAAGAGGACAGCGACAGCGACGGTGACGGCGACAGCGACAACGACAGTGCCCGCGGGCGGTGCGGAGGGAGATGGAGATGATGCCGAGGGTGCTCGGGATGAAGATGAGATCGCCCTGACGAACCCAAAAAAACAACGCAAGACGAAGCGATGAAATAGACAGAGTAAATCGCGACGATGTCGCGAGATGCCGTCGTCATCTGACGGAACTGGCGGAAACGAACGTGTAGAACATGAAACGAAAACGAACGAAGATACGGTGAAGGGAGAGGATCCTTACCACCCGGCGAGATGCGCCGCCATCGCCGGCGCGCCGATCAGCGCCATCAGACAAAACGCCGTCCACGTCGCGTCCGCGCCGTCGTTCATGACGTGCGCGCCCGGGTTGACGTAGCACGCCATCGCGGTCGCGAAGACGTCCGCGAGGACGATCACGACGAACGCGAAATACATCGCGGCGAGTCTCGCGACGAGCGCCGCCGACGCCGGCGCGTACGCGCGGCGTCTCGCCAGGCGTCGCTTCGTCTCCCTCGTCTCGCGCCGGTTCGCCTTCTCCGCGGCGCCCTCGACGTCGCGTCGCGACGCGCGACGCTTCTGTTTGTGCCCGTGCCGACGCGCGCGCAGCGTCGGGTCGGCGGCGGCGTTGCCGGGGTGGTCGGCGAATCGATTTCGATTTCGATTTCCATTTCCATCTCGAACGGCGATCGGCGCGCCGGCTTCGCGATTCGCTCTGCGTCGCGTCGCTTCCGCGTCGTTTCCTCGCGTGACGTCGTCGTCGTCGTCGTC
>DBBK01000238.1:3292-17133 GCA_002292165.1 Brevundimonas sp. UBA986
CCCGGACGCGAGCCACGACGCGACGTTCTTGCGGTCGCGCTTCCTCGTCCTCGTCTCGCCGCCGCGTCGCGGGAGCATCGGCGATCGCTCCTCCTCGCGCGCGGCGCGCGGCGCCGCGGCATCGTCGCCGCGCTCGCTGTCCGTGTCCTGCGGCGACGACGCGATCGAGACAGACGTGGAGGGGGACGCGAGCGTGAGCGTCGGGGTGGGGGGGAAGAATGAAGCGACGGCGGGCGACGGAGGAACCGCGGAGGAGATCGATCGACGTGTGATTCGTTCGATCGAACGAGGCGCGCCGCGCACCGAGACGTCGCCGGCGAGGACGCCGCCGCGGANNGCGGCAGCGGCGGCAGCGGCGGCCGCGGCGGGGGCGGCGGCGGCGGCGGCGGCGGCGGCAGAGGCAGAGGCAGAGGCAGAGGCAGACGCGGATGCGGACGAAGACGAGCTGGAGCTGGAGCTGGAGCTGGAGCTGTCGTGCGTGATGAACGAGTCGTCGCGCTCGTCTCGCACGGTCGAGTCCCTGCGGAGGGAGGGAGGGAGGGGCGCCCAGAGGGACGGACGTCGGGTGTTCAGATTCGCGCGGCGCATTTACGTTTTAGGGCGAGACGTAGACGTCGGGCGGAGCGCGGCGAGACGACGCCGCGGGCGCGGGCGCGGGCGAGGACGCACTCCATTCCGAAGGTCCAGTCCTTCCTTCCCTCCACCCGGGACGCCATGGGCTCGTACGCCATGGCGCCTTCCTCGCTACACCCTCCCGCGGCGCCCGCGCGTGTGGGTGGGTACACAAGAGAGCGAATTCGAGCGTGTTGCTTCTACTTATGAACCTGAGCGCAGGGTCAACTGTTCACCCTGCGTGTCCGATCAAATCCGCCCGCCGCGTTCAACGTCGTCGGTCGACGCGCGCGCCTTCCTTTCATTTCAGGTCCTTTCATCGGGAACGGAGAGCCGTTCGACGCGTCGTCTGGTCGCATTCACGCCGGCGCGACGATGAAGGTTCCGCGCAGGCCGCCGCATCCGCTCCTCGGGCGCCCCGGGGAGCCGCGACAGCGTCGGACGCGGCACATCACGTTCGACGACCAGCGCCCGGGATGGGACGACACGACGTCGGACCTGAAGAAGTGGAAGCTCTCGAGCGACGAGGTCGAGGTGCGGCGTCGAGCGCGCGAGATGCTGAGATGCCTCGCTCGTTCCCTCCGAGATTTCAAATTCGTCGCGTCCATCTCATCTCTCCCTCACCCCCATCCTCCTCCCCCGCCGTCGATTCCCTCCGCGTCCGGCCGCTCACCTCGCGTCCGCGTCCCCCCGTCCGTCCCGTCACATCCCCCCTCCGTCCGTCCGTCCGTCCTCGCAGGCGAAGAAAGCGCTGCACCAGAGCAAGAACCTCGTCCGCGGCGGCGTCGACGCGCGCGGGTCGTTCACCGTCCGCCCGGGGCGTCGCCCCCTGAGCGCGAACCAGCGCGTATTCGACCGCAGCCGGAGCCGCTCGACGTCGCCGTCCAAGCGCGGCGGCGCGCGCGACGCGGCGTCGTCCCCGGCGCGCGTGCGCGGGCGGAACGGCGACGCCGGCGGCGCGGGCCTCGGCCCCGTGCGGTTCGAGCCGCGGAGGCGCGCGAAGGATGACGACGACGAATCCAAGCCGCCGTCGCGGCGACGCGACGAGAACGGCCGCCCGGTGGAACCCCGCCGCCCGACGCCGCTGGATCACGAGCACGAGACGAGCGCGGGGCCGCGACGGATGACGGAACCGCCGGCTCTGCACAACCCGCGCGCGGGCGTCGCGTTCGCGGAGGCGCCGCGCCCGAAGTCGCCGGCGGCGCAGGGCGCGCGGAAATCGAAAGCCGTCGGACGCGCGAAGGTGAGACCGAACCGAGACCACGTCCCACGTCAACCGCACGTTTTGACACGCGGGAACGGTATCAACCAATCACACGCATTCATAACTGACACGTGGATTCCCTCGACCAATCAGGAGCGGCTCGGATTCGTCGCGACGCGCGCGCCCGAGTTTGGCGCGGGCCCGCCCAACGGCGGCGGCGCGGCGGCGCGCGCCCGGAAAATCCCGAGCGGCCCCACCGTGGACTTCGACCGCGAGTACGAGCAGTTCAAGATGAAGAAGCTCAAGGCGAAGCTCCTCGGCGGCGGCCCCGGGACGGAGAGCGTCATCTCGACGGAGGTGACGGAGGAGGAGGAGACGTTACTGCGGGAGGCGTTCGAGGACGAGCTCGCGACGAGCGAAGACGAACCGGACTACGACGTCCTCGGGGACGAGAAGGATTTCGATCTCGACGACGACGTCAGCGACGGGGATTTCTCGGAGGATGAGGATGATGCGGTGGCGGAGAAGGGGAGGCGCGCGGCGCTGGCGAAGCCGTCGCCCGCGAAGGCGAAGGCGTCGGAGGCGTCGAAAGACAAAAATAAAAGTAAAACCGACGGCGTCGCCGCGCAGCAGAGCGCGCTTCTGAAGCAACACGAGCGCGTCAAGCGGAGCTTCGGCATCGCCACGGAAGGCGGCGGGTTCGGCGGGTTCGACGCGAAGCCGCCGCCGGCGGTCGTGCGGCCGGTTCGAACCTGGACCGAGGAGGCGTCGAGCGGGAGCGGCGACGAGAGCGACGGCAGCGTCGACGCCGCGCGCGTGTCTCCGGCGCCGTCGCCGCGCGCGCCCCGCGACGACGACGACGACGACGACGAAGAAGCGAAAGAAGAGAAAGATGATGATCCTTACGGGTTCGACGCGTTGGCGGACGGGCGCCACCCCGCGAGGACGGCGTTCTTCAACGCGCTGAAGCGCGAGAAGGACGAGCTCCTGGAGTACTTTGACCGCGAGGGCGCCGCCGCGAAGGAGATCGAGGAGGCGGCGGCGGCGGCGTTCGCGTCCGGTCCAAAGTTTGGCGGGGCCGCCGCCGCCGCCGCCGCCGCCGCCGCCGCGAACATGGAGCCCCTGAGCGCGGAAGACCAGGACGAGATCCGCCGAATGTTCCCGACGCCTTCGGACCCGCCCGAGGTGGTCCCTCCGCCGATGGCTTCCGCCGCGCCGGCGGCGGCGCCGAATCCGGCGCACCCGGGAAACGCGCGCTTCTTCGAGCCGCCGCACGACCCGCCGCCGCCGCCGGAAACGCTCTGGCCGCTGCCGTACGACGCGGACGTCCCGAGACGCGTCGCGAAGGATTCGACGTTCCCCGCGGACACGATCCCGCCGCCGCGGGAGGAGCGCGCGTTGCCTTCGTACGCGGATATGCGTCGACGACGGCGGCTGAACCCGGCGCCGGCGCCGGCGGCGGCCGCCGCGGCTTCCACCGACGCGGGCGAACCGGGGAGTCACCTGCACAAGTTCAAGATGGGCGAGCTCGGACCGGATACGGAGACGTCGCGCGAGCTCCGCGCGCTGTCGCTTCTCAGGGACGAGCTCTGGGAGAAGGTGGAGCGAACGCGTCTCTACGACGGCGACGACGAAGTCCTTAAGGAACGGCGTTCACCACGCGAACGCGGTCGTATGGGAAGCAGACTCACCGACGACGGCGGCGAGACGCGGAAGCTCGCCGCGGAGACGCGCCTTCGCGCCGACTCCGCGACGCGCGCCGCCGCCGCCGCCGCCGCCGACCGCGACCGCCCGCGACCGCGACCGCGACCGCGACCGCGACGCTAAGGCCAAGGCGGCGCTCTTCGACGCGCGCGTCAAGGCTGCGGAGAAGGGCGTCGACGACGCCTTTGTCGGGGAGGCGTGGAACGCGGAGGCGAAGCGCATCCGAGCGCGGGAGGAGGCGGAGAAGAGGGAGAGGGCCAAGGCGAGGAAAGCCGCGGCGGCGGCGGCGGCGGCGGGGCCTCGACGACGACCGGCTACGCGGGCGCGGCCGGAGGGGCGGCGGCGGGCGGCGGCGGCGGCGGCGGCGCGGGCGTGACCGCCTCGGGCGCCGGCGGGGCAGGGGGCGCGGGCCTGGTCCGGCTGACGGCGATCGGATGACGACCATGTTTCCCGATGTCCCGCCCGAGACCGAGCTGCTCGATCCGGAGACCTTCGAGGCGCCGCGCCGCCTCTCCCGCGACGACCGCGACGCCTGCCTCGGCCCTGACGGCCGGCATCGCGGCCCCCTGACAGACCCCGACAAGGACGACGACCGATGACCGATGCCCGGATTCCGCCGAACCCGCCCCAGGTCCCGCCGCCGCTCGCCGAAGGCCGCTGGCTCTGGCGACGGATCTATGTCTTCAGCGTCAGCGCCGGTCTCTGGCTTTTGCTGGCCGGGGTGGTGCGCTCGGCGACGCCCGACGTCCTGCCGCGCATCGCCGACGGGCTGATGGGGCTGATGGGCCTGCTGCTGGTTCTCTACCTCGTCGCCCCGACTGCCCAGCAGCTCATCCAGCTTCTGGCCGAGGTGAAGTTGCGGATAGGCGCGCGTCGGTGATCCCGATCGCTCAGGACCCGGACGGATGCGCTTTCCGGCTGCCTGTCCGTGGACTGATGAAGGCGTTGGCACGGTTTGGCACGGTTTGGCGCCCCGTTTTCACGGCGTCCGGCCATTTCCCCGACCCGCCCCCGGCAAAACCTGCCCGGTTCCCGGCAGTTTTTGCCGTCGTCGTCGCTTTCACCCGGCAGGGCTTGCCGGGTCCGAAGCGTGGTTAAGCGAAAGTACCGTAAGAAAATCAACGACGGTGGGCTTTGGCACGGGTCCGAAGCCGAACGGCGGTGTCTGGCGCGGCCCTTGCTGCGGGTGTCTCCGAGCAAAATGCTCCCGACGGCTAAAATGGCGGTCGGCAACCTTGAAAGAAGGACTTTCGTCATGGCGCTGAACAGCGTGAACACGAACTCGGGCGCCCTCGTCGCCCTGCAGAACCTGAATGCCACGAACAACGAACTGGGCGTCGTCCAGTCGCGTATCAACACCGGCAAGAAGGTCAACTCCGCGAAAGACAACGGCGCTATCTGGGCTATCGCCCAAGGTCAGCGTTCGGAAATCTCGGCTCTGGGCGCCGTCAAGGACTCCCTGTCCCGTGGTTCGTCCGCCGTGGACGTCTCCATCGCTGCCGGCGAGTCGGTCTCCGACCTGCTGGGCCAGCTGAAGGAAAAAGCCCTGGCCGCGACTGACAAGTCGCTGTCGACGGCTTCGCGCAGCGCCCTGAACGAAGACTTCAAGGCGATCCGCGATCAGATCACCACCGTGGTCACCAACGCCAAGTTCAACGGCATCAACCTGCTGGATAACTCCACGGGCACCGCCGGCTACAAGGCGCTCTCGAACACCACCGGTTCGACCATCAAGGTCGCCGGTGAAGACCTCTCGCTGGGCGGCGCCAACGTCACCGTCGCGGCGGCTACCACCATCGGCACCGCGACCCTGGCCACCACGGCCCTGGGTCTGGTCAACGCCTCGATCGACAAGGTCTCCGCCTCCCTGGCTCGCCTGGGCACCGGCGCCAAGTCGCTCGAAACCCATGCTACGTTCGTCGGCAAGCTGTCGGACGCCATGGAAGCCGGCGTTGGCAACCTGGTCGACGCCGACCTCGCCAAGGAAAGCGCTCGTCTGCAGTCGCTGCAAACCAAGCAACAGCTGGGTGTGCAGGCTCTGTCGATCGCCAACCAGTCGACGTCGGTCCTGCTGGGCCTGTTCCGCTAATACTCTCGGAAGGGCGGGGCTTCGGTCCCGCCCGACCTTGACCCTTCATCCTTATCAGGGAGCCGAACAGACCTCGGCCTAGGGAGTCATGGAAACCAATGCGAAGCTGAGTCTTGTAATCCCCGCCCCGGCCGCCGCGCTCGCCGCAGCACCCGGAAGCGAAACCTCCATCGCCAAAGCCTCCAGTGAAATCGAGCAGGCCGCCCAGTACCGGCTGGTGATCGAGGAAGGCCCGACCATCGGGTCGTTCATCTACAAGACCATGGACAGCACCACCGGCGAGATCGTCCGCCAGTTCCCGCGGGAACAGGTCATCCGCATGGCGGAAGCCAGGAAATACGACGCGGGATCGGTGATCGACACCACCGCCTGAGGACCGAAACGGACGCTTCGGCGTCGGAATCGCGACATCGCCTTCGCCACGCAGGGAGCCCCTGACGTGGTTAAAATGCGTGGTTATCGCGCGTTAACCATCCGCTCACTTGTTAACCATAAGCTGCCCGGTACATTTCGGGGCTTTCAAAACGATGAGCAACAGCGTCCTTACCAATTCCGCAGCCGCGATCGCGCTGCAGAACCTGACCACGACCAACAACAAGCTGACGGACGTGCAAGGCCGCATCAGCACCGGGTTGAAGGTCCAGGGGGCCAAGGACAATGCCGCGGTCTGGGCCATTGCCCAGAGCCAGCGCGCCGACGTCGGGGCCCTGGGGGCGGTGAAGTCGAGCCTGGACCGCGCGACCTCGATCGCCGACGTCGCCCGCTCGGCCGGCGAATCGATCTCGGACCTGCTCAATCAGCTCAAGGAAAAGGTCGTCGCGGCCAAGGATCCGTCGCTGAAGACCCAGTCGCGCCAACTGCTGGATGCGGACTTCACGGCCCTGCTGAAGGCGATTCAGTCGGCGGTCGACAACGCCAATTTCGACGGCGGCAACGTTCTGAACGGCTCCCTGCCGACCGGCCTGAAGTTCCTCGCCAACGCCGACGCCAGCGCCTTCGTGACCCTGTCGACCCAGAACCTGAGCCTGTCTGGCTCGATCCTGAGCCTGGGTCTCAACGACACCCTGATGACCCTGACCGGGGCGACCACCGCCCTGAACAAGCTGGATGCCTCGATCACGGCGGTGAACGCCGCGCTCGGCGCGCTCGGCTCGCAGGCCAAGCAGATCGAGGCCCACAACACCTTCGTGTCCAAGCTGACGGATACGCTGGAATCGGGCATCGGCAATCTGGTGGACGCCGACCTGGCCAAGGAAAGCGCCCGCCTGCAGGCTCTGCAGGTTCAGCAGCAGCTCGGCGCGCAATCGCTGTCGATCGCGAACCAGTCGCCGCAGGTCATCCTCAAGCTGTTCCAGTAAGACCGGTTCAGCGCTTCGGCTGAGGCGCCCCGATCATCACCGGACCCGGACGGCGGCGCGGCGCATGGGCGCGGTCGCCGAAGCCGTAAAGGGCGAGGAAAGACTGAACCACCGACGGAATGCTCATCCGGACGCTCCAGAATGCGGAGGGCGCGTATGGGGTCGCCGCACAAACGGTCGTCGAACCCTGCTCTCCCGAGACGCCAGAAACGCATGATTCCGTGCCCGGTTCCGAGTCCCTGTTAACGGTCCGTTGCCTCTCCCCTGCGATACTGCCCAGGCGGAGGTTCGTGTGACATCGGTCAACAACGGCTATCTTCTGGGTCTGTTCGGCGGGAGCTACGACGCTTCGAGCGCCGGCGCCCTGACGGCTGCCGTCGCGAAGAAGGCCCAGCCCACCGCCCCCTGGTCCAGCGGCGTCAAGGCCTCGGACCCTTCGGCCCTGGTGCGTTCGGCGCTCGCCGGTCGCAAGATCATCAACGAGAACGCCGCCCAGGTGGACGTGAAGGGGGCTTCCACCGACTACAGGAAGCTGTTCGCCATGTACTCGGGTCTGGAGACCTTGGGCGCCCTGGCCAACCGCGCCTCGAGCAGCGGCCTGACCACCAGCGAGACCGCCCTGCTGCAAAAGCGCTTCGCCTCGGGTCTGGCCGAACTCAGCAGCTATATGACCACCGCCGACCTGGACGGCGTGCGCGTGGTCCAGGGCACGGCGACGTCCCTGTCCAAGACGACGGCCGCCGTGCCGCGCGACAGCGCCATCTCCATCACCGGTCCGGTCCACGAAGGCTCGCTGGACACGCCCGTCGCCGCCTTCCAGGGCGAGACCAAGTTCAACATAACCATCAAGGTGCCGGTCGGGCTCTCCAGCCAGACGACCTCCGTCCCGATCGATCTGTCGAACATGGGCTCGACGCCCCGGACGATGGATAACGTTCTGAGCTACATCAACAAACAGCTCGAGGACGGCGGCTTCCAGACGCGTATCGGGCGCCAGCAGATCAAGGAAGAACCCAAGACGGTCCAGGTGAACGGCAAGGCGGTGACCCTGCCGGCCGGTCCTGACAAATGGGCCCTGGCGATCCGGGGAACCACGACCGAGACCGTGGGCTTCACCGCCGACAAGACTTCGGACGCCGTCTATGTGGTTCAGCAGGCGGGCAATGCCGCGGTGACCACGACGACCACGGTCAACGGCGTCAAGACGACCAAGACCACGGCCGCCTCCACCCTCACCAACCAGATCCTGAAGTTCCAGGTCGACGGCGGCGACGCCCCGGCCCCGACCGAGGGCAATGTCGGCGAGACCCAGTGGGTGGACGGCCGACTGTCGCAGGAAACCCTTCCCGACGGCGTCCAGACGGTGCGCGCCAGCGCCGTCGGCCCGGACGGCTCGCTGTGGATCGTCGCCGACGTCACCGCCGGTCCCGACACCCAGCCGATCAAGGGCGTCCAGGACGTCGCCCTGATGAAGTACGACAGCGCCGGCCGTCTGGTCGCGACGCGGGCCCTGGGCGCCGCTTCGAGCGCCAGCGGCTACGCCCTGGCCATCGACGCCAATGGCAATGTCGCGGTTGCGGGCTCGGTCACGGGCGCGCTCAACACCTCGACCACGGACGCGGGCAAGACGGGCGATGTCGCCGGCGTCGCCGACAGCTTCGTGACCGTCTTCAACAAGGACGGCGAGGAGCAGTGGACCCAGCGGCGCGGCGCGCGCGCGGCGGACGAGGCGACCTCGGTCAGCTTCGGCGCCGACGGCGTCGTCTATGTCGTCGGGCGTTCGAAGTCGGCGATGACCGGCGCGACCTCGGTCGGCGGATGGGACGGCTATGTTCAGGCCTTCAAGGCGGGCGAGCCCCATCCGACCGCCGGCATCGTCTCCAAATCGATCGGGGTCACCCAGTTCGGCACGGGCGGCGACGACAGCGTCGATGCGACCACGGTCGACGGGAACAACCTCTATACTGCGGGGGTCGAGGACGGCCATGCGGTGGTGCGTCAGTTCACCCTGGGCGCCGACGGCGTGCCGACCCTGGCGGCGACGCGCGACCTGGGCCTGATCAGCGGCGACATCGCCGGCATCGCCGTCGCCAACGGCAAGGTCATCCTGACCGGGACCAGCCGCGACAGCGGCCTGTCGGCCGGCACGGCGACCAACGCCAACTCGGGCGGCAAGGACGTCTTCGTCGCCTCCCTGTCGACCAATCTCGCGCCCGCCGCCGGCGACCGGCTGAGCTGGTACGGCACGGCGGGCGAGGACACGGCCGCCGACGTCAAGGTTCATGACGGCAAGGTCTGGATCACCGGCATCACCGGCAAGACCGAGGGCGCGGCCGCGACCGACCCGACCAAGGGCTATCTGGCCCGCCTCGACCCGTCGACCGGGGCGGTCGAATACGAACAGAGCTGGACCGGCGTCGGCGATCAGGCCAAGCCCGCCACCCTGGCCATCGCCTCCAACGGCGCCAGCGTGCTGGACCGGCTGGGCCTGCCCCAGGGCGAGATCGACCAGAGCGATTCCAAATATCTGACCGCCGCCACCTCGCTGCGGGTCGGCGACCGCTTCTATATCAGTCCGCCCGACGGCGGCCGTGCGGCGCCCGTGACCATCGAGGCCAAGGACACCCTGGCGACCCTGGCGCGCAAGATCTCGGTCGCCTCGGGCGGCAAGCTGAAGGTCACCGTCGCCTCCGAAGGCTCCACCGTCACCGGCAAGGATGGCGAGACGACCACCACGACAGGCGGCTTCCAGCGCCTGTCGATCACCGCCAAGGACGGAATCAAGGGCGCCGTCATCACCGCGGGCGAGACGGGCAGGGACGCCCTGGCGGGCCTGGGCTTGTCGGCCGGCTATATCGGCCTGAAGACGGTCGACAAGTCGATCTCGACCTATGGCATGGACCTGCCGTCCAACCTGACCCTCAATGACGCCGCCTCGATCAAGGCCGCGGGCGAGAAGATCCAGACGGCGCTCAAGGCCGTGCGCGACGCCTATCGCGCCCTGGCGCCCGTCGATCCGACGACGACGGCGGCCGGCGGCGCGGTTCCGGCCTATCTGACCAATCAGATCTCCAACTATCAGGCCGCCCTGTCGCGCCTGACCGGCGGCGCCTGATCCTCACTTCTCGGTGGGCCCCGTCTTCCTGGGCCCGTCTCCGGCGCCGCAGCCTGACGGTTGGCGGTTGACCTCAAGGGCGGGGACGGGGTTATTGAGGCTCCGGTCCCCACGAGTGCTCCATGGCGTTTCCCAACGACAATCGAACCATCATCGCGATCGGCGCCGGCCTGGTCGTCGTCGCGGCCGTGGTCATGGGCCTGGTCTTCGCCGGAGGCGGCGACAAGACGCCCGAGGCGCCGCCCGCGTCGAAAGGCGGTCTGAACATCGATCTGGCCGAGGCGCCTGTGCTGGAGACGACGCGCCAGCTGCGCTGCTTCGTCAACGGTCAGTTCGTCGGCATGGCGACCCTGGCCGACTGCGCGCGGCGCAACGGACTGGCCACGGACGCCCTCGATGTCGGTCTGGACGAGACCGGCGCCCTGGCCGCCGCCCCGACCGCCGCCTTCGCCCCGCCGCCGGCCGCCCCGGTCGCCGAACCGGGCTCTACCGAAACTCCGACCGCCTCTACGCCGGTCGAAGCCCATTCCGCCCCCGCCCAGACCGCCGTTGTCAACGGCAGCCCCTGCCTGCGCTATACCGGCAATGAGTGGCGCACCGTCTCGGCGGGGACGACCCTGGGGCAATGCGTACAGGCCCTCTACGCCGGCCAGTGCGTGGGCCGTCCGGGCGACGCCCAGTACGGCCGCTGGGGCGATCAGACGCTGCGCCTCGTTCCCCGTCGGGTGGAACAGTCCAGCGACAACAGCCGTTTCCGCGTCCTCGCCGAACAAGACCGCAGCTGCCAATTTCCGGGACTGAACTGATGCGCCTGTCTTCCCTCGCGACGATCGCCGGCGTCATGGCCCCCGTTATGGTTCTGGGCGGCCTTGTGGCCGGCTGCGCCAAGGAGACCAAGGCGCCCTTCGATGACGGCGTCTGCTACAGCGTCGCCCTGCCGGATGCCGGCGAGAAGGCCGAGCCGCGCTTCAACGTCCTGGCGCGCGACCAGTCCCAGATCGAGTTGTGCGCGGCGCGACTGGAAGACATGCGGTTGCGGTTCCTGAGCATGGGCGGATCGCAAACCGAGATCGTCGGCTCTTACCAGGGCCAGTTCATCTTCATCGACCGGGCGGGCGTCTGGTTCGGCAAGACGCTGGAGGGGCCGCGTTTCTTCGCCCTTGCCCGGACCGGCGACGGCCGTCTGGCGACGCCGGGGACGATCGAGCGCGCTCCGGCCCAATAGCCGAGGCCGGCGGCGGCGCGTTCAAGCGGCGCTGAACGTGAACAAAGCTGGAACATCCACAAGCTTTCGTTTAGGATGCGTTAATCGGGCTGGCGTCACGGCTCCGGCGCGCTACGCCGGTCCTCCGACGACGGATCGTCGGAAGACCCATTCAAGCAAGCCGCGATCCCGGTTCGGGCGCGGGGCAGACAACGAGAGACAGCACCATGGCGGGCAGCGTCAACAAGGTCATTCTGGTCGGCAACCTGGGGCGCGACCCCGAAATCCGGTCCATGCCGAACGGCGACCGGATCGCCAACTTCTCCCTGGCCACCTCGGAAACCTGGCGCGACAAGTCCTCGGGCGAGCGCAAGGAAAAGACCGAGTGGCACCGCGTCTCGGTCTTCAACGACAACATCGTCAAGGTCGTTGAAAACTATGTGAAAAAGGGCTCGACGGTTTATGTCGAGGGCTCGCTGCAGACCCGCAAGTGGACCGACAAGGACGGCATCGAGAAATACACCACCGAGATCATCATCGGCCGTTTCAACGGCCAGCTGACCATGCTGGGCGGCCGTGACGGCGGCGGCGCATCCCAGGGCGGCGGCGGTCGGGGCAACGACGACGACTATTCGTCCGGCTTCTCCACCGGCGGCGCCAACAAGCCGTCGGGCCCGCGCGAAAGCTACGACCTGAACGACGACATTCCGTTCTAGGGAACGGCCAGTTCAGTTCTGATCCTGCAACGTCGGCTCACGGATTGTGAGCCGACGTTTTGCGTTTTGCGTGCGATAGGCGAGCGGTGACCACGCCCGACAAACCGCACAGCCCGCTGACCCTGCTCGAGATCGGGGCGATCCTGGCGATCATCGTGATCTGGGGCGTGAACAATGCCGGGGCCAAGGTGGCGACCGAACAGATGTCGCCCCTGCTGGTCGGGGCGATCCGCTTCGGCATCGCCAGCGTCTGTCTGGCCGGCTTCATCCGGCCGCCGTTCCCGGACTGGAAAAGCCTGCTGATCATCGTCCTGGTGGGCGGATCGCTGCAGTACGGCCTCGTCTACACCGCCTACTGGCTGGCCCGGGACGTCAGCCCCGTGACTGTGGCGAACCAGCTCTGGATTCCCTTCACGACCCTGTTCGCCTTCCTGCTGTTGAAGGAAAGGCTCAGCCGGGCGGCGATGATCGGGATGGTCGTGGCCTTCGTCGGCGTGGGTTGGATGACGCTGGACGCCCATGCCCTTCAGGACTGGCGCGCCATTCTGGTGGGGATCGCCGCCGCCGCCGCCTGGGCCGTGACCACGGTCGTCGCGCGTCGCACGACCTCCGTCCCGCCGTTGAAGATGCAGGCCATGCTGGCGGTCGGGACCCTGCCGGTCATGGCTTTCGGATCGGCCGTGTTCGAGCACCATCAGATCGAGGCCGTGAAGGCCGCCACGCCCATCGTCTGGATCTCGCTGCTGTGGGCCGGGATCGTGTCGTCGGTCGTGGCGACGACCCTGTTGTTCTGGCTGGTGCAGAGGCGCGAGGCCGGGCGGGTGACGCCCTATCTGCTGGCGACGCCGGTCGTGTCGATCCTGATCGGCTGGGGCCTGATGGGCGACGTCCTGACGCCCCAGATCCTGACCGGCTCGGCCATCGCCATGGCGGGTGTGGCGGTGGTGGCCCTGGCCGAGCGGGGCTTGCGCGCCGGCGCGGCCAAGGCCTGATCCACGGTCTTTAGTGAGCGGTGACGACCACCGGCTCGAACACGCCGCAGGCGATGCGGGCGCCCGCGCCGCCGATCGGCTGGCTGACGTAGTCATCGGCGTTGGCGTGGACGACGAACGACAGGCCGTTGGCGTCGACATAGTCGCTCTCGTGCGCGTCCAGACCCTCCCAGGCCAGGTAGACATCGGCATTGGCCGCGCCATCGGCGGCGGCGAAGACGTTCTGCAGGTCGCCCAGGTCCGGACCGCCGTTCTTGTTGAGCAGGCCGTGCGGGCGCGCCCCCTCGGCGTGGTTCACATGGCCGCCGGCCGAGGTGAAGCCGGGCGCCTCGCAGCTGCCGACGGCGTGCAGGTGGACGGCGTGCCAGCCGGCCGGCCAGCCCTTGCCGGCGACGCGGAAGATCATCCCCTTGGGCCCTTCATAGCCGGTCACCGTGCCGGCGTCTGCGCCGTCCGCCGTCTTCAGCGAGGCGATGACCACGGCCTGCGGCGGCGGGGCGGGAGCGGGCGCGGGGGCGGTCGCGGGCGCCGAGGTCTGAGCCGGGGCGGTCCCGGCGATGGAGGCGGCGGCGAGAGTGAGTGCGAGGGCCAGAGCAGGGGAGTGCGCGCGCATGGAATCTTCCTTTCACGGACGACGTCGAAACCGGCGTAAACTTTGCCTCCGGACGCCACGGATGCTAGAAAACCGGACAGCGGATCACGTTCCGATTCCGGCCATTTAAAGCCTAAACTCCTTGACCGACGACAGCTACGAAAACGCCGCACCTCCTCCGGGATCTGGCGGTGGTTCCGACATTTCGACCATCACGATCGAGGACGAGCTGAAACGCTCCTACCTCGACTACGC
>DBBK01000007.1 GCA_002292165.1 Brevundimonas sp. UBA986
CCCACGTCGCCGTTGCCGCCATAGGTGACCAGACCCTCGACGAAGTCCGTCGGCGCCGTCGGCATCGGCAGCGGGTCCCATCGCAGCCGGTTGGGCGTCGGCGGCCGCTCGAACGGGCCGGACTTGAGCAGGCTCCCCCCGGTCCAGGGCTGGAACGGCGGGTGGTTGGCCGTGGGACGCAGGCGATAGAGCCAGCTGCGCTTGTTCTCGTGGCGCGGGGCGGTGAAGGCCGTGCCGGACAACTGCTCGGCATAGAGGCCGAAGGGCGCGCGCTGGGGCGAGTTCTGGCCTTCCGGCAGGGCGCCGGGCACGGCCTCCGACACGCCGTGATTGCCGAAGCCGGGCAGATAGGCTCGCGCATTCGCCATGGTTCGTCGCCTCCGAGTCTTGTTTTGACGCCGGTGTAGGGCCTCAGGCGCGCTGAGTGGAGTCCCGGATCGCCAGACCGAAGGGCACGACCACGCTGCCCGGCAGATCGGCGTCGCCGGCCTTGGCCCGGATCAGCAGACGCGAGGCCTCCGCCGTCATGGCCGCGATGGGCTGGACGATGGCCGTCAGGGGCGGATGGCTGAACTTGACGATGGGGGTGTCGTCGAAGCTGACGATGGCCAAATCCTCGGGCGATTTCAGACCCCGGTCGGTCGCGACGCGCAGGGCCGCCAGCCCCATCTGGTCGTTGGACGCGACAAGCGCGGTCGGGGGCTCGGCCAGTTCGCAGAAGGCCTCCATCGCCGCCGTGCCGGACTCGAACGAGAAGTCGCCGCGCCCGATCAAGGCCTCGTCGATGGCGAAGCCCCGCTCCGTCATCGCCTGTTTGTAGCCGTCCAGACGCGCACCGCTGATGGCCCATTCGTCGCTGCCGGTGATGAAGCCGACGCGGGTATGGCCGAGGTCCAGCAGATGCTCGGTCGCGACCTTGCCCGCCGCGCGGTCGTCCATGGTGATGGCGAAGCCGGGGCCGTCGGCGACCGAACCGATCCGCGCGAACGGCAGGCCCAGCTGGACCAGCAGGTTGATGATCAGCGGATTGTCGGAGTGCGGCGGGGTCAGGATGACGCCGTCGGGGTGCAGGGCCGAGATCGCCGCCCGCACCTCGCGTTCGACATGGTTCGAATGGGTGTCGACCAGTTCGAAGATCATGCGGTAGCCGTGCTCGGCGCACTCCAGCATCCCGCCCATCAGCATCTTGTCGACCCAGTCGGTGCCCTCACCCAGGCGCCAGCCCTCGATGGTGCGGTCGCGGTCGTTCAGGGCCAGCAGCAGATAGGATCGCGAGCCGCCCATGCGCTGGGCCGCGAGGCTGGGCACATAGCCGAGCTTGGCCACGGCGGCGTTGACGCGCTCACGAACCTCGGGGCGCACATTGGGCCCGTTGTTGATGACCCGCGAGACGGTCTGCAGCGAGACGCCGGCCTCGGCGGCGACGTGTTTGATCGTTACCGGGCGAGGCACGCTGTTCCGTTCCCGGGCTGTCCGCTGAGTCCACTCATAAGGTCACGCTAGCCGATCCCGTCGCGCCCGTCCCGGCAAAGATCATACGATTGCCAGGTCCGGCGCTCAGGCCGCCATCTCCGGCGTCACCGCCGCGCAGTGCCGGGCGATGAACTCCTCCTGGGTGGGCAGGTCGGCGACAACGCGGCGGAGCATTTCCCTCGCGTGATCCAGCTGCTCGGGAACGTTCTCGAACGGGATGCGGTCGACCAGCGGGTGGTAGCTGCGCGGGTGCACGCCCATGCCTTCCATCACCGACTGCCAGCTGACGGCGCGGAACAGCTCGTCCAGCCCCTCGGCCCGGGTCCCGTTGACGCGGAACAGTTCGATCTTGCGCTTCAGCGAGGCCGGCGGCTCCATCGCCTTGACCTCGCGCCAGAAGGGCGTGTCCTCCCTCTGGGTCGTGCAGTAGTGCAGGATGACGAAGTCCCGGATCTCCTCGTAGTCGGCGATCATGCGGCGATTGTATTCGGCCGCCAGGGCCGGATCGCAGTCGCGGTCGGGCAGGAAGCGGAAGAAGAAGTCCATGCCGCGGTAGATCAGATGGATCGCCGTCGACTCCAGCGGCTCGATGAAGCCGCCCGCCAGGCCGATGCCCAGCACGTTCTTCTCCCACAGCTTCTCACGCACGCCGGTCTTGAACGGCACGACCCAGGGCTTGGTGACGGCTGGCCCCTCGCACTGGGCCAGCAGGGCCGCGGTCGCCTCGTCGTCGCTCAGATGCTTGCTGGAGAAGACGTAGCCGGTGCCGCTGCGATGCTGCAGCGGAATGACCCAGCGCCAGCCGCAGTCCATGGCCTGCGCCCGGGTGACGGGCATCGGCGGCACGGTGTTCTCGATTTGCAGGGCGACCGCGCGGTCGCACAGCAGCCAGTCCGACCAGTCGTGGTAGCCCGTCTTCATCGCCTTGCCGATCAAGAGGCTGCGGAAGCCCGAGCAGTCGATGAAGAAGTCGGCCTCGATGGTGCGACCGTCCTTGAGGATCAGCTTCTCGACAAAGCCGTTCGGGTGCAGGGCGACGTCCTCGATCATGCCCTCGGTGCGCTTCACCCCTCGCGCCTCGGAATATCTGCGCAGGTAGCGGGCCACCAGCTTGGCGTCGAAGTGCAGCGCATAGCTGGCGCTGGCGATCGGCGTGTTCGGAGCCTTGTACGGCAGCATGAATTTGCGCTCGCGCGCCATCACCGCCGCCGGAGCGAAGTCCTGCAGCGGCCCCTGATAGCCGTTGGCCCTGGCCTTGAGCCACAACTGGTAGAAGTCCGACAGATCGACCCGGGCGCCCAGGTCGCCAAACGGGTGGAAATAGTTCTCGCCCTTCACCCGCCAGTCGCGGAAGTCGATGCCCAGCTTGAAGGTGCCCTGGGTCTCGCGGATGAACTCCTGCTCGTTGATGCCCAGTTTGGCGATCAGCTCCAGCAGGGGCGGCACGGTCGACTCCCCCACTCCGACGGTGCCGATGTCGTCGGACTCGACCACCTCGATGGCGCCCATCGTCCCCTTGAAGTGCTCGGACATCAGGGCCGCCGCCATCCACCCGGCGGTGCCGCCGCCGACGATGCAGATCTTGCGGATCGGGCGATGGGGATTGTTGGCCATAAGCGTGTCTCTCAAGCGGCTACGGGTCGGTCGAGCCAAGCCAGGAAGGCGGCATGGCTCGGGGTGCGGGCGACGGTCTCCGCGACCGACGTCCTCATCTGCTGAAGGCTGTGGGCGAGCTGGCCGGGATCCAGCCCCTCGACGGCGGGGTCGAGCTGTTCGGGCAGGACGCCGAAGCCGTCGTAGATGGCCAGCCAGCTGGCCGGGTGGAACATCTCCCAGCGATAGCGGACGAACTGTCCCCTCGCCTTCCAGAGCTCGACCTTGCGGGCCAGGGTGTCGGGAATGGCCGCCTCGCGCCGCTCCCGCCAGAAGGGCTCGTCACGGCCGTTCAGCCAGTAGTGCAGGATGATGAAGTCGCGGGTGCGCTCCATCTCGCGCGCCGACTGATCATTGAACTCCTCGATGATCGAGGGAGCGAAGGTCCTGTCCGGGAACAGGGACTTCAGCCGCTCGATGCCGTTCTCGATCAGGGCGATGCTGGTGCTTTCCAGCGGCTCGAGGAAGCCGGCGGACAGGCCGATGGAGACGCAGTTCTTGACCCAGGCCCGGTCGCGGCGGCCGGGACGGAAGCCGATGCGGCGCGGCTCCATAAGCGGGCGGCCCATCAGATTGGGCATCAGGGCGTCCAGCGCCTGCTGGTCGGTCATATGGGCGCTGGAGAAGACCAGTCCGTTGCCCGCCCGATGGCGCAGCGGAATGCCCCACTGCCAGCCGGCCGAGTGCGCCGTGACCTGGGTGTAGGGATGGGGCTCCATGCCCGGGGCGTTCTCGCTCTGGATGGCGAAGGCGGCGTCGCAGGCCAGCCACTGACCCCAGTCCTCATAGGCGGAGCCCATGGCCTCGCCGATCAGCAGGCCGCGGAAGCCCGAGCAGTCGACGAACAGATCGCCCTCGACCTCGCGCCCGTCGCCGAGAGTGATGGCCCGGACGAAGCCGTCCTCGGGCCGCAGCTGGACGTCGGTGATGCGGGCGTCGATGCGCTCGACCCCGCTGGCCTCGGCGTAGCGGCGCAGATGCTGGGCGAACAGGGAGGCGTCCAGATGCAGGGCCCAGTCGAACACCGACAGGGACGACGGCGGCGTCGGCGACGGCTCGATGAACTTGCCGCCGAACGCCAGCGACGCGCCCAGCGAATAGGCGGCCAGCGGCGTCTGATCGCCGGTCTGGCGCTGTTTGGCCCAGTAGTGGTGGAAGCCCACCCCGCGCAGGTCCTGTCCGTACAGGCCGAAGGGGTGGATGAAGTCCGAACCCGCCCCGCTCCAGCCGGTGAAGCGGATGCCCAGCTTGCAGCTGGCCTGGGTCGCCGTCGTCACCTCGGCGTCGGTCATGCCGAGCTGGGCATAGAAGCGGCGGATGGTCGGGATGGTCGCCTCGCCGACGCCGATCGTGCCGATCTCGGACGACTCGACCACGGTGATGCGCACCCCGGTGTGTCGCAGGTGCTGGATCAGGGCCGCGGCCGTCATCCAGCCCGCGGTTCCGCCGCCGACGATCACCACCTGACGGATGGCGTTCGGGGGAAGTCTGTCGCCGGACGCTGTGTCCATGGCCGTTTCCTCGCCTGTCTGACGCAAGCTGATCCTGGAGGATTACGCGAAAAAATCGGCCGACGACAACGCGAACGTCATCGTCGGCCAGGGTCCAGGGGTGGTGGTTAGAACTTGGCGCGGGCGCCGATCGACCAGCGGGGCTCGAACTCGTTACGGGAGTGGAACTGCTCCGCCCCTTTCTCGAACTCGAGATAGTATTCCTCGATCTCGCCGAGGACGTTGGACCCGTTGGCGTAGATCGTGACGTTGTCCGTCAGGTTGTAGGTGACGTTGACGTCCACATACTGTGCCGTGTCCTGGTAGATCGGGATGGCTCCGAAGGTGCTGGACAGACGCGGCGTGCGATAGTTGTAGGCGACGCGTGCCTGCAGCTTGTCGCCCTGGTACCAGACCGCGGCGTTGACCTGGTACTTGGAGTTATCCGGGAACGGCAGGTCGTCGCCCGACAGGTTCTGCGAGTTTTGCGAGCTGTCGGAGTAGGTGAAGCTGCCGTCGAAGCCGAAGTCGCGGAAGAAGCTGTCGTCCGTCAGGAGGTCGCTGAGCGCGAACTTGGCGCCCAGTTCCACGCCCTGCAGCGAGCCGCCGTCGCCCTGGACCGGCATATTGACCGGCACGGTGCGGCGGATGATGCCGTCGCCGTCGGGGAAGGAGCCCGCGCCGGGCACGGTCGCCCGGGTCACGAAGCTTTCGATATCCAGCTTGAACAGGGCGATGCTGAACATGGTGGCCCGGCCCATGTAGTACTCAAGGGTCAGGTCGTAGTTGTTCGACCGCCAGGGGTTCAGAGCCGGGCTGCCCGAGAAGGTCGCCCCGGTCACCCGGCGGATGCCCACGGGCGGCGCCGTCGGATCGGTCGGGGTCGGGCCGGCCGAGTCGGCCGTCGAGATGGTGACACCGCCGCCGTAGTTGCCCAGATCCAGCGGGATCATGGTCTTGTTGTAGGCGGCGTGCAGCTTCAGCCGGTCGGAGAAGTCGTAGACCAGGTTCACCGACGGCAGATAATCGGTGTAGCTGCGCTTGGTGAAGGTGTCCCCGACGTCCAGGTTGGTGTCGCCGTAGTTGCGGGTGTCGCCGGTCTGGTTCTGGCGCACGTGCAGCTGGGTGCGGATGGCGCGGACGCCGACATCCCCGTGCAGGTTTCCGAAGCCGATGTTGGCGTTCAGATAGCCGCTGTCCTCGTACAGATCGACGTCATAGGTGTTGCCCGGGATGATGACCTCATAGGCGCTGCCGAAGACGCGTTTCTGGAAGCCGACGACGTCGTCGAAGTCATGCGGATCCACGACCCAGACGCCCGGCAGGCCGCTGGTGATCGAGCCGTAGTTGTCCAGGAAGTAGGTGTTGTTGTTCGCATAGAGCTTGGTCGGCTTGTTGACCGTATAGCCCTGGAACACCGTCGTCGGGTTGGTGGCGCTGACCGGCAGGGCCGGGTTGAAGGCCGGGTTCGGCACCTGTTCGCCCGCCGAGCACTGGTTCTGGTTCATGACGACGTCGATCGCCTTCCACTGAACCGAACAGCCGTTGACGTCCGAGAACAGGTGGAAGTTCTCGATCTGCACCTGGCGATCGGAGTGGCGCAGGCCGACGTCGATCTTGTTGATGAAGCCGAGCAGCGGTTCGGCCTGGAACTCATAGCTGCCGTCCATGCGGACGACGCTGAGGTCGGACTGGTTGCGCTGGTTGCCTTCCGACGAATAGGCGGCGACCGCGTAGCTGTCCTGATTGGCCATGTACTGGGCCAGGGGCACATTGCCCAGGCCGCCGACGATCGGGTTGTTGAAGTTGCTCCAGACCGTCTGGCCGCCGCCGATGTTCAGATGGATCTGCGGGTCGTTGCCGATGCCGAGCGGGTTCGGGTTGATGTAGCGTCCGCCCGNNCCCGCCGAGCCGACGACGGCGTTGGAGTATTGCGAGGCCGGATACTGGGCCGCGATCGCCGCCGAGTAGAAGGGCCCGCGGGTCCGGTCGGCCGCGTCACGGAACAGGGTGAAGGACCGGTCCGGCGCATACTGCCAGTTGGACAGGTCGCCCTGGACCTGACCGTTCATGCTGAGCAGCGACGCCTCGGCGTGAAGGGCGCGCGCCTCGAACTTGAAGGGTCCGCCCTTGTCGTATTTGAGCTCCAGATTGTAGTTCTTGGACTCATCATTCTTGGTCCGGTTGACCGAGAAGGAGTTCATCCACCAGACGTCGAGATCATACTCGGTCACGTCCAGCCAGGGATTGCCGTTGGAGCCGTTGACGCCCGTGGTCGTGAAGGCCGTCGGGGTCGTCCAGGTCAGGCCGTTCCAGCGGTTGGAGATGTTCAGGCCGGCGGCGCGGTCATGCTCCTCCAGCTTGGTGTAGAAGAACTCGCCGGTCAGTTCGAAGCCGTCGTCGATCTGCCAGGTGAAGGCGGCGTTGACGCCCGTGCGCTTGCGCTCGACCTCGCGGTGGAAGGTGTCGTAGCCGTGCGGCGAGATCCAGTTGTTGGCCGAGCCGCCCCAGTCGTTGTTGCCGAACACCCCTTGCGAGATGCCGGAGTAGTTGTTGCCCAGGTTGGCTTCGCTCTGGACCGCGGCGACCATCACGCCGAAGCGGTCGTTGCGCCAGTTCAGCAGGGCGTTGAACAGATAGTCGTCCTGACGCGTGTCCTCGCCGGTGGCGTATTCGGTCGCCAGGGCGGTGGTCATCCCCTCCTTGAAGTTGAAGGGCCGCTGGGTGCGCAGGTCGATGGTGCCCGAGATGCCCGACAGGGCGTTGTGCACGTCCATCGACTTGAAGACGACGATGGAGTTCATCAGCTGGGCGGGCACGTCGTTCAGGTTCGGCTGGGCGCTGCCCAGGTTGCCGGGGGCCAGGAACTGCTCGCCGTTCATCAGGGTCACGACCTGGGGCAGGCCGCGAATGTTGACCGTGGCGCCTTCACCGGCGCTGCGCTGGATCTGGATGCCGCCGATGCGCTGCAGGGCGTCGGCGACGGTGACGTCCGGCAGCTTGCCGATGTCTTCCGCCGAGATCGCATCGACCACGGCGGTGGTGTTGCGCTTGATGTTGATCGCCTGCTCCTGCGAGCCGCGGATGCCGGTCACCACGACCTCTTCGACGGTCGTAGCCTCCGGATCGGCCTGGGTCGCGGTCTGGGCGAAGGCCGGCGAGGCCAAGGCCGTGCTGGCCAAAAGGGCCGTCACAATGGATCGTTTTTGCAGTCTCATGGTCGTCTCCTCCTCCGTGTGCGCCGCCTCTCTGTGCGGCTTGGTCCTTGGTTTTTCCGGCGTCAGGGCTTCAGTGTCTGTGACGACAAGGTCGCCTCTCCGCCGAGTTCGTTATCCAGAGCGTCGTGTCCGACGTGGACGCGATAGGGTCCCGCCGCGATCCGCCAGCCGGGCGCCGAGGTGTCGTACTCGGCCAGGATGCGGGGTTCGGCGGTGATGGTGACGCGGTGGGTCTCGCCCGGCTTCAGCGTCACCCGCGACCAGCCGGCCAGACGGCGCGCATGTCCGGGCGCATCCGCGGCGACATAGAGCTGGGGCACGTCTGTGCCTTCACGCTCGCCGGTGTTGGTCACGTCGAAACTGACCGTCAGCCCGGCCCCGCCCTCGACGCGCAGCGCGCCGTAGCGGAAGCTGGTGTAGCTGAGACCATGGCCGAACGGGAACAGGGGCGCCCTGCCCTCACGCTCGTACCATCGATAGCCGACGTCGGAGCCCTCGGGGTACTCCACCGGGAAGGGCGCGAAGACGACCGACGATACCGAACCGGCGTTGGAGGCCTCGTCATGGGCCTTCATGGCCTCGAGCCCCGGCACGGCCGGACGCGGCGGCTGGTCGGCGCTGCGCGGGAAGGTGATGGGCAGGCGGCCGGACGGATTGACCTGGCCGAACAGGATGCGGGCGATGGCCTCGCCGCCGCGCTGGCCCGGATACCAGGCCTGGACCACGGCTGGAACCGCATCGATCCAGGGCATCAGCACGGGGCCACCCGTTTCCAGCACCACGGTGGTGTGCGGGTTGGCGGCGGCGACGGCGGCGATCAGGCCGTCCTGATCATCGGGGAGAGACAGGGTCTCGACGTCCTGGGCCTCGGTCGTCCACTGGGTGGCGAAGACCACGACCGCATCGGCGCCGCGCGCGGCCCGGGCGGCGGCGGCGCGATCGGTTCCGGAGACGAAGACCACCTCGGCGTCCGGCGCCGTCGCCCTGATGGCGTTCAGCGGCGAGGAGGCGTGCCAGGTCACCCGGGCGAACGAGGACGCCGCGCCCGAGGTCAGGGGGATCTCTACCGGAGCTCCGCCGACCGACCGCACCTGGGACGATCCGCCGCCCGACAGGACGCCGACGTCGGCATGGCCGCCGATCAGCACGATCTTCTTCGCCGTCGCAATCAGAGGCAGGGCGCCGGCGTCATTCTTCAGGAGCACGATCCCGGCCTCGGCCGCGCGCTGGGCGACCTCGGCGTGGGCGGCATAGTCGGGCGTCGCAGCCGTCGTCGACACCGGATGGTCCATGGCGCCGGTCTCGATCATCCCGACCAGGATGCGCGTGACCATGTCATCCAGCCGCGCCTCGGACACCCGCCCGGCGGCGACCGCCTCGGTCAGGGGCGCGCCGAAGTAGATCTGGCGGTCCAGCTCCTGACCCGATTCCTGATCCAGCCCGTTGATCGCGGCCTTCTCGGTCGAATGGACCGCGCCCCAGTCGGACATCACCCAGCCCGGATAGCCCCAGTCGCGCTTGAGCACCTGATTGAGCAGGAAGTCGTTCTCGCAGGCATAGTCGCCGTTGATGCGGTTGTAGGCGCACATCACCGAGCCGGGGTGGCCGCGCTCGATGGCGATCTGGAAGGCCAGCAGGTCGCTTTCGCGCAGGGACGCCTCGTCGAGACGGGCGTCCATGATCATCCGGCCGGTTTCCTGGCTGTTGAAGGCGTAGTGTTTGATCGTCGAGACGATGTTGTTCGACTGGACGCCCTGAATGTGCGCGCCCGCCAGGGTCCCGGCCAGCAGCGGGTCCTCGCCCAGATATTCGAAGTTGCGGCCATTCCACGGGTCGCGGGTCAGGTTGACCCCGCCGGCCAGCAGGACGTTGAAGGTCTTGGAGCGGGCCTCGGAGCCGATCATCGCCCCGCCCGCATGAGCGATCTCGGGGTCGAAGGTGGCGGCGGTGGCGAGGCTGGACGGCAGGGCGGTGGCGACGTCGCCCTTGCGCTGTTCGACCTGGTTGGCGACGCCCAGGCTGGCGTCGCTTTCACGCAGGGCGGGAATACCCAGACGCGGAACGCCGGGCACATAGCCGGCGGAAGGGATCATTTCGGCGACCGGGGCGCCCGGCGTGCGATCCGCCCAGGGCGGGAAATAGCCGTGCACCAGCGACAGCTTCTCCTCGCGGGTCATCTGCGCGACCAGACCGGCGGCGCGGACCTGTGCGGGGGTTTGCGCGACCGCCGTCGGCGCGGCTTCGGCACGCGCAGGAGCGCCCTCGGCCGCCCGCGCAGGCACGCCGAACGTCTGCGCGGCGACCAGCGCGAGAACGCCGATCGACACACTGTGACGCAAACAACGCTGACCGATACCCTGCATTCGCCCTCCAGAATCCTCGAGACTGGATTGGCAGGGAGTTCAGATCAGACACAGTTGATCGAAGGCCGCTGAGCAGCCCGTGAGCATCCGCTCACCCCATCCGAACCGATTTGACCCTTCTCAAGGTCGATCTGGCGGCTGACGATCCTCGAAATCCGGCATTCCACGGACCCGAAACCTTTCGGCCATCCGCATATCTGGAAAGACGTCTTCCGATTTCGTGTGTCTGCTGCTCCTCTGTTTCCGTCCCTGGAGGGTCTTCGCCCCCTCATGCTCAAGGTAGAACACGGGTTGAGAGCGTTCACAACCCCAAAGAAGCCACAAATGGTTACAGTCTCGCCGACCGGCGGTACTCTGTTGATTTCAGGCGAGAAACAATCGACGGACCGTCGAGTTTTCGTCTCGCCGGGGTCCGCTCAGGCCTCATCACGAACCTGCAAACAGAGGATCAGGGCGACGCCGGTGAGTCCCGCCAACACCAGAAGCAGCAGGGTGAAATCCCCCTCCCCGGCCATCAGATAGGCCATCGACGGGGCGATCAGGGCCGGGATGGTATTGGTCAGATTGAGCACCCCCATATCTCGCCCACGATGCTCGGGCGTGATCAGGAGTTGCATGGCGTAGGCGCTCTGCAGCGCCAGAAACAGGCCGCAGCCACAGGCGAACAGCACATAGCCCAGGGCCGCCGGCGCCCACTGGGGCAGGAGCGCCAGGGTCAACAGGCCGACGGTGACCATGGCCGCGGTGACCACGAGGAAGGGCTTCCTCGACCTGACCGCGTCGGACAGCCGCCCCGTGGCGATCGACAGGGGGGCCAGGACCAGGGTCACCGACCCGGCCAGCCAGGCGACCTGACTGGTGATGTCTCCGCCCGCGAACGACAGCCCCGTCCGGTCGACCGTCTCGAAATAGAAGAGGAGGTAGGCGAAGAAAATGCTGCCCGCGATCTGGACCAGCAGCCGGGCGATCCAGATGCGGATCAGGTTGCGCTTGCGGCGGCTCCCGGCCCGGATCATCGGCGCCGAGGCCGGGACGACGGGGCCGCGCTTGCGGCTCAGCAGCAGGAAGG
>DBBK01000046.1 GCA_002292165.1 Brevundimonas sp. UBA986
CGGACCTGATTGCGGATGAACAGGATGGCCACCGACATCAGCAGCACCGTCGCCAGCATCAGCCACAGGACGAAGATATGGGCCTGGGTCGCCACCGCCCGCTCGCGTGGGGCGATGACGCGCAGCACCCCGTTCGGCTCCTGCACCTGGATGTCGACATAGGCGGGGTAGCGGGTCGTATCGAACCAGAAGGGCTGGTCCACCCGGGCGTCCAGAGCCTTCTCCAGCGTCCGGTCGACGATGCCGATGGCCCCGCGCCTCTGCTCGGTCGGCAGTTTCTCGTCCTCGATCAGGGCGACGGACAGCTGCATCGATCGCTGGGCCCGGTCGGTGATGACGGCCAGGTTCTGCGGCGTCGGATCGGCGCGGTAGCTTTCCGAGGCCCAGGCGATGTCCCCGGCCAGCCCGTCGGACAGGCGCGCGGTCACGCGTTGCCAGTGGGCGTCGAAGAAGGCCCAGGTCACCGCGCCCTGCATGATCAGGATCGGCGCCACGATGATCAGCAGCGACCGTCCCCACAGCGACGACGGCACCCGGCGCTTCAGGAAGCGCCCCCAGACGGCGAGGGGCGTGAAACGCATCAGTCCGGCGCCAGCATATATCCCACGCCGCGCACGGTCTGGAGATAGCGCGGGTTCTTCGGGTCGGCTTCCAGCTTGCGGCGCAGGCGGGTCACCTGGACGTCGACGGCGCGGCCGGTGATGTCGGCGGTGTCGGGCGACAGGTCCATCCGCTCGACGGGGGAGTGGGCGTGGATGGCCAGGGTCTTCAGCAGTTGCGCCTCGGCCTCGGTCAGGCGCATCGGGGCGCCGTCGCGGGTCAGCTCCAGCCGCTCCATGTCGAACGACGCCGGCCCCAGCTTGATCTCGCGCGGAGTCAGGGGCTTGCCCCCCGTCCGGCGCAGGATGGCGTCGACGCGCAGCGCCAGCTCCTTGGGGTCGAAGGGCTTGGACATATAGTCGTCGGCGCCGCGCGACAGGCCTTCGATGCGGTCCGAGGCCTCACCGCGGGCGGTCAGCAGCAGGACGGGCGTGCGCGACAGCTGCGCCTTGTTGCGGACCCAGCTGGTCAGCTCCAGCCCGCTCTCGCCCGGCATCATGACGTCCAGCACGACCAGGTCGAACTCGATCAGCTCCATCAGGCGGCGGGCGGCGGCGGCATGGGCCGCGCCGGTGGTGCGATAGCCCTCGCGCGCCAGATATTCCTTCAGCAGTTCGCGGATCCGGTCGTCGTCATCGACGATCAGCAGGTGGCGTCCGGCGCCCGCGCCGGCGATCGGGCCCGACCGGCCGCCCCGTGAATCAGTACTCATGGTCGAATCTCATACCCCAGTCGCATCCGGCCGCGCGCCAGCCGGATGGACGAATCTATACGACGGACCGGCGCCCCAGGCCAAGTTTCGGGTTTTGCGCCGTTTCTCGGCCCGTTCGGAAGACCGGTCGTCCTCCCGGAACCGCCGCCGCTCGCTCAGGTAGGTGTTTTCCGTAGATACAACCTTAACAATTCGATGCGATCCTGACCCTATCATACAGGTATTGTGTAATGTACGTCGATTTGTCAGCCGAGGAATGTCGCGACCGGGCGCGAGACTGCTTCGCCCTGGCTGTTGCGGAAGACGATGAGAGACGCCGCGAACAGCATCTGCGTGACGGCGAGATGTGGATGTCCCGCTGGCGCTTCTGGACCCCCGCGAACGCGCCGGCCGTTTACAGTCCGCAAGGCCGGACCCGCGCCGCCTGAGATTTTCGCACCTTTGTCAGGTGAATCCTGATCCCGGGGGACTTGCGGCCCGGCGCGCCTTCGCGTTCAAGCGAAGGAGTGCTCTCCGAGGGGGAGAGATCCGGGATCGTCGTTTCATGTTCAGCCTGCTGAACCTCCAGAGCCTGTTCGGGCTCGTGGTCATCGTCTTCGCCTGCTGGGCCATTTCGGAGAACCGCAGGGCCTTTCCCTGGCGGCTGACCCTCGGCGCCATCGGAGTGCAGGCGGCGCTGGTCCTGGCCCTGTTCGCCATTCCCGGCTCGCAGGTCGTGCTGGCCGGGATCACCGGCGCCGTCGACGGCCTGTCGGTCGCGACCGCGCAGGGCGCCCAGTTCGTGTTCGGCTATCTGGCCGGCGGCAACCAGCCCTATGTGGTGGGGGACAAGGGCGCCCTGTTCACCTTCGCCTTCAACGTCCTGCCGATGATCCTGGTGATCTCGGCCCTGTCGGCCCTGCTGTGGCACTGGAAGATCCTGAAGTGGGTCACCCACGGCTTCGGCTTCATCTTCCAGAAGACCATGGGTCTGGGCGGCGCCTCGGCCCTGGCCGTCGCGGCCAACATCTTCCTCGGCATGATCGAGAGCCCGATCGTCATCCGCGCCTATCTGGACAAGCTGACCCGGTCGGAAATCTTCCTGATGATGGTGGTCGGCCTGGCCACCGTCGCCGGTTCGACCATGGTCGCCTATGCCGCCATCCTGTCGCCGGTGCTGGTCAACGCCGCCGGCCACGTTCTTGTCGCGTCCATCGTCTCGGCCCCCGCCGGCGTCCTGCTGGCGCGGATCATCATCCCCGAGAAGCCGGGCGAGGGCGGGGCGGTCGCCGACTACAATTCGGCGCTCAAATACGACTCGGCCATCGACGCCATCTCCAAGGGCACGGCCGACGGCCTGATGGTGGTCATGAACATCTCGGCCGTACTGATCGTCTTCGTGGCTCTGGTGGCCCTGGTGAACATCATGATCGGCGGCATCGTGGTCTTCGACGCCCCCCTGACGCTGGAGCGCATCCTCGGCTGGATCTTCATGCCGGTGGCCTGGCTGACCGGAGTGGAATGGTCCGAGGCCGGTCGCGCCGGCTGGCTGCTGGGCGTCAAACTGACCCTGACCGAGTTCGTGGCCTTCATCGACCTGGGCAAGGTGCCCGTCGCCGAGATGAGCGAGCGCACCCGGATGATCATGACCTATGCGCTCTGCGGCTTCGCCAACATCGGCTCGGTCGGGATCACCGTCTCGGGCCTGTCGGTGCTGATGCCCGAGCGGCGCGAGGAGGTTCTGGGCCTGATCTGGAAGGCCCTGTTCGCCGGCTTCCTGTCGACCCTGATGACGGCGGCCATTGTCGGAGCCATGCCGGCCTCTATCTTCGGCCTGTAAAAACACCGGGACAGCCCGGGTCAGGAGACGCCGATGAAGCTCTACACCTCCCACCGCGCGCCCAATCCGCGCCGGGTCCGCTGGGTCATGGCCGAGAAGGGCATCACCGACGTCGATCTGGTCGAGGTCGACATCATGGCCGGCGACCACAAGACGCCGGACTATCGCGCCCGGGTCGGGGTGCCCCACGTCCCGGCGCTGGAGCTGGACGACGGCACGACGATTTCGGAATCGGTCGCCATCTGCCGCTATCTGGAGGCGCTGTATCCCGAGCCCAACCTGTTCGGCGTCGACGCCCGCGAGCAGGCCATCGTCGAGATGTGGACCCGCCGCAACGAGTTCTATCTCGCCAACCCGATCATGCTGAACGTGCGCCACACCCATCCGCTGATGGCGGCGCTGGAAGGGGCCCAGGTCGCCGAGGTCGCCCAGTACAACCGCCTCTGGGCCGAGCGTTTCATGCGCACCCTGGACGACCGTCTGGCCGACCATGAGTTCATCGCCCTGGACCGCTTCACCATCGCCGACATCGTCGCCGTGATCGGTCTGGATTTCGCCCGGCTGGTCAAATACCGCCCGCCGGCCGAACTGACCCATCTGGCCCGCTGGCTGGAGACCTGCCGGGCGCGTCCGGCGGCCGGGGCGGGGATCTAGGCGTCCGTCAGGTCCGCGGCGTGAACTTCTTGATCACGCCCGAGAAGGTCATCAGCATCCGGCCGCCGGTGGTGATCTGGCCGCGCACGAAGATCAGCGAGCCGCCGGCGCGGACGACCTCGCCGGTCGCCTCGATCAGTTCGCCGACGCGGGCGCCGTCAACGAAGGTCGAATCCAGCTGCACCGTGACGCCGTTCTTGCCCTCCATCTCCTGATAGGCGGTCTGGAACAGGGCGATGTCGGCGAAGGTCATCAGACAGCCGCCGTGCATGCGGTGGCCCGAGTTCATATGCTTCTGCTCGGCCCGGAAGGCGCAGCGCATCCGGCCGTCGGGGTCGGGCTTGAAGTAGAAGGGGCCCACCGTCTGGTCGAAGGTCCCGTGCAGGTCATAGGTCTGCCAGCCGGCGAACTCGCCTTCCTCTACGGTAATTTTCGCGACCATTTTGAACTCCGCCTTCTTTCCGGACCTGCAATGCAGCATACAGGCGCGATGAGCGACCCCATCGAAACCGCAATCTTCGAAAAACTTTCCCGCATCGACCCGAAGGGCGACAACGGCAAGAGCATCGAACCCTCCGACGTGGCCAAGGATCTGCAGCCCGAACAGTGGCAGCGGATGCTGCCCAAGGTTCGCGCCGTGGCCCTGGGCCTGATGCGTCAGGGCAGGCTGACCATCACCAAGAAGGGCAAGGCGATCGACCCGAACGCCATGAAGGGCGTCGTCCGCCTGCGCCTGCCGACGGCCGAGGAAGCCGCCGCCGCCAAGGCCGCCCTGCCGCCCGTCAGCGAGGACGATGACGACTGATCTCGAGGACGTCCTTTCGGACATCCGCGCCTGCCGCGCCTGTCTGGGCGAACTGCCGCATACGCCGCGTCCTGTGGTGCGGGTCTTTCCCGAGACCCGGCTGCTGATCTGTGGCCAGGCGCCGGGGCGGCGGGTGCATGAGAGCGGCCTGCCGTTCACCGATCCGTCCGGCGACCGCCTGCGCCAGTGGCTGGGCGTGGACTATGAGACCTTCTACGCCGACCACCGCATCGGGGTGGCGGCTCAGGCCTTCTGCTATCCGGGCACCGCGCCGAAAGGGGGCGATTATCCGCCGCCGCGCCGCTGCGCCGAACTGTGGCGACCCCGGCTGCTGGACGCCCTTCCGCAAATGGAGCTGACCCTGCTTGTCGGCGGCTATGCCCAGGAATGGGCGCTCGGGTCGCGGGCAGGGCGAAACATGACCGAGACGGTGCGGAACTGGCGCGCCTTCGCGCCCGACATCCTGCCCCTGCCGCATCCCTCGTGGCGAAACACGGCCTGGCTCCGAAAAAATCCGTGGTTCGAGGCCGAGATCGTGCCTTACTTGCGCCGGCGCGTGGCGGACATCCTGAACTCATGACCCTTCGTATTTCCGGCCTGATCGCCGCTGCCCTCGCCGCGTTCTCGCTGGCCGCCTGCGCCACGCCCCTGGTCCAGTCGCCGCTGACGCCGCCGCCGGATTTCACCGGTCCGCGCATCGAGGACGCCCCCGCTCCGGGGATGACCGGCGCCTTCATCGTTCAGGACGGGGCGCGGCTGCCGTTCCTGCACTGGGCGCCCGCCGACGGGAAGCCCTGGGCGACCATCGTGGCCCTGCACGGGATGAACGACCACGACGCCTCCTTCCGTCTGGCCGGGCCCTGGTGGGCCGCGCACGGCATCGAGGTCTGGAGCTTCGACCAGCGCGGCTTCGGCCAGGCGCCGCAAAAAGGGATCTGGGGCGGCGAGGCCCTGATGACCGAAGACCTGCGCACCATCACCGCCCTCGTCCGCGCCCGCCGTCCCGAGGCGACGCTGGCGGTTGTGGGCGAGAGCATGGGCGGATCGGTGACCGCCGCCGCCTTCGGCTCGGACCGCCCGCCGGACGCCGACCGCGTCGTCCTTCTGGCCCCCGGCGTCTGGGGCTGGTCCAGCCAGAACATCCTCAACCGCACCAGCCTGTGGATCACCTCGCGCGTCGTTGGCGATCTGGCTGTCGAGCCGCCCGACTTCATCGCTCGCCACATCCTGGCGTCCGACAATCTGCTCGAGCTGATCCGCAACGGCCGCGATCCCGACAGCCTGCTCTCGACGCGCTTCGACGCCATCTCGGGTCTGGTCGATCTGATGGAGAGCGCTTCGCGGCGCATCGGTCTGATCAAGGCGCCGGTCATCCTGATGTACGGCGCCCACGACCAGGTGGTGGAGCCGGGGCCCATGCGGCTGGCGCTGGAGCGGGCCGGGACGCCGCCCAATCTGCGCACCGCATACTATGACGACGGCTGGCACCTGCTGAACCGCAACCTCGGCGCCGAGCGGGTCTATCGCGACGTCGAGGCCTACATCCGCGACCCGGCCGCGCCGCTTCCGTCAGGCGCGCCGCCGGTGCTGCCCGCGCTCAAAAAAGGGCCGCTAACCAAAGGAAGGTAACCTCTCTTAACGCGCCGTTTACCACGCAGGCGGCAGTTTCTGCCTAGCGGACGTGGTTGGGCTTCCGCCGATTTTCAGTAGGCGGGACGCGTGGGCGGCTTCACGGCGGCGTTGCAGAGATTTGGTGTCGGCCGTCTGGCTGCGGTGCTGGGCGTCGCCGCCGGCGTCGCCGCCGTGCTCGTGGCCCTGATGCTGCGCATGGGCCAGGCGCCGGACGCGCTGCTCTATTCCAACCTCGACCTGAAAGAGGCGGGCGACATCACCGCCTCGCTGGAACAGGCCGGCATCAAGTACAAGACCCAGGGCGACGGCTCGACCATCATGGTCAACCGCGACGAGGTCGGCACCGCCCGTATGCTGGTGGCGTCCAAGGGGCTCGTGACCCAGGGGTCGGTCGGCTACGAGATCTTCGACAACCAGTCGGTGCTGGGCCAGACCGAGTTCCAGCAGAACCTCAATGAGAAGCGCGCCCTGGAAGGCGAACTGGGCCGGACCATCCTGTCCTATCGGGGCATTTCCTCGGCCAAGGTGCTGATCGCCCTGCCGCGCCGCGAAATGTTCGCCTCCGCCACCGGCGAGCCCACCGCCGCGGTCGTGGTCGGGGTCGGCGGCCGCCCTCTGACGGGCGATCAGGTTCAGGCCATCCGCAACGTCGTCGCCTCCTCGGTGCCCGGCATGAAGCCCGACAAGGTCACCGTCACCGACACCGCCAACCGCACCCTGGCCGCCGGCTCGGGCGAGGAGGGCTTCTCCGCCGCTTCGGCCCAGGACGCCAAGAACACCACCGAGGCCCAGCTTCAGGCCCGCATCCTCGACATCGTCGAAGGCGTCGTCGGCCCAGGCGCCGCCAAGGTCCAGGTCACTGCCGACATCGACCACAGCCGCTCCACCACCCAGGAGCAGAAGTTCGATCCGGACGGCCAGGTCGTCCGCTCGACCTCGACCAATGGTTCGGAAAAGACCGACACCACCGGCGATCCCTCCGGCGGCGCGACGGCGACCAACAACATCCCGGGCGGCGCGCCTCCCGCCACGACGCCTGCCGGATCGAGCGACAAGGCCTCGACCGAGACCACCAACTACGAAATCTCCAACACCACCACGACCACGATCAAGGAAGCCGGTCAGGTCCAGAAACTGGCTGTCGCGGTCGCCATCGACGGCGTCTGGACCCCGGCCAAGGACGGCAAGGGCGAGCCGACCTACGCCCCGCGTTCGGCCGAGGACATTGCCAAGATCGACGCCCTGGTGAAGGCCGCCATCGGTTACGACCAGCAGCGCGGCGACCAGGTGAAGGTCGAGAACGCCAAGTTCAGCCACGACACCTCGGCCGCCGGCGGCACCGAGACCGGTTCGGCCCTGCTGGACTTCGACAAGAACGACATCATGCGCGGCGTGGAACTGCTGGTCCTGCTGGTCACCGGCCTGCTGCTGATCTTCTTCGTCCTGCGTCCGCTGTTGAAGACGGCCAACACGACGGGCGTCCCGGCCCTGGCCGGCGCGGCCGGCGGCGGCGTGCCCGGCGTGACCCAGCTGCAGACCGTCATGGTCGACGGCGTGCCCCAACTGGTCGGCCCGGGCACCGAGATGGACCAGCGGCTCGACATCGCCCGCATCGAGGGTCAGGTGAAGGCTTCCTCCGTCAAGAAGGTCGCCGAGTTCGTTCAGAACCATCCGGATGAGTCCACCGCGATCCTGCGCGGCTGGCTCCATGAAACCTGATGTCGGCGCGCATGGCCGCTAACAAGAAGCCGTCGGTCGACGACGCCAAGAAGCTGACGGGCCCAGAGAAGGCCGCCGTCATCCTGCTCTCCCTCGGAGAAGAGCACACCGAGCTGTGGAAGAACCTCGACGACGACGAGATCAAGGAAATCTCCCAGGCCATGGCCGGCCTCGGCACGGTCAGCGCCTCGGTGGTCGAGGAACTGCTGATGGAGTTCGTCTCGGGCATGAGCGGCTCGGGCGCGGTCATGGGCTCGTTCGAACAGACCCAGCGCCTGCTGGCCGCCTTCATGCCGTCCGAGCGCGTCGACGGCCTGATGGAGGAGATCCGCGGTCCTGCCGGCCGGACCATGTGGGACAAGCTCGGCAATGTGAACGAGGCCGTCCTCGCCAACTATCTGAAGAACGAATACCCCCAGACCGTCGCCGTGGTCCTGTCCAAGGTGAAGCCCGACCACGCCGCCCGCGTCCTGACGGCCCTGCCCGAGGACTTCGCCCTGGAATGCGTGCAGCGGATGCTGCGCATGGAGCCGGTGCAGCGCGAGATTCTCGACAAGATCGAACAGACCCTGCGCGTCGAGTTCATGTCGAACCTGGCCCGCACCTCCAAGCGCGACAGCCACGAGATGATGGCCGACATCTTCAACTCGTTCGACCGTCAGACCGAGGCCCGCTTCATCGGCGCCCTGGAAGAGCGCAACCGCGAGTCGGCCGAACGCATCCGCGCCCTGATGTTCGTCTTCGAGGACCTGAACAAGCTGGATCCCGGCGGCGTCCAGACCCTGCTGCGCGCGGTCGAGAAGGATCAGCTGGGCCTGGCCCTCAAGGGCGCCTCCGAAGGGCTGCGCGAGATGTTCTTCACCAACATGTCCGAACGCGCGTCGAAGATCATGCGCGAGGACATGGAGTCGATGGGCCCCGTGCGTCTGAAGGACGTCGACGCCGCCCAGATGGCCATGGTCCAGGCCGCCAAGGACCTGGCCGCCAAGGGCGAGATCATGCTGGCCGGGGCCGGCGGCGCCGACGACGAGCTGATTTACTGACATGATCACTTCAACCGCCAACACCCGCCCCTTCAGCTTCGACACCGAGTTCGACGATGCCGGCGGCGTGACCCCGGGTCAGGCCTTCCGTCCGACCAAGCGCGCCTATCTGCCCGCCGAGGTCGAGGCCCTGGTCGCCCAGGCCCGTCTGGAAGGCCGCGAGACCGCCCTGGCCGAGGTCGAGAGCCTGCACGCCATGGCCGTGGTCACCCTGGGCCAGGCCGTCGCCGCCGCCGCCCCCTCGCTGGGCGCCGTGGCCCAGGCCCACCGCGAACAGTCGGCCGAACTGGCCCTGGCCGCCGCCCGGGTCATCGCCGCCGGCGCCCTGGAGCGCTTCCCCGCCGCCCCGATCCAGGCCGCGCTCGAGGCCCTGGGCGCCGAGATCGACGCCACCCCGCGCCTCGTCATCCGCGCCCGCGGTCTGGACGAGGCGGTGCAGGCCAGGCTTCAGGCCATCTGCGTCGACGCCGGCTTCTCGGGCCTGGTGTCCTTCCGCGACGAGCCGGGCATGGCCCCCGCCGCCTTCCAGCTGGAATGGGCCGACGGCCGCGCTGACTTCGACCCCGCCGAGGCCGCGACGCGCATGGCCGAGGCCCTGAACGCCGCCCTGGCCGCCGAGGCCGGACACGCTGAAACCATCAATGGAGGCCACTTCTGATGGCTGAGGATTTCGCCCTGGAGGAATTCGGGACCTCCACCGCCCTGGCGACGATGGAGGAGGCCGGCGACAAGAGCGCCGCCGATCTGGCGCCCGTCTTCGACGTGCCGGTCAATATCTCGGCCGTGCTCGGCAAGGCCCATATGACCGTCGCCCAGCTGCTCAAGCTGAACCGCGGCAGCGTGCTGGAGCTGGACCGCAAGGTCGGCGAGGCCATCGATATTTTCGTGAACAACCGTCTGGTCGCCCGCGGGGAGGTCGTCGTCGTCGAGGACCGCCTGGGCGTGACCATGACGGAAATCATCAAGACCGAGGATTCGGCGGCCTGACGGCGGCCGGGTTCTGAGTAGGGATTAAGGGAGAAGACCGATGCGGCTTCTGGTGGTTGGCAGGCTGAGCGGACAGCTCGCGGCGGCGGTGAAGATGGCCATGGCGCACGGCGCCAAGGTCCAGCACGTCGAGCGCACCGATCAGGCGACGGAACAGCTCCGGCGCGGGCAGGGGGCCGACCTGCTGATGGTCGACTACAACCTCGATATCGGGGGCCTGATCGCCAACAACGACGCCGAGCGGATCTTCGTCCCGGTCGTGGCCTGCGGCGTCGACAATGACGCGGACAAGGCCGCCGCCGCCATCCGCGCCGGGGCCAAGGAGTTCATTCCGCTTCCGCCCGAGGCCGATCTGATCGCGGCGGTCCTGTCGGCCGTCGCCGATGACGAGCGTCCGATGATCTCGGCCGACCCGTCGATGCAGGCGGTGGTCAAGCTGGCCGACCAGGTCGCCCGTTCGGAAGCCTCGATCCTGATCACCGGCGAAAGCGGCGTCGGTAAGGAAGTCATGGCGCGCTACCTGCACGTCAACTCCAAGCGCTCGGACCGTCCCTTCATCAGCGTCAACTGCGCCGCCATCCCCGACAACCTGCTCGAGAGCGAACTGTTCGGCCACGAGAAGGGGGCCTTCACCGGCGCCGTTGCCCGCCGGATCGGCAAGTTCGAGGAGGCCGACGGCGGCACCCTGCTGCTGGACGAAATCTCGGAGATGGACGCCCGCCTCCAGGCCAAGCTGCTGCGCGCCATCCAGGAACGGGTCATCGACCGCGTCGGCGGCACCAAGCCGGTTCCGGTCAACATCCGCATCATCGCCACCTCCAACCGCGATCTCGCCAAGTCGGTCGCCGAGGGCAGCTTCCGCGAAGACCTCCTGTACCGTCTGAACGTCGTCAACCTGCGCCTGCCGTCGCTGCGCGAGCGTCCAGGCGACGTCGCCGTCCTCGCCGACCACTTCGTCAAGAAGTACGCCGCCGCCAACGGCGTGCCGGTCCGTCCCCTGTCGGCCGATGCCCGTCGGGCGCTCGCCGCCCACCGCTGGCCCGGCAACGTGCGTGAGCTGGAAAACGCCATGCACCGCGCGGTGCTTCTGGCTGTCGGCAACGAGATCGACGCTGAGGCCATCCGTCTTCCTGACGGTCAGCCGCTGACGGGCGTTGTCGCGGCGACCGACTCGGGCCCTGCTGCGCGCGCCGCCCAGACCGCCGACGCCGTGTCGCGCGCCTATGTGGGCCAGACTGTTGCTCAGATGGAAAAGACCCTGATCCTGGATACCCTGACCCACTGCCTGGGCAATCGCACCCATGCGGCCAATATCCTGGGCATCTCGATCAGGACCCTGCGCAACAAGCTGAACGAATACGCCGACGAGGGCACGGCCATCATGGCCCCCCAGAACGGCGTCGCCGCCAACTACGGCCAGAGCGCGGCCTGATTCATGCCTCTGGTCACGGACCGCAGAAGCGTCCTCGCCGGCCTGACCCTGGTCGGTCTGGGCGGCTGTGAGCGCGAGAAGCAGAGCGCGGCCGCGACCGCGCCCCTGCCGCCGCGCGACGTGGCCTTCGACCTGTCCGACCTCGAGCGCGAGAACGGCGGCCGCATCGGCCTGAGCATCCTGGACGGCCACCGCGCGTCCTGGCGGGCCGACGAGCGGTTCGTCTACTGCTCGACCTTCAAGCTGTTCCTCGCCGCCGCCATGCTCGAGAAGATCCAGCACGGCGATGACAAGGCCGACCGCGCCGTCCCCGTGACCGCCGCCGACATGGTTCCCCATGCGCCCGTCACCGAAGCGGCCGTCGGCCAGACCCTGACCCTGACCGATCTGATGGCCGCCGCCGTCAAGGTCAGCGACAACCCCGCCGCCAACATCCTGATCCGCGAACTCGGCGGCCTCCCGGCGCTGGAGGCCTGGTATCGCCGCGCCGGCGACGACACGACCCGCGTCGACCGCATGGAGCCCATGCTCAACGTCAAGGACGGCGACAAGGACACCACCCAGCCCTTCCGCGCCGCCTCGAACCTGAACTGGATCCTCGAGGCCTATCAGCCCCTGGTCTTCCAGTCGCGCTACCGTCCGCTGTGGGACTGGCTGATCGACAGCCCGACCGGCGAGAAGCGCATCAAGGCCGGCGTGCCCGACGGCTGGACCGTGGCCCACAAGACCGGGACCGGCGGCACGGGCCAGACCAACGACATCGGCGTGGTCTATCCGCCCATGGGCGACCCCATCCCGGTCGCCGTCTTCTATGAGGCGCCCGAGAGCCTGGCGCCCGAGAAGCGTGACCAAGTCATCGCCACGGCCGTGCGCCGCGGCCTGGCCGCCCTCGGTCATGGAGTCGCCGAATGAGCGACGCGACCCTGATGAAGGACGGCATGGCCCGTCCGACCGGCAAGGATATCCAGAGCTGGCTGATGCGCGGCGAGGTCGCCATGGCGCTCGGCGTCATCGGCGTGATCATGCTGCTGATCCTGCCGATCCCGAAGTTTCTTCTGGACGTGCTGCTGGCCCTGTCGCTGACCTCGTCGGTGCTGATCCTGATGACGGCGCTGATGATGAAGCGCCCGCTCGACTTCGCCATCTTCCCGACGGTGCTGCTGGTCTCGACCCTGTTCCGCCTGGGTCTGAACCTGGCATCGACGCGTCTGATCCTGACCCACGGGCACGAAGGCCACGACGCCGGCGGTCAGGTCATCAATGCCTTCGGTCAGCTGATGATGGGGGGCAGCTTCATCATCGGGATCATCATCTTCGCCATCATCCTGGTGGTGAACTTCGTGGTCATCACCAAGGGCTCGACCCGGATCGCGGAAGTCAGCGCCCGCTTCACCCTGGACTCCATGCCGGGCAAGCAGATGGCCATCGACGCCGACCTGTCGTCCGGCCTGATCAACGAGGAGCAGGCCAAGCTGCGCCGCAAGGAGCTGGAGCAGGAATCGACCTTCTTCGGGGCCATGGACGGTGCGTCGAAGTTCGTGCGCGGCGACGCCGTGGCGGGCCTGATCATCACCTTCATCAACGCCATCGGCGGCATGCTGATCGGCGTCATCCAGCACCAGCTGCCCTTCCAGGAAGCGGCCTCCACCTATGTCCAGCTGACCATCGGCGACGGTCTGGTCACCCAGGTCCCGGCAATCATCATCTCGATCGCCGCCGGCTTCCTGGTGTCCAAGGCCGGCGTCGAGGGCACGGCCGACAAGGCCCTGGTCCAGCAGCTGGCCACCAACCCGGTGAGCCTCGGCATGGTCTCGGGCGCCGCCGGCCTGATCGGCCTGATCCCGGGGATGCCGATTATCCCCTTCGCGGCTCTCGCTCTGGGCACCGGCTTCATGGCCTGGCGTCTGGGCCGGGCCCGGCTCAAGCCCGAGCCGACCGAGGCCGAGAAGGCCGCCGCAGCCGTGGCGGCGGGCGGCAAGCCCAAGGAGGAGGTCGAGGAGCCCATCGGCACCGCCCTGACCATTGACGAGGTCAAGATCGAGCTGGGCTACTCCCTGCTGTCGCTGATCAACGACCTCGAAGGCCGTCGCCTGACCGACCAGATCCGCGCCCTGCGCCGCGCCCTGGCCCAGGAATACGGCTTCGTCATTCCGTCGGTCCGCATCCTCGACAACATGCGTCTGCCCACGCAAGGCTATGCGATCCGCATCAAGGAGATGGAGGCCGGGGCCGGCGAGGTGCGTCTCGGCTCCCTGATGGCCATGGACCCCACCGGCCGTCAGGTCGAACTGCCCGGCGAGCACACCAAGGAGCCCGCCTTCGGCCTGCCCGCGACCTGGATCGACGAAAGCCTGCGCGAGGAGGCCACCTTCCGCGGCTACACCATCGTCGACCCCTCGACGGTCCTGACCACCCACCTGACCGAGATCCTCAAGGAGAACATGGCCGATCTGCTGTCCTATGCAGAGGTCCAGAAGCTCATCAAGGAACTGGGCGAGGAGGAGAAGAAGCTGGTCGACGAACTGGTGCCATCGGTCGTCACCGTCACCACGCTGCAGCGGGTGCTTCAGGCCCTGCTCAAGGAAAAGGTCTCGATCCGCGATCTGGGCGCCATCCTCGAAGGCCTGGCCGAGGCCGCGCCGCATTCCTCGTCGGTCACCACCCTGGTCGAGCACGTCCGCAGCCGTCTGGCGCGTCAGCTGTGCTGGCAGCACAAGGGCGACGACGGCGCCCTGCCGATCGTCACCCTGTCGCCGGAGTGGGAAGCCGCCTTCGCCGAGGCCCTGGTCGGGACGGGCGAGGACAAGCAGCTGGCCATGGCCCCGTCGCGCCTTCAGGACTTCATCCGCAACGTCCGTGACGTCTTCGAACGCGCCGCCATGGCGGGCGAGACCGCCGTCCTGCTGACCGGCCCCCAGATCCGCCCCTACGTCCGCTCCATCATCGAACGCTTCCGCGGCCAGACCGTGGTGATGAGCCAGAACGAGGTCCACCCCAAGGCCCGCCTGAAGACCATCGGCCAGGTCTGATACGGGATTCAGGGGCGCGTCGCGGCGTCGCGCCCCGCTGGACAGCCCGCATCGCCCGTGTCGTCATGGCCGCCGGTCCTTCAGGAGCCGTGACATGATGCGTCAGTTCGCCCTCGCCGCCGTTCTTTGCCTCGCGCTCGCGCCGCCCGCCTCGGCCCCGATGGCCGGCTTTCCCGCCGTGACTGACGCTTCCCGCACCGAGGCGAACGGCGAGCGCATCATCAGCCTCAGCGCCGTCGTCCCGGTCCCTCCCGCCGAGGTCTGGGAGGTGCTGACCACGCCCGAAGGCTGGGTCGCCCATCTCGGCGTCGCCAGGGCCGCGATCGATCTCCGCATCGATGGGGTGATCGAGACCAGCTACGACGCCGCCGTGGCGCTCGGCTCGCCCGGGACCATCAAGAACCAGATCGTCGCCTATGTTCCCGGTCGGCTGCTGGCGATCCGCAACATCCAGGCGCCGGACGGCTTCACCCATGCCGAAGAGTTCGGCCGCACCGTTACCGTCATCACCCTGACCCCGGTCGACGGCGGGACCCGGATCGACCTCCAGGGCGTCGGCTTCGTCCCCGGAGCGGCCTTCGACGCCCTCTATGGCCAGTTCCACGCGGGCGACGCCTGGACGCTGCAGCAGCTCCACGACGGCCTGACGTCCAGGCCCTGATCTAGTTGACCACGCTCCACCCGCCGGCCGAGGCGTTGCGGGCCGCGTCGTTGGCGGGGCGGGCGATCAGGCCGGACTGGGTAATCCAGACCTCATAACGGGCCCCGTCGGCCATCGGCATATAGGCGGCGCCGCCGTACAGGGTGTCGACCGCGTCGACGTAGCGGCGATAGCGGCGCGCGGCGTCCCAGGCGTTGATCTTCCACGGCACGGTCGCACCCATGACCTTCACGGCCTCGTCGCCGCCGGACAGGGCGTGGACGCTGCGGGCGCCGGTGCGCTCCTGTTCGATGTTCTCGTAGCGGCCGGCCAGCCGTTCCAGCCGGTACTGGGTGTCGAGGCCCAGCACATTGGCCCACGGCTTCCACTTCAGCACCTGGGCCTCGATGCGCCAGTCGTCGCCGTTGACCGGATAGACGGCGATCCGCTCGGGCTCGTCCTTCGACACGGGCGGCTGGATGACGGTGACCTCGAAATACTGGGGCGCCAGCTTCCTCAGCTGGATGGTCGCCACCGGCCGCTCATAGGTCAGCCGCGCATAGGTCTGGACGTTCAGGGCCAGCAGGGTCACGGCCAGCGCCGCCCACAGGAAAACCCCGCCGCCGATCATCTTCAGGATGCCGCTGAACGGCTTGCCCCGGAACAGCGAAACCAGCCCGTTCAGCACGAACAGGGCGCTCACAAAGGCCACCAGGGCCGGAACGACCCACCACCAGGACACCATATCGATCGCGCTCCCCAACGCCGTGACAAACGTCTCGGCCAACCCTTTGGCCTGTCCCTACAATCGCTTGCGACCCCTCCGGTTGCGTGACGACGCTGGACAGCGACCAAACCCCGGCTAAAGCTTCTCTCATGTCAGTGGAATCCGCCAGCCGCTTCCCCTCAATGGGGCGTTTCTCGAAGTGGCGCGAGTTCCTCAGGACCTCGTCACTGGCCCGTTCGGTCGTGCTTCTGCTGACCGCGGCCCTGGTCCTGCTGCTGCTGGTCAACGTCTCGACCTTCATCATGATCAGCCGCACGGCCGCCTTCAACGCCCAGGTCGACCAGACCTGGCAGTCGCGCCGCGTGGCCCGCAGCATCATCCTGAACATCCAGGGGGCCGAGACCGCCCAGCGCGGCTTCCTGCTGACCGGCCAGCCCGGCTTCCTTGTCACCTTCGAGAAGAACAAGGCGGCGATGGCGGGCATCTTCGCCGACTTCGAGCGTCGCGCCGCCGGCGACGAGGTGTCCATGGCCTCGGCCGAGGCCCTGACCCGGATCACCCGCGACAAATTCATCGAGATGTCCGGCACCCTCGATCTGGCGCGTCAGGGTCGTATCGGCCAGGCGGTCAGCCGGGTGCGCACGGGGCAGGGACAGGCTCTCACCGAACAGCTCAACGCCGAGATGACGCGCCTGGACGCCCACATCGGCCAGACCCTGGAGGATCGCCGCGCCCGCTCCGAACGCGGCGCCTTCCTGACGGTGACGATCAACGCCATCGCCGGCCTGCTGATCCTCGTCCTCGCCGTGATCATGCTGATGCTGGTGCGGCGCTATCTGGCCGAGATCAATGCCGCCAAGGCCGAGCTGGACCGCGTCAACGCCGGGCTGGAGGAGACGGTCAGGGCCCGCACCGGCGCCCTGGTCCGCGCCAATGAGGAGGTCCAGCGCTTCGCCTATATCGTCAGCCACGACCTGCGCTCGCCGCTGGTCAACGTCATGGGCTACACCTCCGAACTGGAGCAGGCGGGCAAGACCATCGACCGCGCCATCATCAAGGCCGAGACCGAGCGCGAGGTCGATCCCGAGGTCGTCATGGCCGTCCGTGAAGACATGCCCGAGGCCATCAACTTCATCCGCGCCTCCACCGAGAAGATGGACCGGCTGATCAACGCCATCCTCAAGCTGTCGCGCGAAGGGCGTCGGAATCTGGTCCCCGAGACTCTCGACATGACCGCCATGGTCGGCCGTATCGCCGACAGCATGCGTCACCAGACCGAGGAAAAGGGCGCCTCGATCGTCGTCGAGACCCTGCCGGCGTTCGAGAACGACCGGCTGTCGATCGAGCAGGTTTTCGGCAATCTGATCGACAACGCCGTCAAATATCTGGACGCGGCCCGGCCCGGCCATATCGTGGTCTCAGGCCGGATCCTGCCCGGCGGCTGGGTCGAATATTCCGTCGCCGACAATGGCCGCGGCATCGCTCCGCGAGACCACGAACGGGTTTTCGAACTGTTCCGCCGCGCCGGCCGTCAGGACACGCAAGGCGAGGGTCTCGGCCTGGCCTTCGTGCGCAACAGCGTTCGCCGGCTGGGCGGCGACATCACCCTGGAGTCCGCGCTCGGCGAGGGCTCGACATTCCGCCTGAAATTCCCCAAACGCCTGATCCTCGACGAGGCTGGAGACGTACTGTGAGCACCCCTGTTAAGATCGTCATGGTCGAAGACGACCATGGCCACGCCAAGCTGATCGAGAAGAACATCCGCCGGGCCAACATCTCCAACGAGATCGTGCATTTCGATTCCGGCCAGCCGGCGCTGGACTATCTCTTCTCGGACGAAGTGCGCTCCAACGGCCCGATGCTGATCCTGCTGGATCTCAACCTGCCCGACATGCAGGGCACGGACATCCTTGCCGAGGTCAAGAAGGACGACCGCCTCAAGCGCGCGCCCGTCGTCGTCCTGACCACCACGGACGACAAGACCGAGATCCAGCGCTGCTACGACCTCGGCTGCAACGTCTACATCACCAAGCCCGTCGACTATGAGAGCTTCGCCGGCGCCATCCGCCAGCTGGGCCTGTTCCTGTCCGTGATGCAGGCGCCCGAGATCGAATGACATCGGAAAAGCCGCCGGTGCGGCTCCTCTACATCGACGATGACGCCGGCCTGTCCCGGCTGGTCCAGAAGGAGCTGGGCCGGCACGGCTATGAGGTCACCTGCGCCGTCGACGGGGATGCCGGGCTGGAAGCGCTGGCGGCGGCGACCTTCGATATCTGCGCGCTCGATCACTATATGCCGGGCCGCGACGGCCTCGACGTCCTGCCCGACATCCTGGCCCTGCCCAGCCCCCCGCCGGTCGTCTATGTGACGGGCGCCCAGGAGGGCAGGATCGCCGTCGCCGCGCTTCGCGCCGGCGCCGCCGACTACGTCATCAAGGACGTCTCCGAAGACTTCACCGCCCTGCTGCGCTCGGCGCTGGAAGACGCCCTGCTGCGCCGACGCCTCCAGCGCGAGAACGAGGAGGCGGTCGAACAGGTCCGTCTGGCCCGCGACCGCGCCGAGGCCATGCTGCGTGAGGTCAATCACCGGGTCGGCAACTCCCTGCAGCTGGTCTCGACCTTCATGTCGCTGCAGCTACGCCATCTGGCCGATGACGGCGCCCGCCACGCCCTGCGCGAGGCCCAGGCGCGGATCGAGGCCGTGGCCCACGTCCACCGCCGCCTCTACACCTCCGGCGACATGTCCTCGGTGGCCATGGACGAATACCTGGCCGGCCTGATCGACGAACTGTCCAAGTCGCTGGGCCCGGACGAGGGCTCCCCGACCCTGGTGCTCGAGGCCGCGCCGATGCGGGTCTCGACCGATCAGGCGGTGTCGCTCGGCGTGGTCGTCACCGAACTGGTCACCAACGCGGTCAAATACGCCTATGCGCCGGGGCAGGGGGGCGAGATCCGCGTCATCCTCAGGCCCGACGCCGACGGCCGCGCCCTGCTGACCGTCGAGGACGACGGCCCCGGCATGGGCGAGGGCGCGCCCAAGGGCACGGGCCTCGGCGGCAAGATCATCTCGGCCATGGCCTCGGGCCTCCGCTCGGTCGTCGAGTTCGATCAGGCGCACAAGGGCGTGCGCGCCCGTCTGGCCTTCGACCTCTGACCATGGGCATGGCCCTGCAGTTCGGGCGGGCCGACGAGGGGATCCTCTATCGCGAGCGCCCCACCGCCTTCGGTCTCGTCTTTCATGACCAGAAGCTGGCCTGCGTCCGCGTGGCCCGCGACATCCCCTATCACGACCTGCCCGGCGGGGCCGTCGAGGCCGGCGAGACCGAGCAGCAGGCCCTGATCCGCGAGTTCCTCGAGGAGACCGGCATGACCGTCCGCCCGGTCGGGCGCCTGACCGGGGCCGGCCAGTATTTCCGCAAGTCCGACGGCGAGCCGATCAACAACATCGGCGGCATCTGGATCGCGGAAATGATCTCCATCGACCCGGCCGCCAAGGTCGAGGCCGACCACGAACTGGTCTGGCTTCACCCCCGCACGGCGCTGGCCGACCTGCGCCACGACGCCCACGCCTGGGCGGTGGCGAAATGGCTGAGGACATAGTGCTGCCGATCCGGCACGTGCCGCTGGCGCGCTGGCCTCACGTCGGGATGCTCGTCGTGATCGGCGTGGTGACGACGCTTCTCTGGTGGCGGGGCGAGGCCTGGACAGCGCTCGTGTGTCTGCCGCCTGCCGTATTCGCGATCTGGCGCGTCGTGTGGCCGCCGGAAGTCGTGGTGGATGCAGATGGCTTTTTCTATCCAGGAACGATGCTCGGCAAGGGCGTCTTCTATTGGTGGAGCGACATTCGGGAGCTGTTTCTGGGCGGTGATCGGGTCTCGCTCCAGACCATGAAGGGCACGGTCTGCTGGACGTTTCGACCGGAGGCGAATCTGAAGTCGCCTGCAGGCTTCCTGATGCGAGGAGCAGGCGTGGACGGGTGCATCCAGTGGCCCCGGGATCCGGCCCCCGAAGTGCTGACGCTAATGGAAGCCTACCGTTCGGCGGCGATGGCGGATGCAGAGCGTACGCTGCCGTAAACACCGTTCGGTTCGGGAACTCGCGCCCCTCACCGGGGTTTGAATATCCGAAGCGCCGCCTCCCTCGCGACGCAGTGCAAACGGAGATTTCCATGCCCGATCAGGATCGTATCGACGGCGCCGTCAAGAACATCGGCGGCAAGATCAAGGAAGCGGCCGGCAAGATGACCGGCGACGAAAAGCTGAAAGCCGAAGGCAAGGCCGACCAGCTGACCGGCAAGGTCCAGAACGCCTTCGGCGGCGCCAAGGACTCGCTGCGCGACGCCGACCGCCGCAACTAGACCTCAGGTTTAGACCCAAAAGACGCCGTCCGTTCGCGGGCGGCGTTTTTGCGTTCAGTCCCCGCCCAGCCGGAACCGCAGCCCCTCTTCAGCCGGCTTCGGGCCGGTCGCGGGGGTGCAGCGGCGTTCGAAGTTGACGCCGCCGCTGCCGGTGGCGGAGGGGCGTTCCTCGCAGACCTCGGCGGCCGGGGCGCCAGCGCTTGACGCCATCGCCCGCTGCGGCGGGGCGCAGGTCAGTTCATAGCCGCCCGCGCCATTCGACACCTGACGGCAGCCCTCGACCCCGCTGGGCTGCAGGCCGGGCGGCAGGCGGTCGCCGAGCGCCGCGGCCAGCTGGGTCCGCACCCGCGCCTGACACAGCTCCATCGACGCCTCCTTGCGGATCATCGGGCTGCACTGCGACCGCTCCCACGAGAAGGGATCGGCCAGGGCCCAGCCGGGCAGTTCGGGCTCACGCGGCGCGGCGCGCGGCGGCGCGGCCTCGGAGGCTTCCGGCGGCATTTCGGCGTCCGCCGCCGGCGGCGGGTTCCAGGAGATCATCCCGGCGGCCTGTTGCAGCATCAGGGCGGCGACGACGGCGGTCAGCATCACGGATACTCCTGAAAGAGGCCTTCAGACTGCACCCGCTCGAGGCGAAAATCTACCACGCCGCATGTCGCGCCGATCAGCGCGTCAGCGCGCGCATGGCTCTGTCCAGACCGTCCAGCGTCAGCGGGAACATCCGCTGGTCCATGACCTCGTCGATCAGCTTCACCGAGGCCGTATAGCTCCAGTATTTCTCCGCGACGGGGTTCAGCCAGACCGACTTGTCCCACTGCTGCCGCGCGCGTCTCAGCCAGACGGCGCCGGCCTCCTCGTTCCAGTGCTCGACCGAGCCGCCGGGCATGGTGACCTCATAGGGGCTCATGGTCGCGTCGCCGACGAAGATGGCCCGCCAGTCGCCCGGATATTTGTTGAGCACCTCCCAGGTCGGGGTCTGCTCGGAATGCCGACGGCGGTTGTCCTTCCAGACCCCCTCGTAGAGGCAGTTGTGGAAGTAGAAGAACTCCAGGTTCTTGAACTCGGTCCGGGCCGCGGAGAACAGCTCCTCGACCAGTTTGATATGGCCGTCCATCGAGCCGCCGACGTCGAGGAACAGCAGGACCTTGATCGTATTGCGCCGCTCGGGCCGCATCTGGATGTCCAGCCAGCCCTGACGCGCCGTACCGTCGATGGTGCCGTCGATGTCCAGCTCGTCCGGGGCCCCTTGCCGCGCGAAGCGGCGCAGACGGCGCAGGGCGACCTTGATGTTGCGCGTGCCCAGTTCGACCGTGTCGTCGAGGTTCTTGTATTCGCGCTTCTCCCAGACCTTGACCGCCCGGCCCTGTTTGCCGGGTCCGCCGATACGCACGCCCTCGGGATTGTAGCCGCCGTGGCCGAAGGGGCTGGTGCCGCCGGTGCCGATCCATTTGGACCCGCCCTCGTGCCGCTCCTTCTGTTCCTCCAGACGCTGCTTCAGCGTCTCCATCAGCTTTTCGAACCCGCCGAGCGCCTCGATCTCGGCCTTCTCCTCGTCGGTCAGGTATTTGTCGGTTAGCAGCCGCAGCCAGTCTTCCGGGATGTCCGTGGTCAGGTCGTCGCCGATGCCGACGCTCTCGACCCCCTTGAACACCTTGCCGAACACCTGGTCGAACCGGTCGTAGTGCTTCTCGTCCTTGACCAGCACGGCCCGCGACAGGTGGTAGAAGTCCTCGACCCGACCGCCGGCCACGTCCTTGTCCATGGCCTCCATCAGGTGGAGCCATTCCTTGGTCGAGACCGGAACCTTGGCCTCGCGCAGGGCGGTGAAGAAGGGCAGGAGCATCGGGCGAACCTGAACCTCGATCAGTCTCGCCGCAAGATGAACTCGTGGTCCCGCCACTCACCGACCGGATAGAGGTATTCGCCGGCCTTGGCGAAGCCATAGGCCTCGTACAGCCTCTGGGCCTTCACATTGCCGCTCCAGACCCCGATCCACAGCGGGCCGTCAGTCTCGGCCTCCATCCACTCCAGCGACAGCTTCAGCAGGGTGGTGCCCAGGCCCAGCCCCTGGGCGTGCGTACCGACATAGAGCCGGCGCAGCTCCATATTGGCGGGCGTCGCGTCCGGATGCGGCAGGCCGTTCGGCCCCGCGTTGGCGAAGGCCAGCAATTCGCCCTCCCGCTCCGCCACCCACCAGGCCGCGCCCGGCTCCGCCAGCTTCTTCGCGGTCGCCGCCACGCCGAAACTCGATTCCAGATAATCCTCCAGATCGGCGGGCGGGTAGGGGATGCCGAAGCCGTCGACGAAGGTCGCCACGAAGGTTTGGCGGCCCAGCGCCGACAGGGCTTGCGCGTCTTCTGCGCGGCCGGGGCGAATGATCACATCGTCGAGTCTGGTCATGACCGGGGATTACCGCTCGCGAAGGGTCTCGTCATCCGCGACAATCCTGATCGGAGGTCCTAACGTATTTATCGCATGGTCCCCCTGTTCACCCATTCGCACATGGTCGCCCACAACGCCGGGGAGGGTCATCCCGAGCGGCCGGCGCGGCTGACGGCCGTGCTCGACGCCCTGGCCGACGCTGGTCTGGGGCGTGACCGGCGCGAAGCGACGGAGGCCGCCGTCTCCGATCTGGAACGGGTCCACCCGGCCGCCCATGTCGCCCGCCTGCTGGCCGCCGAGCCCGTCAGCGGCTTCAGCCAGCTCGACGCCGACACGGTGCTGGCGCCCGGCAGCCTGCGCGCCGCCCGTCTGGCCGCCG
>DBBK01000121.1:0-6354 GCA_002292165.1 Brevundimonas sp. UBA986
CCTCCTCCAGCACCAGGGCGCGCCGGCCCTCGTAGCGCTCGATCGCCAGGGAGAAGGTGAAGCCCAGCAGCAGGGCCAGCAGGCCCAGCACGCCCGAGACGATATAGCCCTCCTGCCCCGAGGCCTTCTCGTCGCCGCTGCCGGCGCGGCTCTCCATCCAGCGCCGGGCCAGCCAGCCGATCGCCGCCGTCGCGCCCATGGCGGCGATCAGGCCGATGCCGACGATCCATAGCGGGGTCGCGTCCAGCGCGCCCGTGAGTCCACTGCTCATGCTTCAGCCCTCCGTGACCGCCAGGGTGGCGCTTCCGGGCGGGCGGCGCCTATCGGTCGGATTCCCTAGTCGGGCCTGTGATCCGCCCCGCGTTCCAAGGGTTTGAGGCCCCTCGGGCGGTGAGGGTTCGACCCGAGTGGCGCCCGGGGGCGATGATCGCAGTGTGAAGCTCCACCTGGAGACACGCCATGCAACGACCGACACCCGCCCGCATCGCCGCCACCCTGGCGATCGCCACTTCCCTCGGCCTCGCCGCATGCGGCGGCGGCTCGTCCACCACCGCCATAGAGACCCAGACCACCGGCCAGCAGCTCATCGACCTGAAGGCCGCCCTCGACGCCGGGGTCATCACCCAGCGGGAATACGACGCCAAGCGCGCCCAGATCCTGCGCCACAACTAGACCCGGGATCCCGCCGTGCGCCGAGGCCTTTCGGCCCTGTCCATCCTGCTCGGCCTGGCCGTCGCCTGCTGCGGCGCCCCTGCCTTCGCGTATAGGGCGTTTGCTTCTCAGGCTTTCGCGGATCAGGCCCCGCCCGCGATCAGCGGGCGGGCCGCCATGAAGGCGATCGCCACCACCCCGACCGCCAGCAGCAGGAAGGCGATGACGAAGGTCGGCGTCGCCGAATAGTGGATGTCGCTGTGCAGCAGATGGGCGCCGTAGAGCCGCTCGCGCCGGCTGTTCAGGCCGCGCCCGAAATGCATGTGGGACACGATGCCCATGATCAGCAGCAGGACGCCCAGACTGACCAGGGCCATGCCGAGATTACGCGGCCCCGAGCTGATCGACGGCATCGCGCCGCTCTTCTGCAACTGGCGGAAGGCCTCGAAGATGGTGAAGCCGAAGCTGATCAGGGACAGGGACGTCCTGACGATCGACATCAGGGTCCGGTCCGCACTCATCCGCGTCCGCTCGAACGACAGGCTGGTGCGATTGGACGAAAGCTCGACCGAGGGAGAGCCGGCGATGAACTGGCTGTCTTCAACCGATTTGTCGGACATGCGGACGGCTCCTGGATGACGGGCCTCCATCCAACGCCGCCGTCCCCGGCCTGACGATCAGGTCTTTCCCCCAGCCTTGCCTCCATGAGGCCCGGGAGCCTCGCGGCAGGGTTTGACCCGATCCCGGTCCGTCGGAAATCCGGGTCTCCTCGCCACCGTCAGGAGGTGAGCCATGGAAGAGATCTTCAAGGACGTCGCGGGCGCCGTCTCGCTGGGATGCGAGTTTCTCGCCGTCCTCTGCGTGGCGATCGGCGCGATCAAGGCCGCGGCCCTGTGCGTCGGTCCCCTGATCAAGGGCAGTCCGGGCATCGCCTTCAAGCCGCCCTGGATCGCCCTGGCCGTGTGGCTGATGCTGGCGCTGGAGTTCGCCCTGGCGGCCGATATCGCCGACACCGCCGTCGCCCCCAACTGGACCGATATCGGCCAGCTGGCCGCTATCGCGGCCATCCGGACCCTGCTCAACTTCTTCCTGGAGCGGGACCTGGACTCCATGAGCGAGACGACCGCGATCGCGGGGATTGGAGCGCCTGCGACCGAGGCGTGACGCCGGACATCCCGGCGGCGGTCAACGGCCCCGCGTCTTCCAGCGCGGGGCCGCTTTGCGTTCCGCGCCATAGGCTACGGCTACGGGCTATGGTCAAACGGAAAAACGACCCCGCGTCGGAGAACGCGGGGCCGCAGTGCGCCCGGGAGTTGGGGCGTTCCGGGACCCGACGACATCCGGCGGTTGGGGGGCTACCGGGCTATCGGGCAAACTCATAAGACACTGAACCCGCCCTGAAACCCATCCGGTCGAACCCTGATACGCGGCCTCACGAACCCCGAGACTCTCAGGCCTCAAGGCGATATCCGACGCCCGGCTCGGTCAGGATCACCGCCGGGTGGGCCGGGTCCTGTTCCAGCTTCTGACGCAGCTGGCCGATCACGACGCGCAGATACTGGGTGTCCTCGACGTGGGCCGCGCCCCAGACGGCGGTCAGCAGTTCGCGGTGGCCGATGACCTTGCCGGCGTGGCGCGTCAGCCAGGCCAGGACGTCGAACTCCTTGGGCGTCAGCTTGACCGCCGCCCCGTCCCTGAGCACCCGGCGGTGCTCCAGATCGATACTGAGGACGCCGACGCTCAGCGGCTGCCCCGCCTCGGCGGCGGCCGGCGCCTGACGCAGGCTGACCCGGATGCGGGCCAGCAGCTCCCCCACCCCGAAGGGCTTTTCGACATAGTCGTTGGCGCCCCGGTCGAGGGCCTCGATCTTCTCGGCCTCCTTGTCGCGCGCCGACAGGATGATGATCGGCCCGGCGTAGAACTCGCGCGCCCGGGTCAGGACGTCCTTGCCATCCATGTCGGGCAGGCCGAGATCCAGGACCACGGCGTCGGGGCTCCACAGGGCGATGGCGCGCAGGCCCTCCTGCCCGCTGTCGGCGCGGCGCGGCTCATAGCCGGCGGCGTCGAGGGCAGGCGACAGGAAGCGGTGGATCTGGGCCTCGTCGTCGATGACGAGGACGCGGGGACGGACAGCCGACATGGGGCCTCTATAGCAGCTCGCGGTGGGTCGCGATGGCCTTGGGCAGACTGATCAGCACGCGGGTCCCGTGGCCGTCGGCGATCGGGCTGGCCGCCGCGATCCGCCCGCCCATGGCCTCGACGAAGCCCTTCGAGATGGCCAGACCCAGTCCGGCCCCTTTCGAGCGATCCGAAGGCTCCTCCATGCGGCGGAACTTGTCGAACACCCGCTCCAGTTCCTCAGTCGGGATGCCCCTGCCCTCGTCCTCGATGGAGATGACCACCGCGCCCCGGTCCTCATAGGCGGCCAGTTCGACCGTCGAGCCGTCGGGGCTGTAGGCGATGGCGTTCTCCAGAATGTTGACCACGGCCTGCTCCAGCAGCCCCTGATCGACCATGACGAGGCTGAGCTGGGCCGGGAAGTCGCGGGTCAGGACGCGGGTCGACAGCCGCCGCCCGACGCGTTCGGCCGCCGCGTTCAGGACGTCGCGGACGTCGGTCCAGTCGGCCTTGATGTTCAGCCCGCCGCCCTCCAGCCGGGTCATGTCCAGCAGGTCCCCGACATAGCGGTTCAGCCGCTCGGCCTCCTCGCGGATCGACAGCAGCAGGTCGGCGCGGACGGCGGGGGTCAGGGTCTTGCCGAAGTCGATCAGGGTCGTCGCCGAGCCCAGCACGGTCGAGAGCGGCGTCCGCAGATCATGGCTGACCGAGTTCATCAGGGCGCCGCGGAAGCGGTCGGCGCGGCGCAGGGTCTCGGCCTCCAGCGCCTGCCCGGCCAGCTCGGCGCGCTCGATGGCGACGGCGCCCTGATCCAGCAAGGCGAGGGCCAGCCGCTCCTCGTCCGAGCCGGGTGCGAGCGCCTCGGCCTCGATGCCCGCCACGCCGGAGCGGCCGCGCACGCCCTGCAGGGGGCGGAAGGTCCAGCTGGATTGCGGCAGGGTGCCGGTCCCGAAGCCCGCCGCCTCGCCATGCTCCCAGGCCCAGCGGGCGGCGGCCATGGGGGCGGCGCCGAGCGTCGGCGCATCGGGAGCCCCGGCGGCGATGGCGATGTCTTCTCCCTCCGGCAGCAGGACCACGGCCCGCGCCCCGGCGGCCTCGGCCGTCTGTTCGGCCAGGATGCGGGCGGTCTGGACCCGGTCGTCGGCGGCGGCCAGGGCCTGACTGGCGCCCAGCAGGGCCGAGACGGCCGAGGCGCGGCGCTTCGTCGCCTGCGCCTGCTCGCGCATCCGCCCCGCCAGCGCCCCGGTCAGCAGGGCTACGCCCCAGAAGACCACCAGCGTCAGCACATCCGTCGGCGAGCCGATGGCGAGGCTGTAGCGCGGATGCAGGAACAGGAAGTTGTAGGTCAGGAAGGCCAGGGTCGCCGCCGCCAGCGCGGGGCGCGAACCGCGCAGGGCCCCGGTGGCGACGACCGCAGCCATGTAGATGACGCCCAGATCGACGCGCTCGAAGCCCCGGTCCAGAGGCACGGCTGCCGCCGTCGCGGCCCCGACGAAGACCGCACCGTCCAGATAGCCGCGCCAGCCGCCCAGCCGGCTCGCCAGACTGACCTTCACCGGCGTGACGGGGTCGACGCCCCTGGCCTCCACGCCTTCGGTGACGATGTGGATCGCCGCGCCTTTCGCGGACCGCAGCAGTTCGGCGGCCAGGGACTTGCCGAACAGGTCGCGCAGCCGGCTGTCGCGGCCCTTGCCCAGCACGATCTGGGTCACATGGTTGCGCTGGACGTGGTCCATGACCGCGCGAACCACGTCCTCACCGCTCAGGGTCACGGTGCGGGCGCCAAGCTGTTCGGCCAGCTTCAGGGCGGCGCTGAGGCGGGCGTCGCCTTCGGCCGAGCGCGTCGCGCGATCGACGGTGGCCACGGTCCAGGNNCGCGAGCCCGACGGCCGCTCGACGTGGGCCACCGACCAGGGGGCGTCCATCATCATGTCCGACATGCGCCGCCCGGTCCGGACCAGCGACTGGGCCATGGCGTCGCCGCCGACCAGGACGAGGATCCGCTCATTGACCGCCCACGGCCCGGCCGTTCCCTGCTCGCGCAGATGGACCAGAAGCTGGTCGTCGACCGTCTGGGCCGCCCGTCTCAGCGCCAGTTCGCGCAGGGCCGTCAGGGTCTCGACCTTGAAGAACTTCTCTGACGCGAGGCGCGCCGTCTCGGGCACATAGACCTTGCCGTCGGCCAGCCGGGTGCGCAGCTCGTCGGGGGTGATGTCAACCACCTCGATGTCGTCGGCCCGGCTCAGGGCGACGTCGGGCACGGCCTCGCGCTGACGCACCCCGGTGATCCGCAGGACCACGTCGGACAGGCTCTCCAGATGCTGGACGTTCAGCGTCGTCCAGACGTCGATGCCGGCCTTCAGGATCTCCTCGACGTCCTGCCAGCGCTTGGGATGGCGCGAGCCCGGGGCGTTGGAATGGGCGTATTCGTCGACCAGCAGCAGGCCGGGCCGCCGGGCCAAGGCGCCGTCGATGTCGAACTCCAGCAGGGTCCGGCCGCGATAGTCGATCGGGTTCCTCGCGAGAACCTCCAGCCCGCGCAGCAGGCTGGCCGTTTCCTTGCGCCCATGGGTCTCGACCAGGCCCACGACGACGTCGAGGCCCTCCGCCTTCCGACGTCGGGCCGCGCGAAGCATCTCATAGGTCTTGCCTACCCCCGGCGACATGCCGAGGAAGACCTTCAGCCGCCCCCGTTTCCGGGAAGCGGCTTTCAGCGAAGGCTCAGGCGCGGCGTCCGTCAAATCAGGAGGCCGGGAAGCGGGCGTCGAGGGCGCGGTTGGCCATCAGGACATTGACGCGCGGCTGGCCGATGAAGCCGAGCAAGGCGCCTTGCGTATGCTGATCGATCACGCTCTGGACCTCGGCTGCTGGCACGCCCCGGGCGGTCGCGATGCGCGCCGCCTGGGCGTGAGCGTAGGCCGGTGAGATGTCCGGGTCGAGCCCCGAGGCCGAGGCGGTGACGGCGTCGGCGGGCACGGCGCGCACGCCGTCGTCGACGCGGATCGTGTCGGCTGTCGTCTTCACCCGCTCGGCCAGATCGGCGTTCAGCGGGCCGTAGTTGGAGCCCGAGGACGAGACGCCGTCATAGCCCTTGCCCGCCGCCGACGGCCGCGAATGCAGGTAGCGAGCCTCGGCGAACGGCTGGCCGATCAGGGCCGAACCCTGCACCGCGCCCGAGGCGTCGCGGACGAGGCTGCCGTTGGCCTGGGCCGGGAAGAGCCCTTGCGCGAAGCCGGTGATCGCCAGCGGATAGGCCAGCCCCAGAACCAGGGTGAAAAGCGCCATCATCACAATGGCGGGACGCAGTTGGTTGACCATTGTCTCAGTCCTTGAGAACCGCCGCCGGGACGGGACCCGGGCGGTCGGGAGCGTGGGTGCGATCGGCGTGGGCCAGCAGGCTGACGACCACGACGACGGCGATGACGAAGAGGGCGAACCAGACGTCGTTCTTGCCGGCGGCCTTGAATGTGTTGCGGGGCATGGGGATCGCTCTCACGCCAGACCCAAGCCGGTGATGATCAGGTCGATGGCCTTGATCCCCGCGAAGGGCGCGACCAGACCGCCGAGGCCGTAGATCAGCAGGTT
>DBBK01000121.1:6390-20397 GCA_002292165.1 Brevundimonas sp. UBA986
ACGATGACCAGGGCGTTGAAGATCACCGCCGACAGGATGGCGCTTTCGGGCGATCCCAGACGCATGATGTTCAGCGCCCCCAGCGCCGGCAGACCGACCACGAACATCGCCGGGATGATGGCGAAATACTTGGCCACGTCGTTGGCGATCGAGAAGGTCGTCAGGGCGCCACGGGTGATCAACAGCTGTTTGCCGACCTCGACGATCTCGATGACCTTGGTCGGGTCGCTGTCGAGGTCGACCATGTTGCCGGCCTCGCGGGCGGCCTGGGCGCCGGTCTGCATGGCCACGCCGACATCCGCCTGGGCGAGCGCGGGGGCGTCGTTTGCGCCGTCGCCGCACATGGCGACCAGCCGGCCCTTGGCCTGTTCGGCCTTGATCAGCCGCATCTTGTCCTCGGGCGTGGCCTCGGCGAGGTAGTCGTCGACCCCGGCCTCCGAGGCGATCGCCGCCGCGGTCACCGGGTTGTCTCCGGTGATCATGACGGTGCGCAGGCCCATGGCGCGGAGCTCGGCGAAGCGGGCCTTCACCCCCGGCTTGACCACGTCCTTCAGGTGGATGACCCCGACCAGGGCGCCGTTCTCGGTCACGGCCAGAGGCGTGCCGCCCGAGCGGGCGATGCGGTCCACGGCGGCGCGGAACTCGGCCGGGGCCGCGGCCTCGGTCAGGTTCAGCGCCTTGAGCACGGCGTCGACCGCGCCCTTTCGCCACGACGATCCGCCGCTCTCCAGACCCGACTGGCGGGTCACGGCGGTGAAGGGGATGACCTTCGCCCCCTGCGGCGCCTCGACCACCAGACCGGCATTGCGGCCCAGCTCGACGATGGAGCGGCCTTCCGGCGTCTCATCGGCGAGCGAGGCGGTGACGGCGGCGCGCAGGGCGGCCTCGGGGCGGACGCCCGGGATCGGGATGACCTCGGTCGCCATGCGGTTGCCGAAGGTGATGGTGCCGGTCTTGTCGAGCAGCAGGGTGTCGACATCGCCTGCCGCCTCCACCGCACGGCCCGAGGTGGCCAGAACGTTCACCTTCAGCAACCGGTCCATGCCGGCGATGCCGACGGCGGACAGCAGCCCCCCGATCGTGGTCGGGATCAGGGTGATGAACAGGGCGCCGAGCACGATCGGATCCAGCTTGACGCCCGAATAGGCGCCCAGGCCCAGCAGGGTCACGACCGCGATCAGGAAGACCAGGGTCAGGCCCGCCAGCAGGACGGACAGGGCCAGTTCGTTGGGCGTCTTGCGACGGTCCGCGCCCTCGACCATGGCGATCATCCGGTCGAGGAAGGTCGAGCCAGGGGCCGAGGTGATCCGCACCTTGATCCAGTCGGAGACGACCGTGGTGCCGCCGGTGACGGCGGAGCGGTCGCCGCCGCTTTCGCGGATGACGGGCGCACTCTCGCCAGTAATCGCGGCCTCGTTGACCGAGGCCACGCCCTCGACGATCTCGCCGTCGGACGGGATCACATCGCCGGCCTCGACAAGAACGATCGACCCGATGGTCAGGTCGCCGGCCGGGGTCTCAGACACCTTGCCGGTGGCCGGATCGATCAGTTTGGCCGGGGTGGTGACGCGGGTGGCGCGCAGGGAGTCAGCAGCGGCCTTGCCCCGGCCCTCGGCGACGCTTTCGGCGACGTTGGCGAACAGGACCGTGGCCCAGAGCCACAGGGCCAGCTGGACGGCGAAGCTCGCGGAGTGCCCCGAGGCGACCGCCCCGGCCGCCGAGACCGTCGCCAGCAGGGCCACGATCCAGGTGACGAAGATGACCGGATTCCGGAGCAGGTGCTTCGGGTTCAGCTTGATGACGGCGTCCTTGAGGGCGCGGCCCAGCATGGCGCCGGACAGACCGCCCGCGAGGGGTTTGTGCGTCTCGCCGACGGTATCAGGATTGGCGAAGGTCATTTCAGATATCCGATCAGTGGAGCCCGCCAAGCATCTGGAAATGCTCGACGATGGGTCCAAGGGCGAGGGCCGGGAAGAACTGCAGCCCGCCCAGGATGAGGATGACGCCGATCAGCAGGCCGATGAACTGCAGGCCGTCGGTCGGCAGGGTTCCGGTGCTGGGCGCGAGCTTGGGCTTGACCACCAGGGCGCCGGCGATGGCGAGGACCGCGACGGCCGGAACGAACCGCCCCGCCAGCATCCCGATCCCCAGCGTCGTGTTCCACCAGGGGGCGTTGGCGGTCAGGCCGGCGAAAGCCGAGCCGTTGTTCGCCGCCGCCGAGGTGTAGGCGTAGAGGATCTCCGACAGGCCGTGCGGCCCGCTGTTGAGAAGACCCTTCAGCGCCTCGGGCAGGACCGCGCCGACCGCCGTGAAGCCGAGGATGGCCAGCGGCAGGACCAGCACCGCGATCATGGCGAACTGAATCTCGCGCGCCTCGATCTTCTTGCCGAGGTACTCGGGCGTGCGGCCTACCATCAGACCGGCGACGAAGACCGCCAGCATGGCCATGACGACCATGATCGCGATGCCCGAACCGATCCCGCCGGGCAGGATCTCGCCCAGTTGCATCAGGAACATCTGCAGACCGCCCGACAGCGGCATGAAGCTGCCGTGCATGGCGTTGACGGAGCCGTTCGAGGCGCCGGTCGTGGGGCCGGCCCAGGCGACCGAGGACGGCACGCCGAAGCGAACCTCCTTGCCCTCCATATTGAGCGGCTGCGCGATCCCGGCGGCGACGAGGGCCGGGGCAGGCTGGGTTTCGGCGACGTACATCCCCGCGGTGCAGGTCGCCAGCAGGACGAAGGCGGCGACGACGAGAGCGCGGATGTCCTTCCTGGCCAGGACGCTGCGGCCGAAGGCGAAGAAGGCGGCCCAACCCAGGACGTTGATCGAGACGGACTCGATCAGATTGGTCAGGGGCGACGGGTTCTCGAACGGGTGGGCGGAGTTGGCGTTGAAGATGCCGCCACCGTTGATGCCCAGTTGTTTGATGGCCTCCTGGCTGGCGGCCGGGAACAGGGCCAAGGTCTGCGATCCGCCTTCAAGGCCGGTCGCCGAGGCCGAAGCCGCCAGGCTCTGCACCACACCCAGACCGACCAGCACCATGGCCAGACCGATCGACAGCGGCAGCAGCAGATAGAGGGTCGTCCGCGTCAGGTCGGCCCAGAAATTGCCGACCCCCTCGCCGCGATTGGCGACGAAGGCCCGCGCCAGAGCGGCCGCGATGGTCGCCCCGGTGGCGGCGGACAGGAAGTTCTGGGTCGTGAAGCCGGCCATCTGGCTGAAGGTCGAGGCCGCAGCCTCGCCCGAATAAGACTGCCAGTTGGTGTTGGTCACGAAGCTGACGGCGGCGTTGAAGGCCAGATGCGCCGACATGCCGTCGAAGCCCTGCGGGTTCAGCGGCAGGAGGTTCTGCAGCCTCAGGATCGCATAGAGCAGGAAGAAGCCGACCGCGTTGAACACGATCAGGGCCGAGGCGTAGCCGACCCAGCCCTGGCTTCGCTGCGGGTCGACGCCCGCCGCCCTGTAGAACAGGCCCTCGACCGGCCGCAGCACGGGGTCGAGCCAGGAGCGCTCGCCGTTCCAGACCCGCGACAGATAGATCCCGAGCGGCCAGGCGAGGACGACGGAAAGCGAGAGGGTCAGGGCGATCTCCGCCCAGCCTTGGATGCTTATCATGACGGCGGCTCCTTCAGAACCGCTCGGGCCGCAGCAGGGCCGCGACCATATAGACGGCGACCACGACGGCCCCGGCGCCCCAGAGAATGGCGATCATCAGCCGATCCCCTTCAGGGCATGGGCGAGGACGGCGAAGGCGACAAACGCCCCGCCGCCCAGCGCGAGAAACAAAAGATCGGCCATTCGGCGCCTCCGGAAAATCAGGAGGCGGGTGGACCATATTCCAGCGTAACGGGGCGATGCGGAAAGCCGCCCCGCGCATAAGGGGAGCATAAGGTTCGGCTCCCCGGTCGGGTCGGTCAGACCCCGGTCAGGGTTTATCCCGATGGCGGTTCGACTCGCCGGGGATAAGGTCCAGGCCTCACGCTGGCCATACGGTGACCCACTCCGTGTACGGCCAGACGCCGACGGGCATGACCGCCCGATTCCAGGAGCAGACAGGATGCGCGCCTCGATCCCCGGACTGGTCCCCATGGTTCTGGTGCGCCTGCTGCTGGTCGTCGCGCTTCTGGCGGCAAACAAGGCGCTGGCGGACCCCTTCTAGCCCGCTTCTCCCTTCCCCACCGGCAATCCCCTGCTTCGGGCCGGGGGTTTTCCCGGATGCCGCCCTGAGGGTCGCCGCCCCAGAGTGGCGACGGACAGGAAGGGACCGCGATCGTGCGCCGCAGACAGACCCGGACCCGACGGATCGCTCTCGGCGCTGCGGCCTGCGCCAGCCTTGCGGCTCAGGCGAGTCACGCTCGGGCTTCCGATCCCGAACCGGCCCTTGCCCCTGTCGTGGAGATCGCCCCGACCCCGGCCCCGCAGGCCGACGCCCCGGTAGCGCCCTCGCCCGTCAAACCCGGCTTCTTCGGCCAGTTCATCGATCCGGAGGACCACTATCTCGACTTCTCGGCCTTCCTGGCAGGGGCGGCTTCGTCCCCGTGCCGATCATCATCACCGAGCCGGCGGTGGACGGCGGCGGCGGCGTGGCCCTGGCCTTTTTCAAGGCCAATCCGCAGAACCCGCGTCAGGTGACGCGGCACGTCATCGGCGCCTTCCGGACCGGCAACGGTTCCGAGGGCCTCGGCTATTTCCAGAGCGGCTATGCCTTCGACGGACGGCTGAACTACCGCTTCGGTGTCGCCACCGGCGAGATCACCCTGGCTGCCTATCCCGCCTTCGCCCCCGGCGGCGTCGAATACACAAGCCAGTACGACTACGGCATCGTCGGCTCAGCGCTCTGGCATTTCAGCGACGACCGCTTCTCGATCGGCCCGGTGTTCGACTTCCGCAAGCTGACGTCCTCGATCAACACCAGCTTCATGCCGGAGGATGTCGCGGACGATTTCGGGAGGACCCTGCAAACCGGCGCCCTGGGCCTCGGGCTTCACTTCGACAGCCGCGACAACGCCGTCACCCCCACGCGCGGCGCGAACGCCTCGGTCGAGGGCAGGTTCAACCGCGAGGCCTTCGGCAGCGATCGGGACTATGAGGTCTTCGGCGCCCACCTCTACGTCTTCGGCCAGATCCGCGGTCCGGTGCGCTACGGCGCCAAGGTCGAGGTCGACGCCATCCGCGACGACTTCCCATTCTTCTACGCCCCGGCCGTCAACCTGCGCGGGGTTCAGAAGGCGGAGTATCAGGGGATGACCGCCGTCAGCACCGAGTTGGAGACGACCTGGCAGGTCGCGCCGCGCTGGTCCCTGCTGGCCTTCGCCGGATACGGGTCCGCCGAGAGCGGCGACCGCCGCACCTTCCAGGATACAGGCGACATCTGGTCAGGCGGCGTCGGCTTCCGCTATCGCCTCGCCCGCAGGCTGGGCATGGACGCCGGAGCCGACTTCGCCTGGGGCCCCGGCGGCTTCATATGGTACCTGCAGTTCGGCCACGCCTGGTCGTTCGGCATGGACTGATCGCGGGACTGACCGCCCCGTCAGGACCCCGGCGTCACCACCAGCAGTTCGAAGCTGCCCGGGACCATCGCCGCCCGATGCCCCTCGACTGCGGGCGCGAACAGGGCGGTCGGGATGAAGGCGTCTCCGCTGGCGGGATCCAGGGCGATGGTGCGCCCGCCGCTGCGGGTCGGCAGGGTCTGGACCAGGGTCGCGTCGCCGTTGGCGATCTGGAGCACCGACAGGGTGGCGCTCTCGCCCGCCGGGATCAGGGCGCGCTTGCGGTTCGGGTCGTAGGCGACGCCGTCGGCGCCGTCGCCGATTTCGATCGTGCGCACCGTCTGGCCAGTCGAGGCGCGGACCAGATCAGCGACACCGTCGCAGGCGACGATCAGCAGGTCCTCGCCGGTCGCATAGGCGATGCCGGTCGGGCCTTCGCAGCCCGGCAAGGCGTAGCGGCCGGTGACCGTCCGCGCGGCGATGTCGACCACGGCGATCTCGTTTCTGTCCTCGACATTGACGAAGGCGTGGCCCTTGCCGTCGAGAGCGGCAGCCTCCAGCGCGCCGCCGACCTCGATGCGGCCGAGCGACTGGTGGGTGCGGCTGTCGATGAGGTCGATCTGGCCGCCGCGATGATCCATGACCAGCACTGTCCCGGACGCGGTATCGACGGCGACGGCGTCGGGCCCCTGCCCCGTCTGGACCGTGGCGACGGGCGAACCGTTGCTGGCGTCGACAAAGACGGCGCTGGCGGTGTCGCCGTTGGTGATCAGGATCTCCGAGCCGGCGTTGACGGTCAGGGCCGCGTGCCCCCTCGCCGCCGGTTCGATGACCACCCCTGCGCCGCCCGCGCCGAGATCGAAGGCGTCCACGGCGGTCGAGCGTGCGACCAGCACCCGGTTCCGCGCTGCGTCGAAGCTGGCGTAGTCCCAGCCCCCGTCCGGTCCGGGCAGATGGGCGGTGATGTGATAGCCGGGCGCGGGGCTTTCAGCGAAGGCGGCGCTGCTCGCGAGCAGGCCGACGGCAGTCAGGGCGGCAAGAACGATCCGGGGCATTGGAACTCTCTCTCTCAGGCGGGGGGAAGCGGGTTTGAAGGCGTCGGCACGGTCAGGGAGACCGCCAGGCCGGGATGACGATTGGTGATGCGCAGTGGGACGCCGTGCAGGGTGGCGATGGCCGAGACCATGGAAAGTCCAAGACCCGAGCCGACCGTGTGGCGGCTGCGATCCAGCCGGTAGAAGCGGCGCGTCAGATTGACGAGCTCGGTCTCGGGGGCGCCGGGACCATCGTCGGCGACGGTGATCGTAGCCTCATCGGCATATCTGTTGACGGCGACCGAGATGGCCTTTCCCGGCGCGCCATGGGTCAGGGCGTTGTCGATCAGGCTGGCGACCGCCTGGGCCAGAAGAGCGCTGTCGCCTTCGACCACCGCCTCCGGGTCGGCGACGAAGCTGAGGGTCCAGCCGGCCTCGTCGGCGGCGGGCTGATAGGCCTCGACCACCTCGGCCACCGTCGGGACGAGGTCGAAGACGGCGAAGCGGCGGCTGGTCCCGCCCTCGATCTGGGCCAGACGCAGCAGGGCGGCGAAGATCTCCAGCAGGCGATCCGTCTCGCCGACGGCGTCGGTTAGCAGGTCGTCGCGCGCCTCTGCGGGCGCGGCCTGGGCGTCCTCCAGCCGGTTGCGCAGGCGGGTCAGGGGCGTGCGCAGGTCGTGGGCGACGTCCGCCGACACCTGGCGGATCGCCTCCATGGCGCTCTCCAGCCGCTCCAGCATGGCGTTCAGGGTGTCGGCCAGATCGTCGAACTCGCGCCCGATGCCCAGCGACGGCAGCCGCTCGCTGAGGTCGCCACTCATCACCCGCCCGGCCGCATCGGTCACGCCCTGCAGGCGACGCAGCAGGACCGCCCCCGCCGCCGCCCCGCCGATCAGGGCCAGCAGGACGATGACCAGGCCGCCGATGATGGCCAGCCGGTGCAGCCACTGGCGCAGCTCCTCCAGGGCATAGGTATCACGGCCGACGGCGATGAAGGTGCCGTCCCGGGCCCGGTCCGTCAGGACGATGACCTCGATATCGTTGCTGTCGACGGACTCGTCCTCTTCCGCGGCCATGGGGACATGGATGCTGGCCTCGCCCCGGATCTGTTCGACGGAGGCCGGAAGGCCCGCCGCCAGTCGTTGGCCCGACGGGGTGACGACCAGATAGCTGAAGCGCTCGGGCTGGCCGCCCGCGACATGCTCCTTCAGGGAGGCGATCAGGGCGGGTCCGCCCTCGGCGTTGGCGTCGGCGACCAGGACCGCGACCTGATCGCGCAGGGCGTCGCGCGCAGTCTCCTCGGCGAAGCGGCCGACGGCGACGTCGAGCACCACCAGCAGCAGGGCCGCCCCGATGCCGAACACCGCCGCGAAGACCATGGCCATCCGGAAGGTGGTGGTCTGCCAGAGTTTGGCGGGGGCTCTATTCCGGTTCATCGAGCACATATCCCACACCCCGCAGGGTGCGGATAAGTTCGATGTCGAAGCCGCGGTCGACCTTGGACCTCAGCCGGCTGACATGGGCGTCGACAATGTTGGTGCGGGGGTCGAAGTGGAAGCCCCACAGGCTTTCCAGCAGCATGGTCCGGGTCACCGTCTCGCCCACACGGCGCGCCAGGAACTCCAGCAGCTTGTACTCCTGCGGCGTCAGCTCGATGCGCTTGTCGGCCCGGGTCACCTTGCGGCGGCGGGTGTCGATCGACAGGTCGGCGATGCGGATGACGTCGTTCTGGCTGGTCAGGGGCGGACGGCGCACCAGGGCGTTCAGCCGGGCCAGCAGTTCGCTGAAGGCGAAGGGTTTGACCAGATAGTCGTCGGCGCCGCCTTCCAGTCCCGAGACCCGGTCCTCGATCGAGCCCAGAGCCGTCAGCACCAGAACCGGGGCATTGATCCCCTCGGCGCGCAACAGGCCGATGGCCTCAAGCCCCGAGACGCCCGGCAGCATCCGGTCCATGACGATGACGTCATGGGCGCCGGCCATGCCGATCTGCACGCCTTCGTCGCCCGTCTTCGCCACATCGACGGTGTGACCGGTCTCGACCAGGCCCCGCGCAATGAAGGACGCGGTGCGCTCGTCATCCTCGACGACCAGCACCTTCATGCCCGCACCTGAGACTGGAACTCTCGCTTCATGGCCGGAGATGATCACGAAGCCGGGCCTGGAGGCCAGCCGAAGTCGTGGCTTCGACGCCGAATTAATGCGACCGTCAGACTACGCGTAAACGGTGAGGCCTAGGCGGAAGACATTGCTTTGTTGGGCGAGTTCCCTGTGAGTCACAGCCAGAGGATTATCGGCGTCAGCGCCCTTGCAATCGCCATCAGCGCGGCCCTGACCGGCTGCGTCTCCTACCAGGCCCAACCTGTGGATCTGGCCGCCTCGGCGGGGGTGATCGAGGCCCGGACCGTGCCAGCGCCGCCCAGCGGAACCCTGTCGTATCTCAGCGCCCTCGATCTGGCCCTGCAGCGGGCTCCGGCGGTTCTTCAGGCCCGCGCCGCCTACGATAGCGCCGTCGCGGCGGCGCGGACCGCGCGGGTCCGCCCGGCGATGACCCTGACCCTGACGGCGGAATATTCGCGACAGGCCGATCCGAACAAGCCGTGGCTCTATGGCGGGGCGCTGGATGTACCGCTGGACCGGGGGCGCGGCGCGCGCATAGACAGCGCCGATCTGGCCATTCTGAAAGCACGCTACGACCTGATCGAGGCGGTCTGGGCGACCCGCACCGCCCTGCGCCGCGCCCTGTTCGATCAGGCGGTGGCGGAACAGGAACTGGCCATCGCCGACCGGCAGATCGCCATCCGCGAGCAGCGGCTCGCCGTATTCGAACGCCGGGTCGCCCTCGGCGAGGACGCCCGGCCCGTCGCCCTGACCGCGGCGACGGAACTGTCGATGTCGCGCCAGCGCCGGACCTCGGCGGCGGCGGCCCTGACACAGGCCCGGGCGGCGATCGCGGCCCAGCTCGGCGTGACGGTCGAGGCCCTGGGCGGCCTCCGGATCGAGACCCCGACCGCCACGCCGCCCGCCGCCGACGCTGTACCCACCCTCCGCCGCGACGCCGCCATCGGCCGCGCCGATGTGCTCAAGGCCGTCGTCGACTACGACATCGCCGAACAGGGTCTGCGCACCGCCGTGGCCGGTCAGTATCCGCAGGTGACGCTCAGCCCCGGCTATACCTGGGAGCGTGGGATCACCAAGCTGCCGTTCAACCTCGGCCTCGCCCTGCCCCCGGTCGACCTGAACCGCGCCGCGATCAACGAGGCCGAGGTCAAACGGGCCGAGGCCGGCACCGCGCTGGAAGCCGCCCAGGCCAAGGTCTTCGCCGAGGTGGACGCCGCCGCCTCCGCCCTCGCCGGCGCGGACCGTCAGGCGGCCCGGATCGAGGCCGAAGACCGCCCCCTCGCCGCCCGCGCCAAGGCCCTGACCGACCGCGCCGTCGCACTCGGCGAGAACGACCGCACCGACGCCTTGGCCGCCGAGGCCTCGGCACTGGACGTCGATCTGTCGGCCGTCGATGTGCGCCGCCTACAGGCGACCGCCCTCGCCGATTTCGAAGCCGCGACGCGCGTTCTTGCTGACCCGGCCGAACGCGATCGCCTCGCCGCCGCCATCCCCTCCCCTGCCTCTGGCCCGGAGACGACCCGATGAACGCCCGCCGTCACGCGCCCTTGCTGGCCGCTATCGCTCTCGGCCTGTGCGGCGCCGCCGCCGAAGCCCCGCCGCCGGCGCAGATGCCCGCCGCGACCCAGCACCGGCTCTCGGTCCAGACCGCCCCCCTTACGGCCGCCAGCCATGCACCCAGCGTCGCCGGATACGCCCGGGTCATCGACGCCGGACCGCTGGCCCTGCTCGACAGCGACCTGTCCGCCGCCCTCGCCGCCGCCGCCGCGTCACAGGCGGAAGCCGCCCGCGCCACCGCCCTGAACGCCACCGACCAGATGGTCGCCGCCAAGGTCTCGGAAGCGGCCGTCGCCACGGCACGCGCCGATCAGGCGAAGGTCCGACTGCTGAGAACCCGGCTGGGCCTCGAATGGGGACCGGCGCTGACGGCCATGGGCGACGGCGGCCGCACCCGGCTGATCCGCGACCTCGCCGCCGGGAACGCCGTCCTGCTGCGCATCGACGCCGCGACGCCGGCCGCGAACAGCGGCGGCGTCACCTTGGACCTCGGGCCGAACGGCACGGCCCGGGCGCGTATCCTCGGCCCCTCGCGCACCGCCGATCCCCGTCTGCAGTCGGCAGGCCAGCTGGCCATCGTCACAGGTCCGCAAGCCCGGCTGCTGGGCGTCGGTCTCGCCCTTCCGGTGCAGATCCCGGCGGGTGGCGGCGTGACCGGCGTCCTCGTGCCCGACAGCGCCGTCCTGCGCGCCGAGGGTCAGAGCTGGGTCTATGTGAAGACCGGCGCCGAAGCCTTCGAGCGCCGCCTGCTCGACCAGCCGGTCGCTACGCCCGAGGGCCTGTTCGTGACGTCAGGCCTCAAGGCCGGAGACGTCGTCGCCACACGCGGCGCCTCGGCCCTCTACGCCGCCGAACAGGCGGGCGGCTGATCCATGTTGAACGCCGTCGTCCACTGGTCGCTGGAGCGCGCCCGCATCATCGTGGTCCTGGCGGCCCTGCTGCTCGCCTATGGCGGCATGACGCTGAAGTCAGCCTCCTATGACGTCTTCCCCGAGTTCGTCCCGGCCCAGGCCGAGGTCCAGACCGAGGCGGCGGGCCTGACCGCCGAACAGGTCGAACAGCTGGTCACCCGCCCGATCGAACAGGCCGTGGCGGGCGCCGCCGGGGTCGAGACGGTACGCTCGGAATCCATTCAGGGCCTGTCGCTGGTCTCGGTGACCTTCAAGAGTGGCGCCGATCCCTACCGGTCGCGCCAGATCGTCGCCGAGGCCCTGGGCGAGGCCGCATCCAACCTGCCGGCGGGCGCCACCGCCCCGAAGGTCGCCCCCCTGACCTCCTCGACCATGGACCTGCTCAAGGTCGGCTTCACCAGCGACCGGCTCAGCCCGATGGAGCTGCGTGATCTGGTCGAGTGGACGGTGCGTCCGCGCCTGCTGTCGGCGCCCGGCGTCGCTCGCGCCACTGTCTATGGCGGCGAGACCCGCCGGATCGAGATCCGCGTCCGGCCCGACGCCCTGGCCGCCCACGACCTGAGCTTCAGCGATGTGGTCACCGCCGCGCGCACCGCGACCGGGGTCACCGGCGGCGGCTTCATCGACACCTCCGAACAGCGCATCCTGATCGAGACGCAAGGCCAGGCCTCGACCCCGGCCGAGATCGGCGCCGCCCAGATCGCCACCGTCGACGGTCTGCCGATCCGTTTGGCCGATGTGGCCGAGGTCGCCGAAGGCTCCGCCCCGCTGAACGGCGATGCCCTGATCATGGGCCGGCCCGGCGTGCTGATCAGCCTGTCGAGCCAGTACGGCGCCAACACCCTGACCGCGACCAAGGCGCTGGAAGCCGCCCTGCAGGAACTGAAACCGACGCTCGACGCCGCAGGGGTGACGGTGAACACCGGCCTGCACCGCCCGGCCAACTTCATCGAGGCCGCGCTGGGCGGCATCGTCGAGGACCTTCTGATCGGCGCGGCCCTGATCGCCCTGGTCCTGTTCGTCTTCCTGCGGAACTGGCGCGCGGTGGTGATCTCCTTCCTCAGCATCCCCCTGTCGCTGCTGATCGCCGTGATCGCGATGGACCGGATGGGCTGGACCATCAACACCATGACGCTGGGCGGTCTGGCCGTGGCCCTCGGCGTGGTCGTGGACGACGCGGTCATCGACGTGGAGAACATCGTGCGGCGCCTGCGCACCCGCGACGAGGGCGAGCCCGCCGCCCTGACCATTCTGCACGCCTCGCTCGAGGTCCGGGCGCCGGTCATCTACGCCACCCTCGTCGTCGCCCTGATCCTGACGCCGGTGCTGTTCCTGCACGGGTTGCAGGGGTCCTTCTTCAGCCCGCTTGCCGCCGCCTTCATCCTCGCCACCCTCGCCTCCCTGGCCGTAGCCGTGGTGGTGACCCCGGCGCTGAGCCTGCTGCTGCTCCGAAACGCCCACCTGCCCGAGGAGCCGAAGCCGCTTCTGACCCTGAAGGAGAAGCACGCGGGACTGTTGCAGCGGATTTCGGTCCGCCCGCGCGCCGCCCTGATCGTCTCGATCGTCGCCTTCGTGATCACCGGCGCCGGCTTCGCCCTGTTCAACACCGAGCTGCTGCCCGCCTTCCGCGAGAGCCATTTCGTGCTCGGCGTGGCGGCCCGGCCGGGCGCGTCCCTGACCGTCATGCGCACCTACGGCAAGGCGATCACCCGGGATCTTCTGGCCGTGCCGGGCATCCAGTCCGTGGAGCAGCAGATCGGCCGCGCCTCGGGCGGCGAGGACACCTGGGGCACGGAGCGCAGCGAGTTCCACGTCGAGCTCAAACCCAAGCTCTCCGGCGCCGAACAGGACCGGATCCAGCAGAAGATCCAGGACATTCTCGCCGCCTATCCGGGGCTGGAAACCGAGGTCCTGACCTTCCTCGGCGACCGGATCGGCGAGTCCCTGTCCGGCCAGACCGCCAGTCTGGTGGTCAGCCTCTACGGCGCGGATTCCGACACCCTCGACAAGGCCGCCGGTCAGGTCGACGCCATCCTCAAGACCGTGCCCGGTGCGACCGATGTCCAGCTGGGCACGCCGCCCTCGACGCCCGCGGTTCGCATCACCCTCGATCCCGTCGCGGTCGGCCGCTACGGCCTGTCGCCGGCCGAGGTGCTGGATGCGGTCCAGACCGCCTATCAGGGCACGGTCGCGGCCCAGATTTATCGCCAGGACCGCGCCCTCGACATCGCCGTGACCACCCCGCCGAACCTGCGGTCCCAGCCGGAAGCGGTCGGCGATCTGCTGATCCGCTCCAGCTCGGGCGCCGTCGTGCCGCTGCGGCAGATCGCCAGGGTCGGGCTGGTCGATGGCCGCACCGTCATCGCCCACGACGGCGGCCGCGCCGTCTCGGTCGTCACCGCCAATCCCGCTCCTCGCGATGTGGCGAAGGTGACGAAGGCCGCGCAGGCGGCGATCGCCAAGGCCCAGCTGCCGGCCGGGGTCTATGCCGAATATTCTGGCTCGGCCGCCGGCGCCGCGAGCGCCCGCAACGACCTGCTGCTCAATGTCGGCGTGGCCCTGGTCGGGGTGATCATTCTGTTGCTGCTCGCCTTCCGCAGCGGTCGGGCGGTCGGCCTGATCCTCGGCACGGCGCCGGGCGCCCTCGTCGGCGGGGTGGTCGCCGTGGCCCTGACCGGCGGCAGCCTGTCGCTGGGCTCGCTGGTCGGCTTCGTGGCCCTGTTCGGCATCGCCTCGCGCAACGCCATCCTGCTGATCTCCCACACCGAGCACCTGGTCGCCTATGAGGGCCATGACTGGTCGCTGGAGACGGTGGTGCTGGCGGCCCGCGAACGGCTGACGCCCATTCTGATGACGGCCCTGGTCACCGGTCTCGGCATCCTGCCGCTGGCCCTG
>DBBK01000279.1 GCA_002292165.1 Brevundimonas sp. UBA986
GTCAGCTCATAGCCGCTGCGCGACACGCCCAGCAGGTTGATGCCGTGCTGGCCGTAGAGGTCCGACTGGCGCACCGACTGGCCCTGCAGCAGGGAGTTGCGGCCGACCACCGCCTCGACCACGGCGATCTCCTCACTGGCCTTCTCCATGACGATGGGATGGTTCTCGCGCACCAGCCTCAGCTTCGACCGGCCGAGGAATTCCTCCAGCGCCTGCTGCTCGCCTTCGACCAGAAGGACGTCGCCGGGGCGGATGACGGTGTTGCCGCGCGGGCGGGGCCGGCGCTTGCCGTCGCGGATCAGGGCCATGATCCGCACATCCCCCTCCCCGCAGTCGCCCAAGGCCTTGATCGACATCGACCCCGGCGCCCAGTCCTCGGGCGCGCGCACCTCGGTGGCGTAGGCGTTGGCGGCCAGCGCCGCGTTCAGCGTCGCGGCCCCCTGCCGGTTCTTCGGCAGCAACCGGTAGCCAAAGGCGAGGAAGACCAGGGCGATGGCCGTCAGCCCCAGACCGACCGGGGCATAGTCGAACATGGCGAAGGGGCGGCCCAGGATTTCGTGACGCACCTCGGCGACGATGATGTTGGGCGCCGTGCCCACCAGGGTCACCATCCCGCCCGCCATGGCGCCGAAGGCCATGGGCATCAGCAGCCGCGACGGGGCCGATCCGGTTTTCCTCGCCACCTGCAACGCGACCGGCATCATGATGGCGAGGGCGCCGACATTCTTGGTCGCCATGGACAGCAGGGTCACCGCGCCCGTCAGGACCGGAACCTGACTGCGCTCGGTCTTCAGATGCGGCAGGACACGCCGCATGGCCAGTTCGATGATCCCTGACCGGGCGAAGGCCGCCGAGACGATCAGGGCGCAGGCGATGATGACGGTGACGTCGTTCTTGAACCCGTCGAAGGCCGCGTCCGCCGGGATGATCCCGACCGCCAGCCCCGCGACCAGGGCGACCACCGCCACCAGATCATAACGGAACCGCCCCCAGACGAAGGCCCCGATGGTCAGGGCGATCAGTCCGAACGCCAGCCCCTGTTGAAGTGTCACGCGGTCTCAATCCTCGAAGTCTCAGGCCCTCAACCCGTGGGAAGCTTGGGTGTTCCGTATCGGGCCTGACGAGGCGCCGTCCCGGGGTTTTGACCCATTGAGTTCCGACCGGCCTCGTTGAGTCTGCGACTGGAACCGCCACGCTCACCGGACGCTGATCGCCCATGGCCCTGAAAGACATCGCCAAGCTGAACGACACCGAACTGGTCAACTTCAGCGGATCCAGCCTGACCCTGGGCGGGGTGACCGCCGGGGTGGTCATCATCGTGGTCTCCGTCCTCCTGTCGCGGATCATGGGACGGAACCTGCGCCACCTGCGCGAGCGGTCGCCGCAGAAGTCGACCGGCGCCCTGTATCTGCTGGAGAAGCTATCCAGCTACGGCCTGATCTTCATCGGCGTGGTCACGGGCCTGACGGCGGCGGGGATCAATCTGTCGTCACTCGCGGTCTTCGCCGGCGCCATCGGCATCGGCATCGGCCTGGGCCTTCAGGGGGTGGTCAAGGAGTTCGTCTCGGGCCTGTTCCTGATCTTCGACCGGATGGTCTCGGTCGGCGACTATGTCGAGCTGGACGGCGGGGTGCGGGGCGCGATCACCGAGATCGGGCCACGCGCGACCCGCATCCGCACCAATGACAACGTCAACATCATCGTCCCCAACTCCAGCCTGATCCAGGACCGGGTCACCAACTGGACGCTGAAGGGCGACACCCGCCGCATCCACATCCCGTTCAGCGTCGCCAGCGGCACCGATCGCGGCCTGGTCCGCGAGGCGGTGCTGGAGGCCGCCCGCGCCAGCCCCTTCACCCTGCCCGAGACCGAGAGCCGCAAGAGCCAGGTCTGGCTGACCGGCTTCGGCATGGACGGTCTGCAATTCGAGCTTCTGGTCTGGCCGACCCAGTCGGCGGTCAAGCGCCCGGCCGGGATGCAAGCCGCCTACACCTGGCTCATCGCCGACGCCCTCGACGCCGCCGGCATCAAGATCCCCGTGCCCCAGACCGACATCCGCCTTCGCAGCGTGTTCGAAAAGGAGGGAGACGAGGCAAGAGAAGCGCTGGGCTGGACCAAGGCCGAACCGAAACGCACGAGCGGCAGCAAAACCGCTGCCGCTGCGCAGCCGACCGAGCCGCCGGCCCGCCCGAAAGCCCAGGCCCCGAACGACGCCGCAGAAGAGCTGCTCAGCCCCGAGACCGATCCTACCGACACAGACACCGACAGGGAGCGTCTGTCAGATCCCGATCTGGACGGGACGTCGGACCCGACCCGCGCCCGTTAGGTCCCCGAGGTATCGATCCGCGCCACCACCGACATACCGGGGGCCAGCCGCGTCGCGATCTCCTGGTTCGGATCGATGGCGATCCGCACCGGCACCCGCTGTGCCACCTTGGTGTAGTTGCCGGTAGCGTTGTCGGGCTTGATCACGCTGAACTCCGAACCGGTCGCCGGGGAGATGCGCTCCACATGGCCGCGCAGCTTGGCGCCGCCCAGAGAGTCGACCGTCATCTCGACCGGCTGGCCGATGCGGATGTTCTTGAGCTGGGTCTCCTTCATGTTCGCATTGACCCAGATGAGGTTGGGCACCAGCGAGGTCAGCTGGGTGCTGCCAGCGACCACCGACTGACCGAGCCGGACCGAGACCTCGCCCAAACGGCCCTCGGCCGGGGCGACGATGCGGGTGTTGTCGAGGTTGATCTGGGCCAGACGCACCTGGGCGCGCGCGGCCTCGACCGCCGCTTCCAGCGAGCCTCTGGAGACCACCGCCGAGGAAACGCCCGTCTGGGCCACGCCCTGCAGGGCATTGGCCTCGGCGACGGCGGCCTGGGCGGCGCGCAGCGAGGCCTGGGTGGTGTCGATCTGCGCCTGGGCGACCCAGCCGCCCTCGAACAGCTTGCGGGCCCGGGTCGCATTGGCCTGGGCCTGAACCAGCGCCGCCTGGGCCGAAGCGATCGACGCGTTCCGCTGGGCCACCGTCCCCTGGGCGGAGGCCTGGGTGTTGGACGAGTTGGCCAGCGCGGCCTCGGCGGCGTGCAGGTTGGCGGTCGCCTGATCCAGTTGCTGGCGATAGATGCGGTCGTCGACCGTAGCCAGCAGTTCGCCCTGTTTGACCACCTGATAGTCCTGGACATGGACCGAGGTGACATAGCCGGACACCTGCGGGCTGATGATCGTCACCTGCCCCCGCACGAAGGCGTTGTCGGTGTGCTGGATGGCGCCCGAGAAGGGCGGCAGCTTCCAGGCGTAGAGCACCAGACTGATCCCGACGATGGCGACCAGACCGAGGATCACGCCGAACAGGGCGCGTTTTGCAGGGATCGCGGCGGGGGCCGGAGCGGGGGGAGCGGAAGAGGCGGTCGTATCGGTCATGGCGGGTCTCGGGGGCGATCTCAGTGGGCGGAGGCGGCCGCTTCGGCGGCCTCGCGGGCGGCGGCGCGGTGCGCCTTGATCTTCGGGCGGAAGTGCACAAACGTCGTCCACAGGCAGCCGGCGGCCGCCGCGATGGCGATCAGCAGGAAGACGTCGTTGTAGGCCAGCACATGGGCCTGGGTGGTGATCTGCTGGGTCAGCAGGCTGACCCCGTCGCCGGAGCGCAGGATCTGGTCGTTCTGGACCCGGGCGTAGGCCCCGCCGAGCTGCTGCAGGCGCAGCACCGTGGCCGGGTCGCCCATGTTGACGCTCTCGGCGATCTGGCTGGAGTGGAATTTCTCGCGGATCGTCTCGATGGAGCCGACCAACGCCGTGCCCGCAAGGCTGCCGACGTTCTGGATCACCGAGAATGTCACGATAAAGCTGACCAGATTCTGCGGCGCCTTGGTCAGCACCTGGGTGATGCCGATCATCAGGGCCGGGCCGATGAACAGGGCCGAAGCGAACGCCAAAAGCGCCTGACTGAAATAGAGGTTCACAGGCCGGGTCAGGCTGGTCGCATGACTGTCGATGAAGGCGCCGGCCGCGATCAGGGCGAGCGCGATGGCGATGGGCTTGTAGAGCTTGGCCATGTTCAGGGTCAGGGCGCTGGTCGCGGTGCCTGCGATCATGGCGATCAGGACAACCCAGAACAGGCTCCTCATCTGCTCCATGCCCAGACCCATCTGCTGCAGGAAGCCGACCGAGCCCGAGGTCTGTTCCGACAGGACGACGCGCAGCAGCAGGATGGCCAGGATCAGCCGGATCAGGTCGGCCCCGCCGAGGAAGCGCAGATCGATCAGCGGCCGCTTGCGATAGAATTCGATGATCATGGCCGTGGCCAGAAGCAGGATGGAGCCGATCAGGGCCCAGCCGATCCAGCTCGCCTCGGTCCACCAGACATAACGGCCCAGACCCAGCACCGCGCTCAGCAGGGCGATGCCCGGGGCGAACAGGGCGAAGGTCAGGAAGTCGAGCGGCTGATAGGCGTCGATGCGCTGCGACGGCGGCAGGCGCAGGGCGAAGACCCCGGCCAGCGACAGCAGGGCCAAGCCAAGCTGGGAGATGTTCAGCCCCTCCCAGTCACCGATGTCGAGCAGATGGGTCGAGACGATCCGGGCGATGGGCACGGCGAAGCTGGACAGGCCGATGCCGACGATCAGCCCCTTCAGCCGGTGGGCCGCCGGGAAGGCCTGGATGATGTAGAGGAAGCCCAGCGTCGACATGCCCGCGCCGCAGATGCCCGCGACGGCCCGTGTGACCAGCTCCGACTCGAAACTCGAGACGAAGACGTTGGCGATGGAGACGGGCACGAAGATGCCAAGGATGATCCGAGTGAAGGGCTGAAGCCCGTACTGCTGGCGGAACTTGACGAGGATCAGGTTCATGCAGGCGTTGGTCATGATGAAGACCACGGGCAGCCAGGCCGCCTCGGTCGTCGTCACCCCGAGGTGGCCCGCCAGGCTCTGGATATTGGCCGTGACCACCGCGTTGCCGAGGTTGCCGGTAATGGCCACCAGCAGGCCCACCGCGCCATAGGCCAGACGCAGGCGCCAGTGGTGATCGGGCGTCGCGGGAGAACCGATCAGGGTCGGCTTCTCGTGCGGTTGAAGAGTCTTTTCGTACTCTTCCCAGGGCAGGTCGTGCGGGCGGGTGCTCATGACCGAATCCGAAGTCCGTCCAGCAGCAACGCACGAATGCGCCGGGCGAACATATCACGCTCTTCCGGCGTCGGGCGGCTGGCGCCGGCGCCGAGGATCATGGCGATGGCGCGGATGTCGCTGGGGCCCAGATCGGGGCGGACCAGACCGGCGGCCTTGGCCCGTTCCAGCGCCCCCTCCCCGGCCTCTACCAGCTTGGTGCGGATTGGCTTGAGGGCGCCCGAGGACTGGGCCTCACGCAGGGCGGCGTCGAGGCCGGCGTTCTTGCCCAGCACCTCGGCCAGCTGGTCCACGAACCAGAAAAAGGCCTCGGGATCGTCGCCGCGTTCGCGGGTACGCCGGGCCAGATCCTCCAGTTGGTCCTCGAAGACGGCGAGGGCCAGGGCCGTGCGGTCGGCGAAGTTGCGATAGAGGGTCGCCCGGCCGACGCCGGCCTTCTCGGCGATGACGTCCAGCGGGACGTTATAGCCCTGATCGGCGAAGGCCTCGGCGGCGGCGGCCAGCAGGGCGTCGCGTCTTTCGACCGCATCTTTTCGAGGGGCTCGGGCCATGAGCGGCTAAGTGGACACTCATGTCCGCTTTGGCAAGCCCATCAGACAGGTCAGCGGTGAATTTTCTTTCGCAGATGCGAAACCGTGCACAACCTATGGCGTCAAAGTCGCCAGACCTCGGACTTCTGACACGACTCACCCAGGGTCCCGGCCACCCAGCCGCAGATTTCGGCGGCGGCCTCGTCAGTCCCCACGGGCGGATTGACCACCACCATGGTGCAGCCGTTCATCTTCATCGGATTGGTCAGGGGCCGCAGCCGAACTTCGGCGACCACCGTCGGATGGGCGCTCCCCAGCCGGCGCAGGAAGCCGTCGAAGGTCTCCAGATCCTTGAGCGGGGTCCAGATGGCGACCGTCGCCTCGCGCCGCGCCTTGAGCAGGGCCAGGGTCGTGTCGGCGGCGCGCAGATAATCGTCGGGCCGTTCGAACGGCGGGTCGATCAGGATCAGGTCGGCGGGGCCCGCCTTGGCCTCGGCCAGCACCGCCTCATAGCCGTCGCCGGAACGGCCCGAGGCGTTGGGATGGCCGCGCAGGGCCTCGACCAGCAGGGCGGCCACGTCGTCGTTCAGATCGAAACCGCCGTACCGGTCGCCGGGCCTCAGATGGCGCGCGATCAGCAGGGGCGAGCCCGGATAGAAGCGCACCCCGCCCTGCGGGTTCACCGCCCTGACCTCCGCCGCCAGGGCCGCGATCAGGGGCGGCAGACCTTTCGCCTGCATCAGCCGCGCAACGCCCGCCTCGGCCTCGCGCGACCGCACCGCGTCGCCGGACAGATCATAGAGGCCGGCGCCCGAATGGGTGTCGAGGACGGTGACCGTGTCCCGCCCGGCCTGCCGCGCCTTCAGCAGCCAGAGGACAAGCGCGTGCTTGACCAGATCGGCGAAGTTTCCGGCGTGAAAGCTGTGGCGATAATTCATGCCCGGTCGTCCCCCTTTGCCCCTCACAGGTCAAGCCGGACCGCACGCCCGCCGACACAGGAACCGGCGAACCGCGTGAAACGTTCGCCGCCCATGCCCGACGGATCAACCCGCTTCATTGCCGCTCATGAACTTCCGCAGGAGGTTCCGAAGGGCCTTACCTACTGCAGCGACGAGAATCCGGGCCTGAGCCGTAGCCGCAGCGGGACCGGCTTTTCCTATCACGATGAGCAGGGCGTCCTGATCCGCGACCGGGCGGTGATCGCCCGCATCAAACACCTGGCCATTCCGCCCGCCTGGACCGACGTCTGGATCTGCCCGCGCGCTACCGGCCATATCCAGGCGACCGGCCGTGACGCCCGGGCGCGCAAGCAGTACCGCTATCACCCCGACTGGAGCACGGCCCGGTCCGAGACCAAGTTCGATCGCCTGCCCGCCTTCGCCCGCGCCCTGCCGAAGCTGCACCGGCGGATCGAAGCCGATCTGGCCAGGCGCGGCCCGGTTCGCGACAAGGTGCTGGCGACCGCCGTGCGCCTGCTGGAGATCACCCTGATCCGCGTCGGCAACGCCCAGTATGCCAGGCAGAACCGCTCCTATGGCCTGACCACCTTGAACAAGCGCCATCTGGAGGTCGACGGCGCCGCCCTGACTTTCGAGTTCCGGGGCAAGAGCGGGGTGGATCACAGGGTCAGCGTCCGTGACCGGCGCCTTTCCACCGTCGTCCGGTCCCTGCGCGAACTGCCGGGCCAGCATCTGTTCAAATACCGAAGCGCCGACGGCGACCTGTGTCCGATCACCTCCGACGACGTGAACGCCTATATCCGCGAGGCCATGGGGGACGGCTTTTCGGCCAAGGATTTCCGCACCTGGGCCGGCACGGTGTCGGCCGCGCGGGCCCTGCGCGACATGGACCCGCCCACCTCCCCCACCGAGGCGAAGCGCCGGATCAATCTCTGTGTGAAGGCGGTCTCTGGGCTGCTGGGCAATACACCGACTGTCTGCCGCGCCTCATATGTCCACCCGGCGGTGCTGGAGCGCTACGCCGACGGCGAGCTCCGCAGCGTTCTGCCCGGCTCCGCCACAGCCGGCTTTGAGAAGGCCTTGGTCAAGGTTTTGACCCAAGCATGACGAAAAGCTGAGTTGAGCGCACGGCGTTACGCAGATAACGACGACCCACCATTCCGAAGGGGGAAATCGTCATGCGCCTGTCCAACGCCTTCCTGCGTCTTGCCGTCGTCTTCATCGTGATCGGGGTCAGCCTCGGCTACTATATGGGCTCGACCCAGAACTTCACCGCCGCCCCGGTGCATGCCCACATCAACCTGCTGGGTTGGGTGTCCATGTTCCTCTACGGCCTGTTCTATCGGACCAACCCGGCCGCCGCCGAAGGCCTGTTGCCGAAGATCCATTTCTGGGTCGCCCTGGTCGGTTTCCTGATCTTCATGCCGGCCCTTCTGATCGAGGTGCTGCAGTACCAGCCCGCCATCGCCTTCGCCCATATCGGCCTGATCGTCGGCCCGACCCTGGCGCTGATCGGCATGTTTCTGTTCGCGGTGATCGTCTTCAAGGCCACCGGGACGGCCAAGACCGCCGTCGCCTGACGGCGTTCGGCTGGGAGAGATGCTCCCAACTCGCTTTAGAAAATCCCTTTTTGCGAGATAGGGATTAACGGTCACGGTTCACGGGCGCCGCAAGGAGGATTGCCCGTGCCCGTGACCACACCCCGCCATTCCCGTCGACGACACCGTGACCTGATCTGCATGGCGGCGCTGGCGACCTGCGTCGCCGGGCCCACATTTGCCCAAACCGCCGATGGCGACGAGGCCGGGGGCGGCGCCGCGCCCGCGACCCAGACGCGCCCCGTGGTCGACCCGTCCTACGCCACGGTCGGCGACATCGTCGTCACCGC
>DBBK01000016.1:0-4147 GCA_002292165.1 Brevundimonas sp. UBA986
GCACGCCCGCGATCACATCCGCCGCCTCCGCCCGCGTCAGCCAGGCCACGCTCTCCAGTTCCGTCTGGTCCGGCGCCGCCTGGTCGTCGGACACCTCGGCGATCAGGCCGATCATCAGCTGGGACGGGAAGGGCCAGGGCTGGCTGGAGTGGTAGCGGACGGCGGTGACCGTCAGTCCGCTCTCCTCCTTGATCTCGCGGGCGCAGGCCTCCTCGATGCTTTCGCCGGGCTCGAGGAAACCCGCCAGCGCCGACATCCGTCCCGCCGGCCACGCCGCCTGACGGCCCAGCAGGCACAGGGGCTCGGGCCCGCCCTTGTAGACCGGCAGCATGATGGTCACCGGGTCGACGCGCGGGAAATGTTCGNNGGCGCAGAATCCGTGACGACGCCGCCAGTCGAACAGGGCCTTGGCCGTCCCCGCCATGGCCGCCTCATTGCCCTGCAGCACGGCGGCCGCCTCGCGCATCCCGCTGAACTGGCCCAGACCCCGCACCGGCCCGGTGGTCGGGTCCTCGGGCGTCTCATATTCGATGGCGAAGACCGGCGCGTCCTTCCAGAGGCCGAGGAACAGCTCCCGGTCCTTCACCAGATCCCGCGCATGGGCCATCGACAGCCACGCCAGCCTTGGACCGTCCGGCCCTTCCTCCAGCAGGGGCTGACCCTCCCACAGCACCATGGCCAGCGCCTCCGGGTGGGTCGCCTGCGCCTCGATCCAGGCCGGATCGTTTCGGAGATCGCCCGCCCGATCGAGCGGATTGCCGGCGAAGGTGTTGACGGGAGCAAAGGCCATGTGACCTCCTTATCCTCTCAGTCCGCCGGAGCAAGATGATGAAGGTCCTTACCGCCCTGGTCCTGGCAATGATCGCCGGCGGCGCCTCGGCGCAGCCGTCGGCGCAGATTTCGGAATTCCTTCCGGGCGGGCCGTCGCCCGAGGTGGTCGCCCGGGTGGAGGCCAAGGTGTCGATGCCGCGAGGCTCCAAGCCGATCGGCGACTATCTGAGGATCTATTTCCCCTATCAGGGCAAGGTCGTCGGCTACTACCGGGGATCTGAACGTGCGGATCCAGCCGATCCCCGCTCGGCTCCGGTTGTCGGTATCCGCAGTGGTCCGGTGCAGACAGGCTACGTTTTCGACGGCGGGTGCGACTTCATCACCGTGGTCTACGACCCGGCCACGGACACGGTCGAACGTGCGGACTGCAACGGTTACGCTTGATCTCGCCGCATTGAACCGTCATATCCCCGCTCGGAGATCGGTGCGGGCGAAGGCTTCGCCAACCTGGTCAGGGCCGGAAGGCAGCAGCCACAACGAATTCCCCTTCGGGTCGTGTCGGTCTCCACTTTCCTTGTTTTCTGGCGCTAACGCTCGCAACGCGGTTGCTCGCTGCTTGAGCGCATGGTGTGCGCTACCGCTCGGCTCGCGGAGCCTCGCTGCTTGAGCGCGGCCCGATTCCGCTCATCCCGGCGAAGGCGGGGACCCTCAGTTCAGCGTCCGCCGCTTGTCCGGAATATCCAGGCTGAACGCGGGGATGGCCGCCTCGAACATCCGGCCCTCGCCGTCGGTCATCGAATAGGCGCCGACCATCGAGCCCGAGGGCGTCGTCAGCGGGCACCCGGAGGCATAGGAATAGCTGTCGCCCGGCGCGATCACCGGCTGTTCGCCGATGACCCCCGAGCCGCGCACCTCCTCGACATGGCCGCGCGCGTCGGTGATCACCCAATGGCGCGCCACCAACTGGATCGCCGTCGGGCTCAGATTGACGATCTCGACCTGATAGGCCCAGACCCAGCGCCCCGCCTCGGGATCGGACTGGCCGGCCAGATAGCTGGGCCGGACCTTGACCAGGACCCCTTCGGTTTCCGCGATGTACGGCTGACTGTCGTGCACTTTACCGAGGGCCTAACGCGCCTTGCGCTACTTGAGGCCACCACAGTCGCGCGCTCTCGTGCAGCCTTCAAGTCCGCTCGCTTTTCCGGCGGGGCCTCTCGCTTTTAAGGCGCAAGGTGTATGGCTGTCGGAATGAGCATCGACCTTACCAAAGCGGGCATTCTGCCCTGCCAGTCCATCGAGACCCTGATCGCCACGGGCGCCATCACCTCGCAAACCCCCTTCGACGCCGATCAGGTCCAGCCGGCCAGTCTCGACCTGCGCCTGTCCGACCGCGCCTGGCGCGTGCGCGCCTCCTTCCTGCCGGGCCAGCGTCTGGTCGCCGACCGCATCGCCGACGTCTCCATGCATCCGATCGACCTGTCCGGCGGCTATGTGCTGGAGAAGGGCTGCGTCTATATCGCCGAGCTGCAGGAGCGCCTCAGCCTGCCGAAAGGCCTGATCGCCCGCGCCAATCCCAAGTCCTCGACCGGCCGCGTCGACGTCTTCGTGCGCCTGCTGACCGATCGCGGCGCCAGCTTCGACGATGTCGCCGAGGGCTATGAGGGGCCTCTCTATATGGAGATCGCGCCCCAGACCTTCTCCATCCTGGTCCGTCCCGGCACCCGGCTGAACCAGCTGCGCCTCAAGGCCGGCGAACCGCCGAAGCTGGAGACCCGCTCGGTCGGCGTCGACCTGCGCGGCGGCGACATCGTCGGCTTCCGCGGCCGTCGCCACGCCGGCGTCGTCGATCTGGAGAACATCGACGGCCACGATCCGCGCGACTACTGGGAGCCGCTGTCCCTGCGCCGGGGCGAGCTGCTGCTGGATCCGGGCGAGTTCTACATCCTCGCCTCCTCCGACGAGGTCGAAATCCCCGTCGATCAGGCCGCCGAGATGACCCCCATCGACCCCTCGGTCGGCGAGTTCCGCGTCCACTACGCCGGCTTCTTCGACCCCGGCTTCGGCACGGACGAGGCGCACGGCGCGGGCTCAAAGGGCGTGCTGGAGGTCCGCACCCACGACACCCCCTTCCTGCTGGAACACGGCCAGATCGTCGCGCGGCTCGTCTATGAACCCCTGACCGAACGTCCCACCCGCCTCTACGGCGAGGGCGGCAGCCACTACCAGAAGCAGGGCCTGAAGCTGTCCAAGCACTTCAAGGTCTGGGGGTAGCCGCGGCTACTCCAGCCGGTCGGCCTTCCTCAGGCTCGGGAACATCCTCGCCCACAGGCCGGTGGCGGCCAGTGCGCCGAAGCCGCCGAACACCGCGGCGCCGACCGGTCCCAGGATCCGCGCCATCAGCCCGGTGAAGGCGTCGCCCAGTTCGTTGGAGGCGCCGATGAACAGCATGGAGACCGAGGACACCCGGCCGCGCATCTCGTCGGGGGTGGCCAGCTGGATCAGGGTCTGGCGGATGTTGACGCTGATCATGTCCGCCGCCCCGGCGATGGCCAGGGCCACGCCAGAGACCCAGGCGATCCGCGACACGCCGAACACCAGGGTGCAGAGGCCGAACACGGCCACGGCGCCGAACATCCAGATCCCGCCCCGACGCACAATGGGGAAGCGCGCCAGATAGAGCCCCATCAGGAAGGCCCCGACCCCGAACGAGGCGCGGAACAGGCCGAAGCCTTCCGATCCCACATGAAGGATATCGCGCGCGAAGACCGGGATCAGCAGGGCCATCCCGGCCAGCAGGACCACGACCAGATCCAGCGAGATGGCCCCGATCACCACCCCCGTCTTCCAGATGTAGCTCAGACCTTCGCCGACGGCCGTGATCCGGTCGCGCAGGTCGCCGCCTTCCCGGGCGTTCAACGGCTTGCCGCTGGTCTTGACCAGAAGGATGCAGGTCAGGGCGGCGATGAACAGGGCCGCTGAAACGCCATAGGAGGCCGTGATCCCGAACTGACCGATCAGCAGCCCGCCCGCCGCGGGTCCGGCGATGGCGCCGACCTGGAAGGCCAGCGACTGGGAGACGATGGCGCGGGGCAGGGCGGCGCGGCCGACGACCATGGGCAGATAGGCCTGGCTGGCGGGCGCCAGGAAGGCGCGGCTGACCCCGAACAGGCCCGCCACGACCAGCAGGGCCCATAGGGGCACGGCGCCCAGCAGGGCCAGGCCCAGGAACAGGACCGCGCAGGTGAGCTCCCCAGCCACCGAAAAGGCCACGGTGCGGCGCCGGTCGCGTCGGTCGGCCATCTCCCCGGCCGGCAGGGTCAGGATCAGCAGCGGGATGAACTGCACCAGCCCCACGGCGCCCGCATACAGCGCCGCC
>DBBK01000016.1:4205-7708 GCA_002292165.1 Brevundimonas sp. UBA986
CCCCGCGACCACGCGCCAGATCCAGCACCTGCCAGATCACCGTCGTCGACTGGATCTGGATGGCCACGCCCGCCGCGATCCGCGTCAGCCACAGCAGGCGGAAATCGGGCATCGTCCACGGATTGGTCCCGTGGGCGGCCAGCGCCGCCTCGGCCACGGGTTTGGTGATCGGCTCGGGGGCTTCAGGTGCGTCGGTCATACTTGGGGTAGGGCGTTCCGTCTCGGTGATGATAGCGGTCGGCGCCCAGCGGCAGGACCATGTCGATGTCGGGGTAGTCGCAGCCGTCACCGGTCGGGTTGCGCGTCCCGACCTCCAGCAGCACGGCAAGCGCGTCCGAGCGGTTCTCCAGCTTGTGGCCGTTGGGAACCCCGGCCTTGAACCCCGCGCACTCTCCGGCGCGCAGCACGGTCTCGGTCAGGGGCTCGCCTTCAAGACCCTCGACCAGGACCACCTCGCCGGACACGACCCAGACGAATTCGTCCTCGGTGAAATGCCAGTGGCGCTGCGCCGACCAGGCGCCGGGCGGCAGGTGCAGAAGATTCACCCCGAACTGGTCCAGCCCGACCGCATCGCCCAGCTTCCAGCGGCGACGCGGACGGCATTCTCCGGCAAACTCGTCGGGGTAGGTAGTTCCGCCGATAGCCGGGGCGTCCTCGTTAACTATCTTGGGCACGGCGATCCCTTCTCGCAGTCGCACAAGCCCCGTAAAGCATACCGTCATGAGCCGCGCATCAACTCCTGTGATCGATCCTGTCGAACTGACCCGACTTCTGATCAAACGGCCCTCGGTGACCCCGGCGGACGCCGGCGCCATGGAGGTGCTGGAGACGGTGCTGACCGAGCTCGGCTTCACCTGCCGCCGCATGCCCTTCGAGGGGCCGGGCGGCGAGGGGGTCCACGCGCGGATCGAGAACCTCTACGCCCGGCGCGGCACGGCCTCGCCCAACCTCTGCTTCGCCGGCCATACCGACGTCGTGCCCACGGGCGCCGAGAGCGGCTGGTCGTCGGACCCGTTCCAGGCCGAGGTCAAGGACGGCATCCTGTTCGGCCGGGGCGCGGTGGACATGAAGGGGGGCATCGCCGCCTGGGTCTGCGCCGTCGCCGAGGTCCTGGCCATGGGCGAGCCGCACGGCTCCCTGTCCTTCCTGATCACCGGCGATGAGGAAGGTCCGGCGCTGCACGGCACCAAGCGCGTCGTCGAGGCCCTGATGGCCGAGGGCGAGATCATCGACGCCTGCATCGTCGGCGAACCGTCGTCCCAGGGCGTGCTCGGCGACATGATCAAGATCGGCCGCCGCGGCTCGCTCAACACCTGGATCACCGTCCACGGCAAACAGGGTCACGTCGCCTATCCCCAGCGCGCCGCCAACCCGGCCCCGGTGCTGGTGCGCATGCTGTCCCAGCTCGACGCCCAGATCCTCGACGAGGGCTATGAGGCCTTCCAGCCGTCCAACCTCGAGATCACCACCATCGACATCGGCAACGGGGCGACCAACGTCATCCCGGCCGAGGCCAGGGCGCGGCTCAACATCCGCTTCAACCCTGCCCACACCGGCGACCAGCTGATCGCCTGGCTAAACCGCGAGGCGGGTCGGATGCAGGCCGAGACGGGGATGCAGATCACTCTGGAGCATATGTGCTCGGGCGAGGCCTTCCTGACCCCCGTCGGCCCCTTCGTCACCCTCGTTCAGGACGCGGTCGAGGCCGAGCTGGGCCGCCGCCCGGAGGCCTCCACCACCGGCGGCACCTCGGACGCCCGCTTCATCCGCGCTCTGTGCCCGGTGCTGGAACTGGGCCTCGTCGGGGTCACCATGCACCAGTTCGACGAACGGGTCCCCACCGCTGAACTCGACGCCCTGACCTCCGTCTACCGCCGCGTCATCGAGGACTTCTTCGCGTCTCCTCCCCACGCCTAGCGTGGGGAGGGGGACCGCGGCGCGCTTGCGCCGGGGTGGAGGGGGCAGCCGCGCGTGCAGTCCGAAATTCTTTCGATCCATGTCACACTCGTCCCGCCCGTCTCGTCATCGGGGGTGAAGCGCATGGATGCGCCGCATGGAGAGACGATGATGACCCCCCGCCTGACCGCCCCCTTCAAACTGGCCCCCAGCCACTATCAGGCCATGCTCGCCCTTGAGCAGGCCACGGTCGACAGCGGTCTGGACAAGACCGTGATCGAGCTGATCAAGACCCATGTGTCCCAGATCAACGGCTGCGCCTTCTGCATCCATATGCACACCACCGACGCCCTCAAGGCCGGAGAGACGCCGCTGCGCCTCACCATGCTGCCGGCCTGGCGCGAATCCAGCCTCTATTCGGACCGCGAGCGCGCCGCCCTCGGCTGGGCCGAGGCCCTGACCCGCGTCGCCGACACCCATGCCCCGGACGCCGACTGGGAAGCGCTCAAGGCGGTCTTCGACGAGGCCGAGATCGCGAAGCTCACCTTCGCCATCGGCGCCATCAACGTCTGGAACCGCCTGGCTATCGGCTTCCGCTTCGCCCACGGCGCGGACCACACCAAAGACACGGCGCATGTCGCGGCCTGACGCCCCGACCGATCTGTTCGAGACGCACCGGCCCCGGCTGGTGCGTCTCGCCTATCGCATGCTCGGCTCGGTCGCCGAGGCCGAGGACGTCGTTCAGGACGGCTGGCTGCGCTGGCGCTCGGTCGATCCGGCCGAAATCCGCGAGCCCGCCGCCTGGCTGACCCGCACCGTCACCCGCCTGTGCCTGGACCAGATCAAGTCGGCCCGGTCGCGGCGCGAGACCTATGTCGGCGCCTGGCTTCCGGACCCCCTCGTCGGTTCGGTCGACCCGGAGGAGGATCAGGCCGACGACCTCACCCTGACCCTGATGATGGCGCTGGAGCGTCTTTCGCCGCTTGAGCGGGCCGCCTTCCTGCTGCACGACGTCTTCGGCGTGGCCTTCGACGAGGTCGGCCGCACCCTCGACCGCGACCCGACCGCCGTGCGCCAGCTGGCCTCGCGCGCCCGCAAGCACGTTCAGGACGCCCGCCCGCGCTTCCCGGTGGCGCGCGAGGAGGGCGACCGCATCGCCCGCGCCTTCTTCGCCGCCAGCCGCGACGGTGACCTTCAGACCCTGGGCAGCCTGCTGGCCGAGAACGCGGTCCTCTACGCCGACGGCGGCGGCAAGGTCATCGCCTTCCACAATCCGATCCGCGGCCTTGCGCGCCTGCTGCGCCTGTTCGCCGGCCTGAACCGGAAATACGGGGCCGACGCCTTCAGCCTGCTCCGGCCCATGTGGATCGACGGCCTGCCGGGCTATGTCAGCCTCGAACGCGGTCAGGTGCTCCAGACCACGGCGCTCGACATTCGCGACGGCCGCATTGTCGGGGTCTACATCACCCGCAATCCGGACAAGCTGGCCCCCGTCGCCCGCCTCCTCGCGGCGCCGGATCCCGGAGCGGCGGCGCACTGACCTTCGGAAGAATGACCGATTTTAAACTGGCGGCCCGGGCCGATCGGGGGTTCACTCCGCGAAAGCC